>DATFVZ010000064.1:0-4468 GCA_035259785.1 Gemmatimonadales bacterium
GCGTTGGTCAGCAGATTCAGCACGACCTGCTGCAGCTGAATCCGATCGCCGAGCACCGGTGGCAGGTCGTCCGACAGCGACGTCCGCAGCACGATCCGATGCCGCGCCATCTCTGACTGCACCAGCGCGAGCATGTCTCGAATCAGCTGCCCGAGGTCGAGCGGTGTTCTGTCGACGTCGGATTTCTTCAGCAGTGCGCGCACGCGGGCGACGACGGCGACCCCCCGCCTCGCATCCCGGATAATGCTGCCCACCGCGTTCCGCGTCTCGCTCAGATTCGGCGGCTCGGTCGCGAGCAGCCGCACGCACGCATCGCCGTTGGTGACGATCGCCGCCAAGGGCTGGGTCACCTCGTGGGCGATCGACGCCGTCAGCTCCCCGACGGTCATCACGCGGCTGATGTGCGCGAGCTCGGCGTGTGCCCGCTGCAGGCCTTCCTCCGAGCGCTTTCGCTCGCTGAGATCGAGGACAAACCCGACGGATTGACTCCGCGTGTCCTCGAACGCCGCCCCCCCGACCAGCGCCGGCACCCGGCTCCCGTCCTTCCTGATGTATTCCTTTTCATAGGCGTCACACCGTCCGGTTGCCCGTATTTGTGCGATGGCGCGCTGCGTAGCCGGGTGCCACTCGACCGGCGTCAGCTCGGTCCATCGAAGTCGTCCCACCACGAGGTCGTCCCTGCTATACCCGAGCATCTCGAGGAAGGCCTCGTTGGCCTCGATGATCGAGCCGTCCAGGTCGGCGATGATGACCCCGATGATGTTGGCGTCGACCAGCCGCCGGATCTTCGCTTCCCGCTCCTCGAGCTCGCGGTACAGACGGCTGTTGTCGAGCGACATCGCCGCCTCGGACGCGAGCAACTTCACGACGGCAATCCTGCCGGGCGTAAAGACGTTCGGCGCGAGGTTGTTTTCCAGATAGAGCAGGGCAACCAGCGCGGTCTGTTTCACGAGGGGCACGCACAGTATCGACCGGGCGCGCTGCGCACGGATGTACTCATCGGTGGAAAACGGGTTCTGTGCCGCAGCATCGTCGAGAATCACGCTCTCGTGGGTGCGTGCGGTATAACGGACAACCGACTCCGGAAGTTCAGCCGCCGAGACGGGCGTCTCGCACAGACCAACCGTCACGGAACCACCGCTGGTGTTGGCCTCCGCTTGGATCGACAGTTCGCCACCGCGCGGCAGAATGAGCAGCCCACGTTCGGCGCCCGCGTGCTCGACGGCCGTACGCAAGAGCGTCTCGACGAGCTTCTCCCGCACGATCTCGCCCGAGACGGCTTGCGACACTTCGAGAACTGTCGCGAGGTCGAGGTGTTCCACAGGCGCCTGGATCGTGCTGGTCGGCGCAGCGACAGTGTCTTCTGTCCTCAGGTGCGGATGGAGCTGATCGAGCTGCCTGACCTTGGCGTCAGCGCCCCAGCGCAGATAGCCGTAACGGGCATTTCGCAGATACGCATGCGAAATGGTCTCGAAGCCGCGTGCAGCGTAGAAGCGAGCCGCCAGTTCGCTGGCGAGCGCCTCATTGTGGATAAAGCCGTTCTCGCGCGCTGACCTGATCGCCTCTTCGTAAAGCCGCTCGGCGTCCAGCTCCCGGCCTTCGAGGCGAGCGATCTCCGCGCCGACCAGCGCGGCGCGGTTCTGGAAATTCTCCGGGCAGTTCTTCGCCCATTCTAGAAGTTGTCTGTAGTGGGCGGTCAACGCCTGGACATGTTCCCGGCATTGCACCGGGAACGCGACGTCGCAGGACGCCGCGTGGCTAAGCGCACCATAGAAATGCGCTTCCGCGTAGAAATGCGCCTCCACCGTGCCAGAGAAAGACGACGACGTCCGAAGCAGCCGTTGCGCGCTCAATGATGCGTCAACAGCTGATGCATAGTCCCCCGCAAAAAAGCGCGCTTGTAGCTTTCGAATCCAGTACCAGCACGTAGCGATCGCCAGCGCCGGATCACTCGACAGACGGCGCTCGACCCGAAGCTCATCGCGCCGCGCGTCGTCGAATGTCGCCGTCAAGCCGCGGAGTGTGCGGATGAGCCCAAGCTGCGCGGTGATGATGTCGATCGCGAGCCCGAAGCGGACTTTCTGGGCAAACTCGAGGCCTTGCTCCGCTTCGTGCTGTACGCGAGCGAGCGGATCCCCCGTCGCGAGACGGTTCGTAATCAGGAAGTTGCAGCTATATGCTCCGAACGTGAGGTCCCCGATTGCACTCGCCAAGTCGAAGGCGCGACGCAGCGGATCGCGCCCAGTTCGCCCATGATGGCTCCATGGCAGGATGAACATGCCGAAAGCCATGAGCGTGCGGGCCTCGAAGCGTTTCAACCCACGCTTTTCGATCAGGTCGCAGCCGAGCCGGCCGAACCGAAAACCCGCCTTGTAGTTGCCAAACCGCCGTCCGGCGACGGCGCCCAGCCAGACATACGCAATGCAGGACGCATCGGCATTGCCATTTTCCAGGCTGAGATTCACCATGCCGCAGACGGCCAGGAAAACCAGGTTTGCATCTGTAAATCTCGCGGGCGTTACGACCTTGCTCAGCACATCCAGCGTCGCGATGGATACCGGATCGCTCATCAACGGCAGCTCAATGAGCTCCTCGATCTCGCGGCCTCCGAGGAGTGACCATGTCCGCTCGTATGCTCGTCGCGCGTCCTCGTCTGTCGGATGGGGCGACCACTCGATGCCCCGATCACGGAGGTAGGCGAGACAGACTTCGACCGCGCGGTGGCTCCGATCGAGCGTCGTGTACACATCAGCGCGCAAGCAAGCGACGGTCGCGTGGTCAATGGCATTGGCGGCGCGGGACGACAGCATCGTCAAGCGCGCCTCCGCGGCCGCCACTTCGCCAGTCAGGAACTCGCACTCAGCCCGAAGCAACTCCAGGGCGAACACGAGGTCCGGCCGGGACTCCCAGCAATCGTCTCCCAACAATGCCGCACCAGCGACGAGATAACTGAGGGATGAGACGTACGCCGTAGAAGACTTGGCACGCCTACCCGCAATCAGGTTGAGCTTCGCCAATTGCTCAAGCTCGTCTCGTGAGACGATCAAGGCCGCGCCGCGGTTGAGTTGATTGACGATCTCGAAGATCGCCTCCTCCTGCTTTTCTGGCGGGATGTGCGTCGCGAGCAGCCTCCCGATTCGAAGATGCATCTCGACGCGTTGCTCTTCCGATACCAGCGAATAGCCGGCCTCCTGAATGCGATCGTGGACGAACTGGTAGGCGCCCGCTCGGCGCCCGATCAATTCCTGACGGACGGCCGGCCACAGAGCCGCGTGCACCTGCTCCTCCGAAGTCCCGAGGACGATCGATAGTGTCGTGATCTCAGCGGTGTTTCCGAGGCAAGCCAGCTGCTGCACCGCCTTCTGCGTTTCGGTCGGCAGGCGGGTGAGCTTCCCAACCATCAGGTTCACGACGTTATCGGTGTATCCTTTGGCGCGAATCCGGCCGAGATCCCAGGACCAGCGCGCAGCATCATGATCGAAGGTGAGCATTTCCTCTTCGGCGAGCGAAGAGATGAACTGAATGGCGAAGAACGGATTGCCTCCCGTCTTCTCATGCACCAGTTGCGCCAGCGGCGTGGTGCGCTCCGATTCAGAGCGAAGAGCGTCCGCAATCAGCTGCCCGAGGTGCTCTCGGGCGAGCGGCGCAAGCGTGATCTCGGCGACCTTTCCGCCGGCGGTCTTGATCGCGTCGAGTTTCCGCATCAGCGGATGGGCGGCCGTGACTTCGTCGTCGCGATAGGCGCCGATCAGCATGAGGTGCTGCAGATCCGATTGGGTCAACACATCCTCGAGCAAATCGAGTGTTGCCGCGTCGAGCCATTGCAAGTCGTCCAGGAAAAGCGCCAGTGGATGCTCCGGCCGGGCGAAGACACCGATGAACCGCCGAAACACAAGCTGGAAACGCCGTTGCGAGTCCTGTGGCGGAAGCTCAGGAACCGGAGGCTGGTCGCCGATGATGAGCTTCAGCTCGGGGACAACGTCGACCATGAGCCCCGCGTTCGGGCCCAGCGCCTCCAGCAGGGCCTCGCGCCAACCGCTCAGCTCGGTGTCGTTCTTGCCGAGTAGAGGCCGGACGAGGCTCTGAAAAGCCTGAACGAGTGTCGAATACGGAATGTCGCGCTTGTATTGATCGAACTTGCCTGAGGCGAAGAGCCCGCGCGGTGGCACCAGCACCTTATGGAGTTCATTGACGACCGAGGATTTGCCGATGCCGGAGTATCCGGACACCAGCACCAGCTCGGGCGTGCCGCTCTTGACGATGCGATCGAAGGAGGCGACCAAGGTCGTGACCTCGTGCGCCCGCCCGTAGAGTCTCTCGGAAATCAGCAGCCGGTCGGGTGTGTCGCGTTCGCCGAGCGGGAACTCGGCGATCCGCCGCTGGACATCCCACCCGGCAAGGCAGCGCCGAAGATCACTCTCGACACCGGCCGCGGTCTGGTAGCGTTCCTCGGCCGTCTTGGCGAGCA
>DATFVZ010000065.1:0-4843 GCA_035259785.1 Gemmatimonadales bacterium
CCCCCTCGGGGTATTGGCCGCCGTACGTGCCTTAGGGCTATATCAGTGCCCTCATGTTCGCCACCGAGCCCATCACCGGCGCTGACCTGCCGGACGGTCACCTCGTGTTGACCTACGACGACGGCCCGGGTCCTCAGACCCTGGCCGTCGCCTAGTATCTGTTGGAGATGGGGATCGAGGCGACGTTTTTTGTGGTCGGCAACTCCATCGAGAAAATGCCTGACATTCCCGCGCGCGTGCGCGCGCTTGGCCATCGCCTAGGCAATCACACCTGGACGCACTTCTACAACGGCCTTCCCGCGCAGCTCGAGAGCGGCGGCGACATTGTGGACGAGCTGATGCGAACCGCGGCGCTGTTCAGCGGCGAGCAGGCCGTCGCCTTCCGGCCGCCGTACGGTGCGTGGAATCCGCAGATCGCCGCTGCGCTCAATGCCGATGACGTGCTTAGCCCGGCGCATGTGGGGCCGTTCAATTGGGAGATCCATTGCACCGACTGGAAGTCGTGGCTCGAGGGCGAGGATCCAATCGATGTTGCGAGTTGCTTTCGCGCCCACGCAAAAGCGAAAAGGAAAGGGATCGTCCTGTTGCACGACTACACGGCCGAGGCGCACAACCGGCCCGAGCCCGAGTTCCGGATCATGGCTGAGGGGAATCGCAGCGCCGAGCTGACTCGCGCCCTGGTCCCGATGCTGCTCGCCGATGGCTTCCGGTTCGTGCCCCTCGCAGCGGTTTCGTAGCTTTCGTCGATTTCGTGGCAGCTCGTTCGACGATTTTCTAGAGAAACCAACAGGGGCGACCAATCAACGAAGCGCCACCCAAGGCCGGCAAGCGCGAATGGATCGGATTAGCGGTCATCGCGTTACCGTGTCTCTTGTACTCCATGGACCTGACGGTGCTGCACCTGGCGGTGCCGCGCCTCACCATCGATCTCGAGCCGAGCAGCGTGCAGCTGCTCTGGATCATTGATATCTACGGGTTTCTGCTCGCCGGCTCGCTCATCACCATGGGAACGTTGGGCGACCGCATCGGGCGGCGCCGCCTGCTGCTCGTCGGGGCCGCGTTCTTCGGGGCGGCGTCCGTGCTCGCGGCATTCTCGACCAGCGCGACGATGTTGATAGTCTCCCGCGCTCTGCTCGGCATCGCCGGTGCCACGGTCGCGCCGTCAACGCTCTCGCTGATCCGCAACATGTTTCACGACCCCCACGAACGCACGCGGGCGATCAGTATCTGGATCATCTCATTTTCCGTCGGTGGTGCGATTGGGCCTGTGGTAGGCGGCGCGGTACTGCAGTACTTCTGGTGGGGCGCCGTCTTTCTGATCAGCGTGCCGATCATGATTCTGCTGCTCGTGGTGGGGCCGTTTCTGCTGCCGGAGTATCGCGACCCCAACGCCGGTAAACTGGACTTGCGCAGCGCCGCGCTTTCACTCGCGGCGGTTCTGCTGATCATCTATGGGCTGAAGCTGATCGCGCAGGACGGCCTGAGACCGTCGGCGGTCGCGTCGATTCTTGTCGGTGCAGCTATCGCTCTCGTGTTCGTACGGCGGCAACAACGGCTCTCGGATCCGCTCATCGATCTGCGGCTGTTCGGCATCCCTACGTTCAGAGCGTCGCTCGTGCTGTACGGCGGAGCTATCCTCTGTCTGTTCGGCGCCTTCGTCTATCTGCCACAATATCTCCAGCTCGTGCTCGGATTCTCGCCGCTTGTCGGCGGGCTCTGGACGCTGCCGTGGGCGATTGGGTTCGTGCTGGGGTCGCTGATGACGCCGGCCCTCGCGCGGCGCATTCGGCCCGCGATCCTTATGTCCTGGGGGTTGGCGGTGTCAGCGGTCGGTTATTTCTTGATCGCCGCGAGCATGTCTTCCGGGGAGGTAAGGGGGAACTTACCGCTCTTTGCGGTTGCGACGTTTGTGCTGACGTTCTTTGCGTCGCCCGTCTTTACGCTCACCAACGACGTTATCATCGGGTCCGCGCCGCCCGAGCGGGCTGGCGCCGCATCCGGCATCTCCGAGACGTGCGCCGAATTCGGCGGCGCGATGGGAATCGCCATCTTCGGCAGCATTGGCGTCGCGATCTATCGTGGCCTGCTCGGACCCGCGTTACCTGTGGACCTGCCGGCGGAGGTCACCCGCTCGGCGATGGCGACCCTCGGCGGCGCGGTGCTCGCCGCGGAGCAGCTCCCGGCCGAGCTAGGCACAACGCTCGTAGGAGCTGCCCGCGCGGCCTTCATGCGTGGGCTCGTCCTCAGTGAGGTGATCAGTGGCTTCGGCACACTTGCGCTTGCGCTCTTCGCATGGGTGACGTTCCGGCGCGAGGGTGTGTCGTCCTGAGAGCCTATTTCTTCAGAAACCGCTCGAATCGATAGGCCAGCTCGGGTCCACCGCGCGTCTCGTATGCGAGCTGCGCGATGAGGAGTGCGAACGGCTCTGTGTAGCGGGCGATCCGAAGCGGCCCCGCGTCCACCGGATCGAACCCGACGTCCGCGATCAGCTGGGCCACGATCTTCTTGCTTCGCGCGTCGTCCCCGCAATAGACGAGACTCGGCTTCGCCGCCTTGCGTCGCGCCGCGAACACGCCGAACAGCACCTCACTCGGCACCGTATTGAATGCGGAGACGACCCGCGCGTCCGGGACCTTGTCCGCCAATGCTTCGGCCCCCGAAGAGGTGTGCGCGATCACGAGGCCGGTGTCATCATCGTTCATCGGGAGCGAGCAGCTGACGATGATCTTCCCCGAGAGATCACCCGCTTGCTGAAATACGTCGTCCACGCGTGACCAGTGCACGGCCAGCAGCAACAGGTCCGACGCGCGTGCGGCATCGGCCGGTGTCCCCGCGCTCGCCTTTCCTTTGGCTGCGCGCGCCAGCCGTTTGAGTTTTGCTTCGCTCCGCGCGTAGCTGAAGACCACCTCGTGGCCCGCGCGCGCGAACAGCGTGCCGAGCTTGCCGCCCATCAAGCCCGAACCAAGGATGCCGATGCGCATCAGAGGTCCGAGGCTATCTCCTCGTGATCCGCACGTTCCGGAACACGGCGCGCTCGACGAGGGTGTCGTTGTGGGCGCATACGAAGAGTCCGACGTAGACGGAATCGGGAAGGGACACGCCGGTCAGCTCGTTTGTTGTGAGGCTATCGCCGAATCGCCCCACCGACATGATGTAGACTCTACCGCGGCGTTCGAGCTGGATCACTACGTCCGAATCGGGGAGACTGTCCCTGGATTTCACCTCCTCAGTAATCCCACCGACCGCGCGGCGGAACTGGAGTGAGATCAGGCCGTCGCCGTGGAGCGCGGCCGTCACGTGATTGCCGTTCGTTGCTAGCGATGGGCGAATTGTCCAGCCGATTTTCCGATGCGCCTCGACACCCGTGCCGATGAACTGCGCGCGCGTCGAAAGCGTGAAGTTGCCGCTGATGCGCTTCCATACGAAATGGAAGTCGTCGCGGTCGCCCCACATGTTCTGCCCCGAGCCGGAGATTACGTACTCCTGGCGCTGGGCATTGTACGACACGGAACCGGCCCGTCGCACCTGGCCCACGTCGCCGTGTGCATCGAAGATGCCGACCGAGCTCTTCGCCAGAGCCGCGGCGCAAAGCACGAAGCTAACCGCTAGGGCTTTCATGCACCGAAATTTGTGCGAGAGGTAACTTTCCGACAATGAAACCGCTTTGCTGCTTTGCGACACTGCTCCTGTTCACCCTCGGCGGCTTCGAGTCGAGTGTTGCTCAGGGTCCGCAAAAGCCCCGCGTCGTCGTCACGACCGACCCCGAGCTCGACGACGCGAACTCGCTGATCCGCTATCTGCTCTACAGCACCGATTTTCGGACCGAAGGCCTCATCTACGCAAGCAGCGGCTTTCACTGGAAGGGCGATGGCTCGGGGAAGAAACTGTCCGTGCCGAACCGGGAGTACTCACGGTGGGGGCTGAACCTGTGCCCGTGTGAGTCCTGGCGCTGGGCTCCGGGCGAGCGTTTCATCGACCTCGCCGTCGAAACCTACGAGCGCGTGTATCCAAACCTGCGCGTGCATGACTCGAGCTACCCCACGCCCGCCGAGCTCAAGTCAAAGATTAGGTGGGGAAACGTGGAGTTCGACGGGGACATCTCGAAGGACACCCCCGGCTCCGATTTGATCAAGGGATTGCTGCTCGACGAAGAACCGGGCCCGGTATATCTCCTCGCCTGGGGTGGACAGAGCACGATCGCACGAGCGCTCAAATCGATCGAAGAGCGGTATTCGACGACGCCCGAATGGTCCGCCATCCAAGAGAAGGTCTCGCGCAAAGCCATCCTCTCGACATCCGGCGACCAGGACGACACGTACGCGAATTACATCAAGCCACGCTGGCCCGGCATCCGTACGCTGCCTGCCGGCGCGGGCGGCGTTCCCCTGGGGTACGCCGCTCAGGTGGGGGCGAGCGCCGAGAATGCGGTCTACTACGGCACGCAGTGGACGCAGGAGAACGTTTCCAGTCGTGGGCCTCTAGGTGCCTTGTATCGCGTCTGGGGCGACGGGAAGCAAATGGTGAAGGGCGACGTCTTCGACTATTTCGGTCTGTCAGGATTCACCGCGGAGCAGCTCAAAGCCAAGGGCTACATCGTGTGGACCCCGCCCCGCCCGAAGGGCGAATTCCTGGGCGAAGGCGACACGTTCACCTTCCTGAACCTGCTCGGCAACGGATTACACGGGTACGAGGACGAAACGCCGGGCGGATGGGCGGGTCGCGGGCAGAGTAATGCCTTCCAGGGAGCCGGTTTCCCCGCGCTCACGTCCTACGACGACTTGCTCAAACTCATGGAGGGCGCCGCTTCTGCGGAGCGCCCGCCGTCGCCCAATCCAAACTTCAC
>DATFVZ010000066.1:0-8318 GCA_035259785.1 Gemmatimonadales bacterium
GCCAGGAACACAATTGAGCGCGCGGGTCGCGGTAGACGCGTCAGAGCTTCCGCCGCGCCAAGCATCGCGGCAATGCCAGACGCGTTGTCCTCGGCCCCATTGTAAATAGAGTCACCACTGACAGCGGGGCCGATCCCCTTGTGGTCCCAATGGGACGTGATCAACACCGCCTGTTGGGAGAGTTGCGGATCCCGGCCGGGCAATCGCGCGGCGACATTCTCAGATTCCACACGCCGGAGTGCGCTTCTGACGCGGACTGTCGCCTGAATGCCGGTTGCGGCCGGTCGAAAATCACGCCGTGCGGCAGCACGGCTGAGTGAGTCCAGATTCAGGCCTGCCTTCGCGAGCGCCGCGCGGGCGGCGCCGTCGGTAACCCATCCCGCGACTGCAAGACTCGGCGAGTGCGGCTGGTCGAGCTTGAACTGCTCCACCGTCCACGAGCCGCGGACGACGTCCCAGGGATAAGTCGCGCTCTCCGTTGTGTGAACGAGAATGGCGGCGGCTGCACCCTGTCGCGCCGCTTCCTCGAGCTTGTAGGTCCAACGGCCGTAGTAGGTCAGGATCTTGCCGAGGAAAATTGTCGTGTCTACGAGTCCCGGATCGTTGACCAGCATCAGAAGGACTTTGCCCTTGAGATCTGTGCCCTTGTAATCGTCCCATTGCCACTCTGGCGCGCGAATGCCGTATCCGACAAACACCACGTCGCCACTGGCCGCGATGTCGGCCTCGGGCCGTTCCGCCCACGCAACGAACGAGTCACGGAAGGACAGGCTATCGGGGGCACTGCCGGCCTTCCCCCACGCGAGGGTCGGTTGCGGCGTCATCCCGACAAGCGCGACGGGCTGGAAGTACGAGCCCTTCTCGCCAGCAGGCTCGAGTCCCAGGGCCTGGAACTGCGCGGCGATGTAGTTGGCGGCCAGCTGACCACCGCGCGTCGCCGGCGCGCGCCCCTCGAGCAGATCGCTCGCGAGAAAGCGTAGATGGGCATCCATAGCGGCCGTGTCGGCGGGGATCGGAGCGCTTGGCGTTCGCGACTGCGTCGACGCTTGCGTCCACCCAGGCGTGGTGATGAGCGCCAGCATCGCGACAGTATTCCAGCATTTGATCGCCATGGCCTGCATTTCTCCTGTTAGCGGTGACATACGATGGTGTCGATTCTACCCGGACGGCCTGGTCCCGCTTCGCTCGTCATGACCAGCGTCGTGTCATTGAGGAAGGCGACCGCTTCACCCCCCACTGCGATACCGCCGATGTTGCACGGCTCCTCGCGCGCCGGGACCAGGCGGCCGCCCACGCCGGGATTGAACAGGTAGATCTCGTTGTAGGTCCGGAGGGCGACGACGCGACCGTCGTTACGAATCGCGGCGCCCGTAATCACCCGGCCAGCCTCCCAGCTCGGTCTGATGTCGAGGGTTTGCACGACGGTCGCCAACACGGGATCACCCGTCGCTCCCGACTTGGCGGCATTCCAAGCCTGGCTCCCGACCCGGTACACTTTGATCGATCCGCCGCGGCCTTTGCTGACGAGATACGCAGCGGTGTCGCGGGGCGATACGAAAATCGCCTCGACGTCTTTAGGGCCGTCGGGATAGCTGACTCGCAGGATCGCAGCAGCGCTGGTGATTCGGAGCGTGTCGCCGGGGCGGTCTGGCGGCACCGGCTCGGGCAGCGCATACAGCGTGACAAACGGTCGCACGCCGAGGTTGTCACCCGCATCCGCGAGGTAGAGGCACGAGACGGCGTGGAACGGAACCGGGCAAACGCCGAGCGCCATGTCTTCCCAATCGAACGCGTCGGCGCCGGAGACCAGCAAGAAGCCGCGATCGGCGCCAGTCAAGTCAGTCGCGTACAGATAGGGACCGTCACCGGAGTCGTTGTGTGTCCACACGACGCCGGGGTATTGGCGGCTGATCGCGACGCCGGAGCTTTCCAGCACGCGCGGACTTTGAAATGTGGCCTGAAGAAGGAACAGCGCGGGCAAAAGCATGGCCTGCAAGAAAATCGGCTTGCTCGCCTCCAGGCAAGGGGTGATACTTCGCGCATGCGCGAGCCAAATGTGCGTTTGGAAGGCCGGATCCTCTACTTGACCGAGGATCCGGCGTTCGTGCGCGACCAGCTCGCCGGAAACAATCCCGCCTGGTCACCGGTCAACAAGCTTCGCGACGACATCTCGACCGACGAAATCACTCCCGCATACATCTGTTACTACTACGACGAAACACTGGGCGAATTCCCCTACCTCGGCTTGAAATGCCGGGACGAGTTTCCCATCACGCGTGGCTCGGTGAAGCGCGGCGGCTTCGTCGCGGCGGTCAGCGGGAAGCGCCGGGGGAAAGGCTCCTCGCGCGAGCAGTCACCGTATGCCGAGATGTGCGCCGGCATCAAGCTGGTCGTTGCCGAAAGCATCGAGCGGATCTACCGCGAGAACTGTCAGAATCTCGGCGTGCTCACGACGACCGACTTCTCGCTGCTCGAGAAAGTGCGTCGAGGCGAAAGTATTCCCCTATCGACCTTCACCAAAGGTGAAGGTGAGATCACCCGCGGCATCATCGAGCATGGCGGGTTGTTCAATTACAACATGGCGCGTCTCAAGGGTGAGGTGGTCCTGCATCCCCCCGAGACGCCGCAACGTCCCATGACCCTCGGCGAAAAAATCCTGGCGCGCCGGTGGGTCGTCGATCCCGCAAAGAACAAGGTTGGCGTACCGGCCGTGAAGCCCGGTGATGAAGGCTTCGTCCTGACCGACATCCGTTTCAGTCATGAGTACGTGACGCCGATGGCGGCGATCTTTTTCGAGCAGCTGGTGGGCAAGGATGCCAAGGTCAACGATCCGGCCTCGATTCTAATGTTCCGAGACCACCTCACGTTCCTCCCGGAAGCGATGACTCCCGAGCGCGTCAAGGAAGGCCTGCTCGACGTCGCGCTGCAGCTCGAGAAGAAGCAGCGCGAGTTTGCGACCGCGCAGGGGATCAAGCTCTACGGGGAGCTCCGGCTCGGTCACCATGGGTCGGAGGCGATCTGTCATTCCAAGATCCTCGAAGCCCACGCGTTGCCGGGGCAGATGATCATCGGCTCGGATTCGCACACGCCGCACGCGGGGGCCGTCGGCTGCATTGCCTTTGGTGTCGGCACGACGGCGATCTTCAATTCGTGGATCACGAAGGATGTGCGCCTGCAGGTGCCGGCGACGGTGAAGATCGTGATCCGCGGGAAGAAGCCCGACAATGTGACCGCCAAGGACTTCATGCTCGAGGTTTTGCGTCATCCGTACGTCAAAACCGGCAAGGCAATTGGGCAACTGGTGGAGTACTGTGGCGATGCTGTCGAGGCGCTGTCGGTGGACGAGCGAGCCACCATGACCAACATGACCGCCGAGGTCGGCGGCTTCACCGGCTATGTGGCGCCCGACTCGAAGACCGTCGACTACCTAATGGACTATCGCGGGATGTCGCGCCGGGATGCGGAGCGACTGTGCGCCGGCTTGGCGAGCGATCCGGCCGCGGAGTATTGCGCGGTCATCGACATTGATGCCGGTGGTATTCGCCCGATGATCGCGCTCCCCGGTGACCCTGGGAACGGTCTCTACATCGACGAAGTCGCGCAGCAGATCAAAGTCGACATCGCGTATGCCGGCTCGTGCACGGCGGGAAAGAGGGAGGACATGGACATGTACGCGCGTGTCCTCGCGGAGGCGGCGGCGCGTGGGGAGCGCGTCGCGCCGTGGGTGCGCTTCTTCATTCAGTGCGGATCACAGGACGTGAAGCGGTACTGCGATGAACGAGGCTACCTGGACGTGTTTCAGCGGGTAGGCGCGACGTTCCTGGAGCCGTCCTGTGGGGCGTGCATAAACGCGGGGCCCGGTGTCTCGAAAACGCGCGAGGAAGTCACGATTAGCGCAATCAACCGCAATTTTCCGGGGCGCTCAGGACCGGGACAGCTGTACCTGGCGAACCCATACACCGTCGCCGCGTCAGCCATCACCGGTTACATCACTGCCTGGGAACCCGGCATGGTAGCCGAGAACTCCTCCTCATAGGTTGCCACGGAGTTTCACCTTCAGTGCACGCGCGTCAGTGCTGAATTCCTTCGCCGAGCTCGACGCCGCTGTGATTGCGAATTCGCCACGCACGCGCCCCCGGTAAATCGTGAGCGTCACGCCCCCACCCCCTAAGGTCTGGCCGCTCCCGAACTGACTCGAGGTGGTACGGAGATGCCCGCCGGTGGACTGCGACTTCGTTACGCTGCCACTCGAGGCCTGATGGATCACGAAGCCCGTGCCGGTGCCGGCGGTGTCGAGTGTAAACCGATTCCACAGCGTGTCGTTGACGGGAGCACGGCCTGATCCGAGCAGGAAGAAGACCGAGTCGACGGTGTTGGTCGTGGCGTCGTACCCATTCCAGGCGAGAATCGCCGTCAAATTGCTTGTGACGTGGACGCTGTCTTGCGTGGCATCGATATCGAACTCGATGCCTAAAAGCCGCGTTGTATCGCTTCCCGCGACAAGGTATGACGCGCGATCGATGAACGGGAACACCAGCGCCGCCATCTGCGCGTATAGACCGCCGCTGCCGGCAAATGAAGAGTCCAGCGTGGTGTCTTGGAGAAACGCGGAATCGAGCGCGGCGCGCACTGCATGCAGCTCCGGCCCGTCAACAGCATCGGGATCGACGCCGCCGGGATCAGAACATGCGCCCCCCCCGACGGCGGCAGCCAGAGCGAAAATAATCCAGGATTTTTTCATGGGCGGGAAATATAGATACTACTGCGCCCCGCCCGGAACGGTCGTGGTCGTGTTGCGGTAAGGGCGGAGTGAGTCGCGCTGGTACACGCTGCGCGGATTCCACAACACCCACGTCTCGATTCCCAGCTCTTCGGCGGCGCGGATCTGCTCGCGTATCTCGTGCGGCGTGTAGCGTGGCTTGCGGCGCCCCAGCGTGAAGGCCTGCAGATATGGCCGGATCATGGCGGCGTTCGAATAGGGACGGGACCGCTCTATCGCTTCGCTTAGGGCATTGCGAACCACTCGGTATGGCTCGCCGTTGGGCCATGCCAACCCGTAACTGCCGCGATAGTAATGGCTGGGATACACCATGGGCAGTACCACGTCGGCGACCGTGATGAAGTCTTCCCACACCTGCCCGATGCCGAGGTCGCCGGTGGCGGACGATGTGAGGCCAAAGATGTCGAACGTAATCGGCACACCCAGCGGCTGAATGCGATTGACGAGAATCGCGATCCCGGCCTGAACACCGGCGCGCTGCGACTCGCCGGCCTTGCGTGCCGGAAGGATCGCCAACGCCATCGCTTCCTTCGGCTCGTCGGGGAAACGCACGTAGTCGAACTGCACTTCGTCGAAGCCGAGCCGCACGGCCTCATCGGCAAGCTGCGCCGCGTAGATCCAGACCGAGTCGTTGTACGCATCCACCCAAGCGCTCCCGATGCGGTCGCGCCACAAACCGCCATCGCGGTGTTGTACCGACCAATGCGGTTTACGCTCGGCCAGCAGGGGATCCTTGGCGACGACGATTCGGGCGATGGCGTAGATATCGTGGGCGCGGAGCGTGTCGAGACGGGAACGCACGTCGCGCGTGCGCACGCACTTTGTCGCCCCGATGTCCTGCGCCACTTTCACATCCGAGGGATACAACAGGCAGCCCGTGTCGTCCTTCACGTCGATCACGAGCGCGTTGATCTCGGTCGAATCAGCCAGACTCACGAGGTGCCACAGCTTGCTCGAGCCGAACGCCCACGCGTTGACGTACAGCGCTTTGACCGGCTCAACAGTCATGTTGTCGAAGAGCGGCTCGGGGAGGATGTACCGGAGCTTGACGCCGCGCAGCTCCAGGCTATCCGGCGAAGTGGGGAGTTGCTGCGCAAAAAGGCCGCCACCGAAGGGCGCGGCCCACAACAAGATCGTCGCTACTCGAAACGCCAACTTCATACGGGCCATCAACATAGGGAATTGGCCCCAGACGCGGCAAGGATTACCACCTCATTCCGGTTGTGATCTCCGTAAGCTGTTGAACAGCAAAGGGTAGGTTGCCATGCTCTGCCCACGGTACTGCGGCCGCAGTCCAAACAGGATCACCCGTCCCCGTCCTTGTTGGACCTCAACGATCGCGGCCTTCCCCGCCACCTGATCAGGGTGCAATACCCAGCCCGAAAGCAGGACCCCCTCTGGATCGCTGGGCCACCGCCCCACCACGCGCGCGACCGTCGAATCGAGCACCTCGAACGCCGGGCTTCCTTGGAACCAGCCGATTGTCTCCCGTGGCAAGCCGCGCGCGATTGCTTGGGTGGTGTCGAGCTGCAGGCGGAAGATGGATCCCGGCGCGTAGAAGTCTTCGTCGCCGACAGCCTCAAGGACATTGCGCACAGGCAGCAGTAACGCCTGGATTGCGAAGCGGCTTGCCTCATTGAGGGCGACCAGCGTCCCGCCATCGTCGACGAACTCTCGCAAGGCATCGCTGCCATCGGAGCCGAGGCCGCCGGCAAATGGAGCGGGGTAGCGCGCGGGCAGACCTTCGACAATATCGCGTGGCGACTGATCCGGGAGCACGATGACGTCGAACTGGCTCTTCAGGTTCCCGCCCCGCACCACGGAATCGACGAGCGACGTATACGGCACTCTCCATGTATCGAATAGCCAGCGCGTCCACCCTTCGTCCATCGAAGCGTCGTAGGACTTGTAGAGACCGATACGCGGACCTTCTCCCGCTGACCCTCTCTCCGCAACGAGGACAGGGGGTACGGGCGTGACGGTTCGTGGCGTGATGGGAGATGACAGCGGTACGCGCAGCGAGTCACTCGCGGCGAGCGCGGTCACGCCCATCAGCAGAGGCAGCGTATGAGCGGTGACGTCATACGGCCGCTCCGGCGGCCCGCCGGCGTACTGCCGCCGGTCGGGATACTGCTGCACCTCGAGCAGTGTCTTGGCGAATGACGCGTACGGCTGCCGCAGGACGATGACGTAACTATTGGCGGGGAGACGCTGTCCCTGGAGGGTGAAGGCTTGCAGGGACCTCCGAATTTCCACGCCGCCGCGTCGGAGAACGCCAAGCAGCGCGCTTACGGCGACGGAGTCCTGCCGTGGAGAAATGACGTACGCATACGGCCAGTCGCGCCAGCCGCGCACCGCCCGCGACTCGACCGTGAGAAAACTCGAGAGCCAGCGCGCGCGCTGCTTTGCGGCGTGCTCCAGTAAGGCAAACGCGGCTGCGCTCTGATAGGAAATGATGTCGTGGATGGCCCAACGACCACCCCGCCACGGGTTGGGGAAATTCCACGACCGCTCGCGCGGGTTGAAGCCGCGTGAGCGTGCCTCCAACCGGTCAAATGGCATCTCGATCGGCGACGCGAGGTCGGCGCTCGCCGTTTCGGACAGAATGCGCACGGCGCCGTGGTAGTGCTGATAGGCCCGCGCCGGCGTCCACGCGTCGTACGTCGAATTGATCGAAATCCCGGTCTTCCCCTGCGACGCGAGATCCCATGCCATGTCCGTGCCGAGCGCGTTGATGCCATCGATCAACAGCGGATCGACGTTCGGCTCGACGGGGTCGAGGTACGGTGGAAGAAACAAGCGAGCGCCCTGCGATCCCATCTGGTGGATGTCGTGGACGATTTGCGGGTGCCACACGTTGTACAGCGAGTCCACAGTGAGGCGTGTTTCGACCTGGGTGAACGCGTACCAGTCGCGGTTGTTGTCGTGTCCCGTGTAGTGGTGGTAGAGCTCGGGCGGGTCCGTCCCTTCGGCCGCCGTGCCCAGCGTGCGGTTGTACCACCGGGCGACAATCGTGACGCCGTCGGGGTTTTGCGACGGCACGAGCCACAGAATCACGTTGTCCAGGATCTCACGGATCTCGGGCGTAGTGTCGGTGGCAAGCCGGTACGCCAGGACGACGGGCGTGAGATGTCCGCCAACCTCATCCGAGTGAATGCTCGAGGTGATCAGGACAATCGTCTTGCCGTTTTGCACGGCCTCCCGGCCGGCGCGGCTCGTCCGGAAGCCCCGCGGGTCGGCGAGTGCGGCATTGTTCAGCCGGTAGTAGTCGAGACGGCGGAGGTTCTGCGGGCTCGAGATCGCGAGCGCGATAAACGGCGCCCCAAGCGTAGTCTTGCCGAGCTCGCGGAATTCGATGCGGTCGCTCGCCTTGGCCAGCGCGTCGAAATAGCGCACCAGAACCGGCCACTCCACGAGCTTGCGATCATCGCCGGGCTCAAAGCCCAGGATCGATCGCGGCGTGGGAATAATCGGCGCTGCGGTGCGGCGTGCTGCGGCGGCGGCGGGCGGTGCCGTGGGCGGGGGGGGCGGGGGGGGC
>DATFVZ010000067.1:0-9269 GCA_035259785.1 Gemmatimonadales bacterium
CTGATTTCCCGGTTCTCCGGCGGTCTGGTCGTCGACATGGGAGTCCCGGACTACGAAACGCGCGTCGCGATTCTGCGTCGCAAGGCGGAAGGCCGGGGGATCGCCTTCCAGCCTGGCGTGCTCGAGACCATTGCGAAAACCGAATTCCCGAACGTGCGCGAGCTGATGGGGGCGCTGAACCGAGTGGTAGCCTTCCAAGCCGTGCACGACGCACCGGTCAATGAAGAAGCGGTCCGGAAGGTGCTCGGCGCCTCGGCTAGCGTCGCTTCTCCTAGCGTCGCTTCTTCTAGCGTCGCCTCTCCGAGCGTCGCTTCTCCCAACGTCGCCTCGCCCGATGAATTCTCACAGTTCCTTACCGATGTCACCGCCAACGTCGGGAAAGCAGTCGAAACCTGGCGTGCGCGCGTGACCGAAGCGGTGATGCGCTGGCAGGGCGAAGGCTATCGCACTGGACGCCTCGAGCAGCTCCTGGATCAGGACAAGCCGGCGGCAGTGGACGAACAGATCGCGGACTACGTGCGGGATGTCGAGCGGCTCAAGGCGCTCGAGGCGGAAGTCGCGACGCTGGATCCGCCGGTCGCCGGCGACAAAGTCTTCCACGATCCGGACCGCATCGACGAAGCCGAGGCGGCCGCCGCCCGGGTGCGCGAGGGCGTGGCGCCGCCGCCGGCCCCGTCGGGGGCGTTCCCGTTCGAGAGCTTTCGCGCGGGCCCGTCCAACGGGATCGCGCTAAACGCGGCGCGCGATGTCATTGCGAAACCGGGCAAGAAGTACAATCCGCTCGTCATCGTGGGCAGGAGCGGGTTGGGGAAGACGCACCTCGTGAACGCTATCGGCCTGGAGCTGTCGAAGAAACGAGGCTCGATCGTGGCGTGTCTGTCCACGCAGGCGTTCGTGGACGAACTGATCGCGGCGATCGACGGCAACCGCGTGGATTGGTGGCGCGCGCGCTATCGCCGGTGCACGGCGCTCGTGCTCGACGACATCCAGCTTCTCGCCGGCAAGCAGCGCACCCAGGAAGAGCTGTTCAACCTCTTCAACCAGTTTCTCGACGCCGAGCGCCAGCTCGTGTTCTCCGCGCCCGCGCACCCCAACACCTTGGAAGGGCTGGAGGAGCGCATTGTGTCCCGGCTCGGGGGCGGGCTCGTCGCGGAGCTCGGTGAGCCCGACAAGGAGGTCCGCCGCAGCGTGTTGGAAGGCCTGCTGCGGCATCACCGCATGCTGGGAGATACCGCGTTGCTGGACTATCTCGCTGACCGCCCGGCGGATTCCGTCCGCAGCCTCACAGCACTTGTGCAGCGCGTCATCGAGGCGGCGGCCACGCAAGAGGCGCAGGTCACCGCGGCGTTCGCGCGAGAGGTGCTCGAAGGCTCAGCGGCGGCACGCCGCTCCTCAGGTGCCCGGACCAGCGGCCTCGTGGTGTCCAGCGCGGGCGGCGTGCGGAGCCGCGAAAAGATGGTGTGGGATTGGCCGACGGCCGCCGACCGCGTCATCGAGGACATGCGCTGATGGCAATCAAGGGCTCGCTGAAAGAAGCCTCGCTGCCGGACGTGCTCCAGCTGCTTTCGCTCGGGCAGAAAACCGGCTGCCTCTCCATCGCTGACCGCTCGAACTTCGGATACATCTACTTTGACCGGGGGCGGATTGCCTACGCCTCCATCGTGAATCGCCGCGATCGCCTCGGCGACATTCTCGTCAAGCACGAAAAGATCTCCCAGGAGCAGCTGGATGCCGCGATTCACCGCCAGGCCCGGGAGCGCGACAAGAAGCTCGGCGAGATCCTCGTGATGCAAAACGTGCTCACGCAGCAGGAGCTCGAGCGCTACATGCGCATGCAGATCGAGGAATCGGTGTTCTACCTGTTCACGTGGACACAGGGGACGTTCAATTTCGAGTCGGACGTTCGTCCGGAGCAGCAGGACTTTCTCGTCTCCATCAATCCTGAGTCGCTCCTGCTCGAGGGCGCGCGCCGCGTCGACGAATGGGGACTGATCGAGAAGAAGATTCCTTCGTTCGATCTCATTTTCCTCGTCGATCGGGACCGCCTCGAGATCAGTGATGCCAAACTCACGGAGGTACAGGAGCGCTTGCTGGCGCTGGTGGACGGCTCGCGTGACGTGAATCAGGTCATCGAAGATTCCGGCATGGGGGAGTTCGAAGTCGGCAAGGCGCTGTACGGCCTCGTGACCGCGGGCTTCCTGCATCGCGCGGGCCGAACGGCGGGAGTGGAAGACGCCAAGATGACGGACGCGCGGGTCGAGGAGCACCGCAATCTCGGCGTCGCCTTCTATAAGACGGGCATGCTGGACGAGGCCGCCCGGGAATTCCGCCGCGTGGCGGAGCTGCGGCCCGTCGACGGCAATGCCCACTTTTTCATCGGTCTCGTCGCGCTGAAGCAGGCGCGTTGGCGCGAGGCGATGGAGGCGCTGCGGCTCGCTGCGGAAAAAGGCGGCTCGCGGCCCGCGGTGCTGCACAACCTCGGACTTGCCTACGAGCAACTCGGCCGGCTTGCGGAAGCGGAAGCCGCCTACGCTGAGGCGGCGTCGCGTGCCAAGACCGATCCACGCGTGTATGTGGCGTGGGGAGTCGTTGCCCTGAAGCGCGGTGACCACGCCGGCGCCGCGGGGCGACTCGACCGCGCGCGCGAGCTCTACGTCCAGCAGGTGCCGCCGATCTGGTACTGGGCGCGCGTGCTGACCGCGGCCGCCGCGGGCGACTTCCTGACGGCCGAGCAAATCGCGGAGCAAGGGGTGGAGGCCTACCCGCAGAACGGCGTGTTGCGCAACAACCTCGCCGTGCTGCTCGAGCTTGCCGGTGACTTGCCGCAGGCCGAGAAGCTGGCGCGCGCCGCGCTCCACGACGAGCCCTCCCTGCCTCAGCTCTCCAAAAACCTCGGCGACCTCGCCTATCGCGCCTCCCGCTACGACGAGGCGTGGACGCTCTACCAGCGCGCGATCGAGCTCGCGCCCGAGCTGGGGGACGACATCTACTTCAAGCTCGGGAACATTGCGTACAAGCAAAACGACCGGCAGCAGGCAAGCGAGCTCTGGCGCCGGGCACTCGAGCTGAATCCCAAGCACGAGCTCGTAAAAGCGAATCTCGACACGTTGAGCACGTTGTCGTGATCGGGGACGTGGGACGGGGGACGGGGGACGGGGAAGGCCAGTTCGAGGCGCTCACTCGCAAGATCTCACAGGCGCGAGGATTGAGCTGCGAGTCGTACAAGGAGAAATGCTTGAAGCGCCGCATCGCGGTTCGCATGCGCGCACGCGGCGTCCACACATACGGGGAATACGCCCGGTTGCTCGATCGGGACGCGCGCGAATACCAAGAGCTCCTCGACACGCTCACTATCAACGTCACGAAGTTCTTCCGCAACGCCGAAACGTGGGATGCGCTGCGTCCCTACCTTGTAGAGCTATGGGCCGACCGGCGGAGGGAAGGCGGATCGCTCCGGATTTGGTCGGCGGGATGTGCCTCGGGCGAAGAACCATACACGATTGCCGTGCTGCTCGCCGAGATCTTAGGTGATGATCTCCGGCGGTCATTGATCGATGCCACCGATATCGACCGCTTGAGTCTCGAGCGCACCCGTCAGGCGCAGTACCCCGAGACCGCCTTCTCGGAAATGCCAGTGCAGCTGAAGCGCCGCTACTTCGTGGACGGACGTCCCGCCGCGCGTATCGGTGAGGTGGTGCGGGTACTGCACCACGATCTGACACGGGAGGCGCCGCCGCGCCCCGTCTACGATCTCATCGTCTGTCGCAATGTCGTCATCTACTTCGAGCGCGAGGCACAGGAGCGGTTGTTCGAGACGTTCGTCACCGCCCTGGCGCCGGGCGGCCTACTGTTGCTTGGGAAGGTCGAGACGCTCTTCGGACCGGCGCGCGAGCGGCTCACGCTCACCGACCCGCGCGAGCGGATTTATGTAAAGCCGGGTGAAGCCTGAAGGAAACGGTTGTCACAGTGGCTGACTGGGCAGCCGAGCGCGGGGACGGAGTCCTCGTGACGCTGGGGCTCGGCTCGTGCGTCGCCATCATGCTGTATGATCCGGACAACAGGGCTGGCGCGCTGGCTCACGTGCTGCTTCCTTCGACCAGCCTGTCACGCGACACCAGCAATCGCGCGAAGTTTCCGGAAACCGCCGTGCCGCTGATGATTGAACGTCTCAAGGCACTCGGCGCCGATCCGCGACGCCTGTGCGCAAAGCTCGCCGGCGGCGCCAGCATGTTCAGCCAGCTCGTTACGCCCGGCACGGTCCAGATGGGCGAACGCAATGTCCTCGCGGCGCGCACCGCGCTGCGCCGTGCCGCCATTCCCATTGTCCGCGAGGCCGTGGGCGGGGAGCTCGGCAGAAGCATCCGCTTCCACGTGAAGGACGGCCGCGTCGAGATTCGGTCGGTGGGCGTCGATGTCCTGGTGATGTGACCGCCATGCCTTCCGAGCAGCCTGCCGCCACCCAGCCGACGGTGCTCGTCGCCGACGACAGCGCCCTGATGCGGCGAGTCCTCGTCGACGTGCTCGGCGACGAGTTTCGGGTGGTCGCGACCGCTCGCGACGGCATCGATGCGATCCGCAAGACTCATCAGTACAACCCCGACGTCATCACGCTCGACCTCGAGATGCCGCAGCTCGATGGCCTCGGCGCCATCGGCTACATCATGTCGGAAGCTCCGCGCCCCATCGTCGTCGTGAGCGCGCACGCGGGACCCGGCACTTGGGCCGCCATCCGCGCGCTCGAGCTGGGCGCGGTGGAAATCGTCGCCAAGCCTCCACCGACCGCTGACGCCGGCGCGCACTCGCGCGCCGCGCTCGCCACGTTGGGGCCTCAGCTTGTCGCCGCGATTCATCGCGCGCTGGCAGCCGACGTCTCGCACGTCAAGGTGCTGGCTCGTCCACCGGCGCCCGTCATGCATCCCCCGGAGCTGGCATTGCGCGGCCGCGCGGGGCTGGCGGTTGGTGTGGCGGCGTCCACCGGTGGACCGCGCGCACTCGCTGAGGTGATCCCGCGTCTGCCGACCGGCCGGGGCGCGGCGGTGCTCATCGTGCAGCACATGCCGCCCAAGTTCACGCGCAGTCTCGCTGAGCGACTCGATTCGATCAGCGCCTTGCGCGTTGTGGAGGCGGACGACGGAGCCCCGATCGTCGCCGACACGGCATACGTGGCGCCGGGCGATTATCATATGCGAGTGCGAACCGCTCACGATGGTCCGGTCATCGCGCTCGATCAGTCGACTCCGATCTGGGGTGTTCGCCCCGCCGCCGATCCGCTGTTCCACTCCATCGCGCAGGTCTTTGGCGCGCGTGGCGTCGGTGTCGTGTTGACGGGAATGGGCCGGGACGGCGCTGAGGGGCTGCGCGCGATGCACGACGCGGGGGCCGCGGGCCTGGCGCAGGACCGCGAAACAGCCGTGACGCACGGAATGCCCGCGGCCGCGGTGCAGGCGGGTGGGGTCGATGCGGTGCTCCCGCTCGGCAGGATCGCGGACCGGGTATGGGCGGAGTTGATGAAGAGGAATCCGCGTTCATGACCATGAAGGGCTATCTGCTGGTTCGCTCCGAGGGGAAATCCTACGGCCTGCCCGTCGCCCGCGTGCTCGAAGTCGGCGATACGACGGAAGTGCTCGCCGTGCCGCGCCGGCTGCCCGCGGTGCAGGGTCTCACGCCACTGCGCGGTCGCCTGGTTCCGCTCATTCATCTGGGGGCATTCTTGACGGGACAGGCAGCGCCTGAAACTCAGGGCCCGGGCGTGAGAACGATCGTGCTCGTCGAGATCAAGGGCCGACACGTCGCGCTCGAGGTCGATGATGTCGACGCGGTGGTTCGAGAACAGCCGCTCCCCGTCCCGCACGGGCAGGCGCTGCCGTGGGCCAGCGCAGTGGCGGCACAGGGCCCGAGCGCCGGAGGGGGGCAGGGGGGGCTCGTGCCGATTCTCGATCTCGACGCCTTGGGGGATCGCATCGGATGAATCTTGCAGGCGCCGGCGGCGATGAAGTCCAGCTCGTGACCTTCAAGGTGGGCGGTCAGGATTTCGCGTTCACCATCTTTCAGGTGGAGCGCATCCTGCGCTACGAAGCGCCCGCGCCGCTGCCGAAGGCGCCAGAATTCCTCGAGGGTGTAGTGCGGTACGGGGGCGGCGCGGTGCCGCTCGTCGATTTGCGCAAGCGGTTGGGGACTACGGCGCCGCTGCGCGAAGACACCCGCACCATCATTCTCGAGTTCGAGGGAGGCAAGATCGGCGTCATTGTCGATGCGGTGACTGAGGTCCTGCAGGTCGCGGCGCAGGCCGTGACGCCGCCACCGGGAATCGTGCGGGGTCTGGCGGCGGAATACATCGCCGGCCTCGTCGTGCAGAATGGGCGCACGATAATCGTGTTGAATACGAACAAGCTGCTCACTTCGCAGGAGAAACTGGAATTGCAGGGAGCGAGGTGATGGTGGATTCGCCGGTAGCGGCACTGCGGCAGGAATACGACGCGATCGCGCGGCAGCTCGCGGGTGCGCCGGGTGCGGCCGAGCGGGAAGCGGCCAAGCGCGAGATCATCGCCTTTTTCAAGAAGGTCGATAGCATGCTGGCGGAGCTCTCGCATCTGAAGGAGGACATCCGCCAACTCGTCGATCGCTACAAGCAGCTCGCCGCCGATACCAAGCAGGCTGCGGCCCCGGAGTTCACCGGCTCGCGTCCGGTGGTGCAGGCTGACCACCTGGGTGCATCCACGTTCATCGAAAAAGGATGGAGCCTCATCGCGTTGGGCGATCACACCGGCGCGATTCAGGCCCTCACCAAAGCGCTGCAGCTGTCTCCGGGGGCGACACAGGCCGAGAACCTGCTTGGGTGGGCGCAGATGCTGAACGAGTCATACGACGACGCGCTCCAGACGTTTTCCAAGGTCCTGATGAAGGAGCCCGCGAACTCGCTGGCCCGCATCAATGTGGGCTACATCTGTCTGAAAAAAGAGATCTTCGGCGAAGCGATCGAGCACCTGTCGAAAGCCATCCGGCTCGACAACGACAAGAAGGCGACGCTCTACGCGCACTTCTATCTCGGCCTCGTGTATCTGCATCGCGAGATGTACGAAGACGCGGAAGTATTCTTCGAGAAGACACTGAAGCTCGGCCCAAACCTGATCGAGGCGTATTACGAGCTGGGGCGCGTGCATTGGTTCGCGGGCGATCCGGCCAAGGCCAAGTCCACCTGGGAAGCCGGGTTCAAGGCGAACAAGTTCAATCCGTGGGGCAAGAAGTGTCAGGAGATGCTCGAGCTTGTCGCCAGGGGCGAGGAGCCGCCGCGAGCCTAGTCCTCATCGCCCTGCTGTTGCAGGCACCGACGGCAACCGAGGTCGGGCGCGTCACCGCGGTCGCATGGCCCGGCCAGGAGCGGCTCGCCACCGCGGTCGCCGAAATCGCGGACCACGCTACGGGATTTCCGGGCATCGGTCCGTTGCCCGACCGGCCGATTCGCATCATCCTCGCGCCAACGCGCGAGCTCTATGATTCGCTCACCCGCGGCCGCTTGCCGCTCTGGAGCGAAGGCGCCGCGTTCCCCGAAGCCGGTACGATCGTCCTCCTGACTGACGGTCCGACGGTCCAACGGTCCAACGCCCTGCGCCACGAGCTCGCTCACCTCGCCCTGCGGTGGTACGCGGGGCGACGCGCCCCGCTGTGGTTCGAAGAGGGGTACGCGGCAGTGGCGGCGCGCGAGTGGGACAGGTTCGACGCGCTGCAGCTCAACTGGCAGCTTGCGCGCGGCGTACGCATGACGCTCGACGAAGTCGATCGCGCGTTGCGTGGCGCCCGCGCGGACGCGCAGACCGGTTACGCGCTCGCTGCGACGGCCGTTCTGTTGCTCGAGCGGTGGGGAGGTGAGCGCGGTCTCGAGCCGCTGCTGACGAATCTGGCGCGTGGCGCCTCCTTCGATGCCGCCGTGCGTGACACCTATCACATCACGGCGGGCGACTTCGAAGAGCGCTGGCAGCGCGACGTCGCGTCCAGGTACGGCTGGCTCGCCTGGGCTGGCGCGATGGGGTTCTTCTGGCTCGCCATCGGCGCGATCCTTGCTGCGCTCGTTGTGCTGCGTCGGCGGCGCCAGCGGGAGAAGCGCGCTGCCCTCGCCGCGCGCGATGCCGAGGAAAGCCAAGTGCTTGACGATCTTGGGATTAACGAATAGACTCCGTGCCCAATATGGCCGACCAAGCGTTCGCGCGTTCACGTTTGCGCTTTGGACCAAGGAACTATGTCGTCTTGGGTGCAGCAATATTGTCACTTGCACTTGGGTACTTGTTGCTGTCGAAGGGATCAACGACGCTCGCGCCGGTGCTGCTCGTGCTGGGCTACTGCGTTTTGTTTCCAGTAGGCCTGGCTCTCTAGCACCTCCGCTCCCCGATATGGCACGGGCGAATAGCTCAGCGGTTCAGAGCGCCTGCCTTACACGCAGGATGTCGGGGGTTCGAATCCCTCTTCGCCCATGGGTGTAGCAGCCTGTAACGGAGGAAGAAATAGGTGAGAGCGTTACACGTGGTGATGGCGCTGTCCGCGGCCGTTGTTGCACCGGCGACAGCGCAGCTCGCTGCGCCGCAGGCGCCGAGTCAGAGACTTCTCGTTTTGCCCTTCCAGGCGTCGGCCGCGGATTCGGCCGGCAGCATTGCGTTGGCCGACGCGGTGCGTGATCGCGTCACGGCTCTAACAAAAAACAAAGTCAACGTGGTTCCGAAGGCGAAGCTCTGCGAAGCGCTCAAGGCCTCCGGATTCCCGTGCGACGGCTTGCTCGAGGATCAGCAGGAGAAGCAGCTGGCGCGGTTTCTTCAGGTGCACTCCTTCATGACCGGCTCGTACGCCAAGAAGGGCACCACGCTCGAAGCGGAAGTGCGTCTGAACGACATCGCCAGCTCGGGGATGTCGGGCTCGTTTACGATGTCTGATGCCAATCCCGGCACGGCCGCGGCGCTGGCCGAGCTCATTGCGCAGAAAGTTGCGGCGATTGTGCGTCTCAGCGAGCCGATCCGCAACTGCAACGAGGAGCGCAAGAAGGGAAATTTCACCCGCGCGCGCAGTGAGGCGCAGAAGGCGTTGGCGGTCGATCCGAATTCCACTGGGGCGTGGCTCTGCATTGCGACAATCCACGAAGCGATGCGCCACCCCGTAGACAGCGTCATCTGGGCATCGAAGCAAGCGCTCAAAGGCGACTCGTGCAGCGGCACCGCGTGGGAAAACATCGCGCGTGGCTATCAGCAAAAGGGCGACACCGCGCAGATGATTGACGCCTTCATCTC
>DATFVZ010000068.1:0-3863 GCA_035259785.1 Gemmatimonadales bacterium
GTGCTCAAGAAGGTGCTCGACAAGGCCACGAAGTCGGCTAACGGCCACGTGCTGCACCTGACGTATGAAGAAGCGACGGCCCTGAACGAGCTTGCCTCGTGGAACGTGCACACCGACGCGAGTGGCAACGTCACGGCCGAGTCGCAAATCTTTGACGATCTGGTGCGCGCCATCCTCACACACCCCGAGTATTGAAATGCGCCTGCGACTTCTCTTTGCGCTCACGGTTTCCGTTTCCCTTTTCCCGTTTCCCCTTCTCGCCCAGAAGCGCGCTATCACCTTCGAGGACTACATCGCTCTCAAGTCCGTGAGCGATCCACAGCTCTCGCCCGACGGCAAGTGGGTGGCGTACACGGTCTCAGCGCCATCGCTGCAGGACAACCGCAACGTCGCTCGCGTGTGGGTCGTCGAAGTCGCCACGGGCAAGTCGCGGCAGCTGACTGGGGGACCCGGATCCGATCGCCAACCCCGCTGGTCCCCGGACGGCAAGACGCTCGCGTTCATCTCGACGCGTGACAGCGGCGCGCAGGTGTGGGTGCTGCCGATCGCCGGCGGGGATGCACGGAAAGTGTCGCGGCTTGCCGACGGGGCCGGGGATCCGCTGTGGCTGCCCGATGGCTCCGGCTTGTTGGTCGTCAGCGACATCAAGTGGCCGCTCAACCAGGAGATCGATCAGCGCAACGGCGCGTATCCAACGGAGGCGCGCATCTGGAACGGCCTGATGTGGCGGCACTGGGACGACTTTCGCGCGGGCAAACGGCAGCATCTGTTCCGGGTCGATCTCGGGAGCGGCAAGGCGACCGACCTGACTCCCGTCGATCACGACGTGCCGGCCATCGCGACGGGGGGCGATGGGGACATCGCCGTGTCTCCCGACGGTAAGGAGATCGTGGTCGCGATGCACGGTGACACGACGGTGGCAGACAACACGAACGTCGACCTCTTTCGCCTGAGCCCCGCGGGCGGGGGGGCCGGGGGGGGCGAGCCAACCTGCCTGACCAGGAATCGCGGTGCCGACAACACGCCGCGCTATTCGCCAGACGGGAAGTGGCTCTCTTACCTGTCGATGCAGCGCGCGGGCTTCGAGGCCGACCGGCAGCGGCTGATGCTCATCGGGCGGTCAGCCGGTCAGACAGTCGCACAGCCAGTCGAAGCGACTACCGGCTGGGACCTTTCGGTAGGCGGTTATTCCTGGTGTCCAAGCTCGAAGTGCATTTACGCGGTGGTTGAAGAGCGTGGGCGAGACAACATCTACCGTATTGATGTGCCAGGCTACAAGAGAACGCGAGTGGTCACGGGTGGAGTGAATACCGGCGCCCAGGTGGGTCCTGATAACAAGACGGTCGCCTATCTGCACCAGAGCAACACGCAACCGCCGGAAGTGTGGATCACCGGCAAGTCCGCCAAGGCGCTGACGCATCACAACGACTCAGCACTCGCCACGCTCGATCTGCCACCGCTCGAGGAATTCGGCTTTGTGGGCGCGCTGGGAGATTCGGTGTTCGGCTGGTCGCAGAAGCCGCCGGGTTTCGACGCTGCCCGGAAGTACCCGCTCATCTACCTCATTCATGGCGGACCACAGGGGGCGTGGTTGGACAACTGGGGTCCCCGCTGGAACTACCAGATGTTCGCGGCGCGCGGGTTCGCCGTGGCCGCGGTGAACTTCCATGGCTCGACCGGCTACGGACAAAAATTCACGGACGCCATCTCACAGCATTGGGGCGATTATCCGTTTGAAGACCTCATGAAAGGGCTGGACGTCGCAGCTCGACTCCCGTACGTAGACTCGACCCGCATGGGCGCCGCAGGTGCCTCATACGGCGGCTACATGATCCTGTGGATGGCCGGCCAGACGAACCGCTTCAAGGTGCTCGTCGATCACGACGGCGTGTTCAATCCGGTGAGCATGGCGGGCAGCACGGAAGAGCTGTGGTTCACCGATTGGGAGTTCGGGGGCTCGGTGCAGAGCAATCGAGAGATGTATGAAAAGTGGTCGCCGCTCAACCACGTCAACAACTGGAAGACCCCGCTGCTCGTCGTGCACGGACAGCTCGACTACCGCGTGGACCTATCGGAAGGGTATCAGGCCTTTACCGCGGCGAAACGCATGGGAGTCGAGGCGAAGTTCCTCTACTTCCCGGACGAAGGGCACTGGGTGCTGCGGCCGCGCAATCGCCGCATCTGGTGGGGCACCGTCGTCGACTGGCTGGAGGTGCATCTGAGTGAAACACCTCACCCGTAATACGCTCCTCGCCGTCCCGCTCGCGTTCGCGATTTTGGCAGTGCTGCCGCGGGAGGGGACAGCTCGTTTTGACTTGCTGGACGCCTTCATTCTCGCGTTCAGCTTCACGTACGTCGGCCATTGGGTGGAAGTCTGGTTGCTCAAGATCCCGGGGATCGAGACCTCGAGCGGAAAAGTCATCCGTGTGTTCGGCTGGTTTGCCGGCGGGCTGTGGTGCTACGTGCTGGCCCGCTGGGTGCTGACCGCGTATGGGCGGAATACGAGCCAACTACCATCGCTGATCTGGGGCGGGTTGTTCTTTGTGGCGTTGGAGTTCGTGGTGCACGGTGTAATGCAGGCGCGTGGCAAGCCGAACTTTTACTCCGGTCAATTGACGGAGTCTTTCCACTGAGCCGGCGCGCTCGACGTCACTATTTCATTGTCCTGGTCGCCGTGCTCGCGGCCTGCGAGCACGGCGCTCCCTTCCATCCGACCGGCTACTCCCCGTCCGAACCGTTCAATGCTCCGCCGCTGATCCGACTCACGTTGAATCCTGGTGATGAGTTGACGCCGGCGTGGCTGCCGGATGGTCAGATCATATACAGCACCGAGCGCATCGATCGCGACGACCGCGACCGCTGCTTCGCATTCATGCCTGGGAACGGCGCGGCGATATCGCGCTATGCCTGCCGCACGCCCACGTCGAACGATTCGATTGACGCTTTCCTGGAAGCGGCACCGACCGCGGCGAACAATGGACAGATCGCATACGTGCGAGAAGACTCCTACGGGCTCCCCATCCCACCGCTCTCACCCGGCGTGAACGCGATCGTCGTTGCGCCGCTCGCCGATCCCAACGCAAGCACGGTCGTTCAGAGCCTTCCCTATTTGGCTCCCTCCGGGCGTACACACTGGGGAGTCTCCAACCTGCGTTGGCTCGACGCATCCAGGCTCGTGTATGTGGGCGAAGATGTCAGCTATCGGCGACCTTGCCCCATGTGCTCGACCGATACTGTGCGCGTCGGACTCGAGATCGCGATCCTCGATCTCGCGCCGGCGACGCCCGTAGTCACGATCGTGCCCGGCACCGACAGCGCGTCGTCCGTGACGGTCGGGGCGAGCTCCGACACGATTTATTTCACCCGCGAGAACGACGCGGCGGTCTACCGGCACGTGTTTTCAAGCGGCGTGACCGATACGGTTCATGATTTCGGCGCCGGTCGCCCGGTGCGCGACGTCGCGTGGGCCGCCGGACGTTTGTTCGTGGTCGTGGACGGGATTCCGGACATCGGCGGCGACGTGCACATCCTGGGGCCCACTCCCGGCACGGATTCGCTGGTGCAGGCGCCTCCTGGCGACGGGTTCGTGTTGTTCGAGCGCCCCGCGCCATCGGCAGACGGCCGGCGCTTCGTCGCGCAGGGCTACCTGTTCACACGTGATTCAACGATCGCCTCCGGTCGAGAGATATGGCTCTTCGAGCTGCCGTAACCGTCGGAGGCGTCTCGCTATGCCTGTCCGCAACCGTCTTCACCCTCGCGGCGCAGACCAACGGCTCGATCGTGGGGCACGTCCGGCAGCGCGCAGGCGGCGGACCGCTCGGCGGTGCGCAGGTGGGGCTCGATGGGCGCTGGGTCGCCCAGAC
>DATFVZ010000069.1:0-12817 GCA_035259785.1 Gemmatimonadales bacterium
CTTGATCGAGTCAAAGCGCGGACGCACCCGGGCCCAGAGGGAATCGGTCTCAGGCTTGTGGCGCGCGAAGATCGCGCGAACCGAGTCACGCTGCACGTCGGACAGATCCAGCTCCCGGCTCAGATAGTTGACCATCCGTTCGCCTCGGCTGCCCCGGCGGCCACCGTCGGGTTCGGTCGCTTCACGGCCGCCCCAACCAGCGAGCCCGCCAGCCAGAAACACCGTTGCCAGCAGTCCGACGGCAGCCAGCTTCGATCTATTCAGCATGTCTCCTCTTTTCTCAGCGCTGTTCAACGAGTGAGCTAAACACGACGCTCGCGTCGGGGGGGTCGGCCGCCGTCACGAGGGCCGCCAAGCCGGGCCCCTCGGCCGGCGCCATGGCCGTGTCAAGGGACGCCGTATCGGCGGGAGTGGGAGTCAGCATCGCCTGTCCGAACACGAATCCTGCGATGAGCGCGACGGCAACAGCCACTCCCGGACGGAACCACGACGCGAGCACTTCCCACGTCGGACCGCTCGCCTGTTCGAGGGCCCGATCGTAGTTCGCCATCACGCGCGCCGCGAAGGCGGCGTGATTCTCCGGCTCGAGGGCCGCGCGCAGCGCGTCGCCGAGCTGTGGATCGGGCCGATGATCGAACAATTCTGGGCTTTTCATGCTCTACTCCTTCCAATCTTCCAGCAGCGCGCGCAGACGGCGGCGCCCGTGAAAAACTTCGGATCGAACCGTTCCTTCCGGAATGCCGAGGATGCCCGCGATCTCAGCGTGCGAGTACCCTTCGACATCGAACAGCACTACCGCGGTACGCCGCCGCTCAGGCAGCTCGGCCAGCGCGGCGCGCAACCGCTCTCCCAGCTCGCTCCGCACCGCAACCGCATCGGGCCGCGGCCCGCCGCCTACAAGCGCCGGATCGAGTGGCTCGGCGCGCCGCACATGGCGGCGCCGTCGTCGATCGGTCGCGGCATTTGCGACGATCCGCATCAGCCAAGGGCCGAACGGTCGCCGGGAGTCATACTGTGCGAGCTTCACGAGCGCTGAGAGGAACCCGTCCTGCGCCGCGTCGTCCGCGTCATCGGGATCGCCCAGTACCGCTCGTGCGACCCGCCGCGCCTGTGGCGTGTATCGCTCCACCAGAACTCCGAAAGCGGCCCGGTCACCCGATAACGTCTGAACGACTAAGTCGCTGTCGGCGCTGTTGCTTCCCATACGCACAGGCTCGGGCGGAGGTTGAGCCTCAGCGGGCATCGCTTTCCCTCCGCCGTCGCCGCCTGGCCACGGCGTACGCGGCGAGCGAAATGGACGTCGCCAGCGCGCCCACCGCGAGGATGGTGCTGGTGAGGAGCGGGAACAGAATCAGCGCCACCCCGATCACGCCGAAGCCCACCGCGACGGCGCCCGCCAGCATGCGGCGCGCCCCGGTGGCTGCCTGGATCAGCGTGACCGCCGCGATCGCCTGCCGCTCGCGCAACGAGCGTCTATGGGGACGAAGGACCGGGGGCGAGGGACGGGGAGATGCGAGCCCATGGTGAGGATGCGCCGCACCCGCATCCACGAGTCGTGGTGGCAGGCGGCGCCGCGCCTTCAGCACGATCTCGCGACTCTGCGCCATGTCGTGCAGAAACTGCGTCGCAAGCGTTGCCGTGAGCCCCGCCTCCCCCCCGTCATGCTGGGCGATGAGATCGAGCTCGTAGTTGCCGAAGAGGCTCGACACGTTGAGGTTGCTCGATCCGACGCGCGCCCATTCGTGATCGGCGACGAGCGTTTTCGCGTGCAGCATCGGTCCGCGATACTCGAAGATACGGGCGCCCGCGTGCAGCAGCTCGCGGTAGCCGCTGCGCGTGAAGAGGCGCACGATGGGAATGTCGCTCATGCCGGGGAGTAGGAAGCGCACATCCACACCGCTGCGGGCTGCATCGACGAGTCCCGCGTACAGCGGTGGCGGCGCGACGAGGTACGCGTCGGTGATCCACAAACGCTCGGTGACCGTTGCCGCGAGCAGCTGAACCGCGCGATAGATGCGCGACTGGCGAGGAAATCCCTCGACGACGCGGACAGCGGACGGTCCGCATTCCTCCGCGCCCGGTGGCGCCGCCTCGTGCTCGGGGAGCGGTGTTCCCGCGCGCGCCCACATGCGGGCGTATGCGCTCTCGAGCGCGGCGACGGCGGGCCCACATACGACCACCATCGTGTCGCGCCAGCTCTCGCGTCCTCGCTGTGGATCGCCGGCCCACTCGTCGCCGATGCACAGCCCACCGGTCATCGCCTCCTCGCCATCCACGACGAGCAGCTTGCGATGATCGCGGCTGAACGCTTCAAAGGGGCCGCTTGTCCAGATCGGCCGGAAGGGCCGGACATCGACGCCGTAGCTCTTCAGCTCGCGCCAGTAGGCGCTGCTGGTGCTGCGACATCCTAAGGCATCGTAGAGAACCCGCACACTGACGCCCGCCTGCGCCCGCTCGGCCCACGCCGTCGCGAAGCGGCAGCCGGTGTCGTCGTCGTGGACGATGTAGTTCTCGAAGTGAACCCAACGCTGGGCGCTGCGAATCATCTCGAGCATCGCCTCCAGAGCGTCCCGCGAGCTCGGGATGTGCCGCAGGATGTTGCCGGGGATCGGCCGCGCGCCGGTCGCGCGATCGAGCGCTCGCGAGAAAGAATGCTCGGTGACGGTGGGGAGCGTCACCCTCCCAAGCTCAACCGCGGCTCCACGGGGCGGAGCGCTTGAATACAAAAGGTGATGTGCTCCTCCAGCGGGACACCAAGCTCTTCGGCCCCCTGCCGCACCTCATCGCGGTTCACGCCACGCGCGAATGCCTTGTCCTTGAGTTTCTTCTTGACCGAAGAGACCTCGAGATCCGCAAAACTCTTCGATGGCCGGACGAGCGCGCACGCGACGAGAAAGCCGCACAGCTCGTCGACCGCGAAGAGCGCCTTCGCCATCGGCGTGTCACGGGGGACGCCAGAATACGTGGCGTGGCCCATCACGGCCCGCAGCAGCGGCTCAGCGACGCCTTTGGAGCGCAGCAGGTTCACGCCCCACGCTGGATGGCCTTCCGTGGGCGAGTGCTCCTGGTTAGGGAACTTTTCATAATCGAAGTCGTGCAGCAGCCCGACCAATCCCCACGACTCCGGATCCTCGCCGTATTTGACTGCGTACGCGCGCATCGCCGCCTCGACCGCGAGCATGTGCTGGCGCAAGGAAGGAGACTGCGTGTGTTCCTGCATGAGCGAGAGAGCTTCGTTACGGTCCACTGTGTACCCCGAGGAGCCTAGTGAATGCTCACGCCCCATCGCTCCGCCCAGAGCGCGAGCATGAGCTGCGGCCAGAGCCGCCGAGCATGGTTGCGGCGCCGCGCGCGATGTTCGGCCAGGAGCGGAGTGTCGAGCAGTCGATCCGCGAGGGAAGCGAGACCGGTATTGAGCCAGCGCGCCACCGGGACCGACAGGCCGCGCTTCCGTCGATCGATTACGCGATCAGGAACGAGTCCTCGCGCCGCTTCCTTTAATATCGCCTTGGTGGTGAAGCCCTGCACTTTGAGCTGGGAGGAGAGCGGCAGCACTAATTCCATGACTTCGCGGTCGAGAAACGGCGCGCGCGCCTCTACCGATGCCAGCATCGTGGCACGATCGACCTTCACGAGCAAATCGTCCGGGAGGTACGTGAGGAAGTCGAACCACATCACACGGTTCAGCGGGTCGGCGTGCGGAAAGCCGTCGAGCTTGGCGTCGAGCTCGGCGATGACGTCACGCTCGATGGCGTTGGCGCCGAGCCATGTCAGCTGGCGGTCCAGCCACGGCAGCTCCGCGGCGCCGAGGAATTGTTTGAGCATGAACTCGAGCGTCATTTTGCCCGTCGACGCCGGCCAGCGATCGATCATCCAGCGCGCCAAACTCCGCAGCCCCGCGGGTAGGCGTTGCCAGCGATCGGCGAATTTGTGCCCGAGGTAGGTCGGATAACCGCCGAATAGCTCGTCCGCACCTTCCCCTGAGAGAATCACTTTCACGTGCGCGCGCGCGGCCTCGGCGAGCAGCCACGTGGGGAGCACCGCCGGATCGCCCAGGGGCTCGGCCAATGCACCCGAGACGACTTCGAGCGCGCGTCCGAGCGACTCGTCATCCGCCGTGACCACGTGATGAATGCTCGCAATGTCGTGCGTGACCGCCTCGGCATGGACACTTTCGTCATATCCGGGTTCGGTGAATCGCACCGCGAAGGTGTGGATCTTGTCTCCAGGCATCGCACGGGCAGCCGCGGCTACCAGCACCGAGGAATCGAGCCCACCGCTCGTGAAGATGCCCAGCGGCACGTCGGACATCAGCTCGCGCCGCACCGCACGCAACAGCGTCTCCTGCAGCTCCTCGACGTTCTCGAACGCGAGTCGCGGCGGTCGATCGGCAGCCGCGGCGGCGCTCCAGTAGGGCCGTATCTCGGTGCGACCACCTTCGGCGATCAGCAGTGAGGCGGGCGGCAGCTTGTGAATCCCGTCGAACATCGTGTACGGGGCCGGCACGTATCCCAGAGCACGGTACAACGAGAGGGCTTTGCGATTGACGTGGCGCGGCTGATCGGGGAACTCGAGGAGCGCCTGAATTTCCGACGCGAAGCGCACTTCGCCGCGCACGTTGGCCCAGAACAGCGGCTTCTCTCCCGCGCGATCGCGTGCCAGCACGAGCCGGCTCCGAGCATCGTCCCACACGGCGAGGCCGAACATGCCCTCGAGGTGGCTGACGGCGTCCACACCATACCGTTGGTAAAACGGCACGATCGTTTCGATATCGCCCCGCGAACGAAAGGGATAGCGCCACCCCGACCGTGATGCTTCCGCGCGCAGATCGGTGGCGTTGTAGATCTCGCCGTTGCACACCATCCAAATCTTTCCGTCGGGACTTTGAAACGGTTGATCGCCGGTGGTCAGATCCATGATAGCGAGCCGGCGGGCGCCGATCCGCGCGCGCTCGTGGCCCACGATACACTCACCGTCGGGCCCGCGATGCCGCAGTGACTCGGCCATCCGCAGGATGCAGTCGGGATGGCGCAGCGCGCCTCCGGGGCTCGCTATGGCGCCGAAGATGCCGCACATGGTCCGTACGCTGCATAGCGCCCTTCGAGGGCGAGCAGCGGAAGCTTAGGCTCCAGCAAGCCGCGGATGCGCGCATCGTCGGCCCGCGCGACGAACACCGTCGGGCGCCGGCAACGCGCCAGCCGCTCGCGCCACGCGTCGGGCGCTTCGAGCGGGGATCCGGCGAGATGCAGGAACTGCTCGTAGTGGTCCGCGATGTAGTTGCTGGTCAACTCGCGTCCATGGCCTGTGGAGACGGGCACGACGCGCCGCAAATAGAACGGCAATGATGTGGGGAATGCGCCGACCCCAACGACTTCGGTCGAGTCACCCCCGGTGTTTTGGATGACCCGCGCGAGCGTCAGCGATGATCGATCCTCGCCCACCGCGGCGAGCAGACTCGACGATACCAGAGGTACGATGATCACCACGAGCGCGTAGCCGATGATGCCGAGTGCCGGGCGCTCACGTTGCGGCCGGCCGGCATGCCAGACTAAGGCGGCGGAAACGAGTAGCGCGACACCCACCGCCAGCGCGACCGACGGGATCGCCGTGCGTTGGGCCGGTGTGAGATCGATAGGGGCCGGCAGCCATCGCGTGAGCGACACCAGCGCTACGCCGAGCACTGCAGCGATCACGATGTACGTGCGCCGGGCCACTCCGATCCCACCGCCCAACTCGCTGACACGCCGAGTAATCAGGCGCGCGGCGGCGATCGCGAATGCTGGCATCAGCGGCAGGACGTACTGCGGCAGCTTCGACTGGTTGAGGGTGAAGAAGAGCAGGGGGCCCAGCACCCAGCACGCGAGCAGCAGCGTGTCCTGGGCGTGCGGATTCACTTTCCGGCCCAGCCAGACCCAGCGCCAGTTTTTCAGTCGTCCCAGAGCGGGCACGATCCACGGGAAGGCCGCCACAGGGACAATCGGCAGATAGTACCAAACCGGACCGGTGCGACGAAACTGCGCCGTCGTCACGCGCTCGAAGGTCTCACGCACAAAGACGTAATGGGGAAAATCGGGAATCCGCGCCGACACTGCGAAAAACCACGGAAGGGCGACCAGTGCAAAGACCGCGAGACCGGCGAGCGGAAAGATCCGGCGTAGCGCCCGGCCGGCAAGCAACGAATACGGCACGAGCGTCGCAAGCGGAACCAGCATAGCCACAGGACCCTTCGTGATGGCCCCGATGCCCATCGCGGCCCACGCGAGAATTGGCCGATCCTCCCAAAACGCCAGGATCGCGATCGTGGTGAAGCACGCGAGGGTGCTGTCGAAAATCGTGGTGCGCGCGTAGGCGAGTACCATCGGCATGGTCGCGAGCGCGAGACCCGCGAGCCAGCCTGTATCTGGTCCCCAACGGCGCCGGGCAAACCGGATGACCACCACGATGGTGATCAGCGTGAATACCAGGGCGGGGAGGCGCGCCGCTGTCTCTGTCGGGCCCACGATTTCCATGACGGCGGCAGCTGCCGCGAAATAGACCACCGGCTTATCGAGATATGGCAGACCATTGAGATGCGGCAGCAGATAGTCATTTGACTCGGCCATTTCGCGCGCGACTTCCGCGTTGCGGCCCTCGTCCGGATCGAAGAGGGGGTAGCCGCCGAGGTTGAAGGCCAGCGCGAGCACGGCGGCAAGGACGAGCAACGGAAGGCGCACATAGGCGCCGAGCGGCAGGAGCCGGGGTTGGGAGCTAGGAACCGGGAGCCTGTGGTGTCGACGGAGGTGGCGGTTGGACGGGCGCAGTGGGCATCTGCGACACCGTGATCGGCACGGTGGCTTTGCGCTCGCCGTCGACCGTAATCTCGAACCGGTATTGCCCCGCGTGCGGGAACGGGACATCGAATACCAGCACAGCCGCCGCTTCGATTTCCGTGACTCCGGCGGGAGGCTCGGCAAAGTTTACTGTCCCCGATCCTCCCAGGAGCTCCGCATTCTCCGCATCCATCAACTTGATCTGGACTTGATGCTCGCCGACTTCGGTGCGCCTTCCCTTCAGCCGTAACACCAGATGCAGCCGCGGGTGCATGACAGGAAACTGCGGCACCCAGATGTGCTGAAAGATCCCCAGCACGGACATCTTGCCCGATTGATCGACCAGCGCGTAGTCGGCGACCACGGCGAAATCGAGATGCATGGGCCTATTTCTGCCTCACGGTGACCGCCGCGCGCGTTTGCTCCCAGCTGAACGAGAGCAGCGCTTCCGCGCCACGTGGTTCGAGCCCGATCGTGAACCGCTCCACGGATTGCGGCACGCGCTCCGTGCGCATGGCGATGCGCGCCACGTCCTGTCCCGCGTCATAGTCCGTCCCCGCGCCGACACTGCGGTTGACGATCAGCGTCCAGCCGGTCGGCGTGGGAATCGTAAACAGCGCGTAACTGCCGGCCGGGAGCGTGGCGTCGCCGACCTGGAGCTCGCGGTCGGAGACGAGCGTCGTCGTGCGGTTTGCGCCGGTGCGCCATACCGCGTTCCACGGGACCATTCCGCCGAACACGACACGGCCGCGACGCGCGGGACGACTGTAATCGACCAGCACGGTCGCGCCGCCGACCACGGCGCGGACGGTGTCGCGCGGCGACAGCGCTCCGAGTGGGCGCGTGGCAAAGACGCCGGCCCAGTGCGTCATGTCCGGTGCCGGGATGCGCTCGACGATCGTGCCGAGATTATTCGCCCAAACGATCCGCCCCTCGCGATCGACCCGAAGATTGATCGTCGGGAGATCGCGCAGGTGCAGCCTGATCGTGTCGCTGCCCGCGCTGCCCGCGCGCGCCAACGCACTCGCTTCGGCTGGCTGGCCGCCGAGGGAGAGCACAGAGAAGGATATGGAATCGTGCCCGGCGAGACGTTGCAGAGCGAGCTCGAGCAGGCCGTACGAGTTCGGAATGTCGGGAAGGGATCCGGTCGGCGCCGCCAGCTTGCTGGAGCTCGTGCTATCTCCCTGCCTGAACGTATTCGTCACACTGTCGCGCGCGAACGCCAGCGTACGACTCGACAAGACCTCGCCGCTGCCCTTGCGCACCGTCTGCTCGAACCGCTGTACGCTGCCGTCGGGGCCGAGCTCAGCGGACCATTCCCGCAGAATCGTCTCGGGGACGCGGGTGAGATGAGTTCCGGAGAGCCGTGTGCCGCTGCGCGTCACGCGCTCGATATGGAGCGTGTCGGTTCCGAGCCGCCACAGGAATCCCGTCTCGACGGCGCCCCGTTTTTGCTGTGCGCCAAGCACGAGGGGAGCGCAGGTGGCGATGGCCAGCAGCACATGATGAATGCGCATCGGTCTAGAGCTTCTTGATGGGCACGGTGACGCGCGAGTGATCCCATGACAGCGACAGCTCTGTGGCTGCGCCCGCGGGCTCGAAGGCGATCACGAACTGCTCCACCGGCTCGCGCAACTTTTCTACGTGCGCATCCACGCGTGCGAGATCCTGTCCGGGATCGTATACCGTCCCCCATTGCCCCGTCTGCTTGTTGATGATGACTTTCCAGCCCGTCGGACTTGGGAGCGTCCACAGGGTGTACTTCCCGGCGGGCACGGTGGCGTGACCGATGACGAGATTGACCGACGTGTTCAGCTGGGTGGCGGCGTTGGCCCCTGTGCGCCATACCGTATTCCAGGGCACGACGTTCCCAAAGATCTCTCGACCGCGCTTGAGCGGCCGAGAGTAGTCCACCCATACGTCCGCGCCCGCGATCGTAGCCCGTGCCGTGTCGCGTGTGGATAGCTGGCCGAGCGGCCGGTTGGCGAACATCAAACCGGCTTGCGCCATCGGGACCGACGCGACGCGTTGTACCTCCACCTGAATCGTGCTGCCCTTTCCCGTGAGCCACGTGAGGTGGCCCTGGCGGTCGAGGGTGAATGTGAACGGTCCGACGCCGGCCAACTGACCTTCAAAGAACGCGGCCTTCAACGTGTCGCCGCCGAGTTTCTTTACGTAGAGCCCACTCGTCCGATCCGCCGATGTCAGCGCGGTGAACGTGGCACTGTCCTTCCCGCTGGCTCGGGCCTGCCGGCCTAGGTGCTCGAGCAGTCCGTAAATGTGCAGAGTGAATGGGTACGTGCCGCGGGGGACGGCCAGCCGTGTCGTCGCCGTGCTGTCACCGCGTGGCGAGACGATGACCGCCGTATCCCCGCTGAACTCGACCGTCAGCTTCGTCTCCGCCGGGCCGGGACCGCCCCCGATGTTGTGTGTGATCAGCTCTGAGCGCCGCACCGTTCCGTCGGGATTCAGATCGTTGACGTAGATGCGGTGCAGGCTACGCGGCGACCGAATCACGTACTCACCGCGCAACTGCGTTGCGGTGCGTTTGTACTGCTCCATCGACAGCGTGTCGTTACCGAGCCTCACGACGAAGGCGCCGGAATCCTGAACTGCGACAGCCAATGTCAACAACAGCGCGAGCATGCACAGCCTCCGGTCATGAGACCCGAATCGATTTGATTTCGTCGTTGCCCTTGATGGCACTCACGACGTCCATTCCTTTCGTCACCTGCCCGAACACCGTGTGCACGCCATCGAGATGCCGCTGCGGTGCATGACAAATAAAGAACTGACTCCCGCCCGTGTTCTTTCCGGCGTGAGCCATCGACAACGTGCCGGCCACGTGTTTGTGCGTGTTCTTCTCCGTTTCACACTTGATCGTGTAGCCGGGTCCGCCCGTGCCGACGGGTCCTTTGCCGGTTTTGGAATACGGATCTCCACCTTGAATCATGAAGCCGGGAATGACGCGATGGAATTTGGTGCCATCGTAGAAGTTCGAATTGGCGAGCTTTTCGAAATTGCCGACCGTGCCTGGTACTTCATCGGCGAATAACTCCAGCTCGATCGTCCCTTTTGCCGTATCGATTACGGCCTTCTTGTTCGGCATCGATGTTCTCGGGCGTTGAGGTCCTAGGAATGTAGTCGCTCTTTGAGCTGTTCGGCCGTCGCCGCGGGGAGCGAGCAGGTGGTGCCAATGCAGACTGTTGCGGCCGGCTCGGGCGCGATCGATCGGACCACGGCCTTGCGGGGGCGGTACTCCTGGAGCGCCAGCAGGTGCATGGCGCACGCGGGACCGTCCCCGCCTGGGCCCTTTACATCGATGCGGGTCACGGGGTTCACCGCCCAGTCCATGGCGCGAAACAGCGTCGCCCCGTAAAGCGACAACTCACGCGCGCTGCCGGCGACGGCCGCGAGTTGGCGATCGAGCCGCTCGCGCCATCCGGCGTCGTCGGTCAACACCCAGAGCCGCGCCAGCACCAGTGCGGCAACGCCGTTGGGTGACGGGGTGGGCGCATCCTGGACCGGTTTGGCGCGCGTGGCCAAGTACGCCGTGCCTCCCCCATTCTTGCCGGCGACGAGATCGAAGTAACCGCCGCCCTCGTCGGCGTGGGACCGGTCGCAGTAGTGCATCACCGCGATCGCTCGCTCGCGCCACGAGGCCTCGCCGGTCGCTTCGTAAGCATCGAGAAATGCTGCGGCTGACTGCACGTTGTCGTCCAACATTCCGCGCGGTTCTGCGCGGCCGAGCACGTGTGACATCCCGCCCTCGTCGTCCCACGCCTCGGACCAGATTCGCCCGAGCACTTTGAGCGCCAAGGTGTTCAGCTCATCTCTATCCAATACAGCTCCGGCGTGAAGAAAGGCGGCCGCCATCATCGCGTTCCAGTTGACGTAGGCCGTGCGATCGACGAATGGCGCGGGCCGCCGATCGCGCGCCGCCTTCAACTTGTGCATGGCGGAGCGAAGGGCCGGCCACTCATCGTCGCCTGCCGGGTCTTGCTTCCACCACAAGACGTTCTTCTTCGGGTTGTGGTGCATCTCCCCCGTTTCCTGGATGTCGAACACCGTCGCCGCGACCGCGAATTCGCGCGTCGCGAGCGCGCTGCGGGCTTCCTCCACCGTCCACGTCCAGTAGTCACCATCGTCGCCAAACGTGAGATCCGCGTCCTGCGACGTCGCGAAGGCCCCCTGCTCCTGGTCCGCCATCACCTCGAGTACCCAGTCCACGATTCCGGTGGCGACCTCCTTGAAGAGCGGCGTGCCGAGCGCCTGATATCCCGAGAGATAGACGCGCAGCAACTCGGAATTGTCGTACGACATCTTCTCGAAATGCGGTACGATCCAACGTTCGTCGACGGAGTATCGATGGAAACCACCGCCCAGGTGATCGCGGACGCCGCCGTGCGCCATGCCGGTCAGGGTCTTCTCGACGATCTCACGCTGCCACTGGAGGCCACCTTGCGCATCGTACATGCGCGTCAGCAAGAACTCGAGCGCCGCGGGATGCGGGAACTTGGGCGCGCTGCCGAAGCCGCCGTAACGAACGTCGAAGAGGCGTGCCATCAGGTCGGCGCCGGCACTCACCAGGTCCGCGCTGACGGCGCCCGACTTCGCTTCGTTCAGCGATTGTGTCACGTGCTCCCGAATGACGCGCGCGTTGGATGCAATCCGATCTTGCTCTTCGCGGAACGCCCGCGCGATCTCCGTCAGCACGCGCCGGAATCCGGGCCGGCCATACGGATTGTTGTCGGGCGGAAAGTAGGTGCCGCCGAAGAAGACTTCGCCGTCCGGCGTGAGGAACGCGGTGAGGGGCCAGCCTCCCTGTCCACTGAGTGCCTGGACCGCGCGTTGGTAGCGCGCGTCGACATCGGGGCGCTCGTCCCTGTCGACCTTGATGCATACGAAATCCCGATTGAGGATCTCCGCCACGCCTGGATCTTCGTACGACTCGCCATCCATGACGTGACACCAGTGGCACCACACCGCACCAATGTCCAACAGGATTGGTTTCTGCTCGGCCCGCGCGCGGGCAAAGGCTTCCTCGCTCCAGGGCAGCCAGTGGACCGGCTGGTGCGCCGCGGATCTCAGGTAAGCTGACGCTTCGGCACCGAGAAGGTTGGCTGCCACAATCAGGATTCCAAGTAGCGCACGGCGATGCGGCTCAGCAGCTCAGCGCCGACGACCAGGGAGTCCTCATCGATGTCGAACGTTGGACTGTGATGTGGCGAGGCCTGACCGGTCCGGGGTGCCGAGCCGACGAAGGCGAAGCACCCCGGCACGCGGTCGAGGAAGAATGCCATGTCCTCGCCCCCCATGGTGCGAATACCGTGGCGCACATTCGCGGTGCCGACCAACTCGGTCGCCACCTGACGCATCAAGTCGGTGAGGCGCTCGTCGTTGACCAAGGGTCCGCTCAGACGGTGGTAGCGAATCTCCACACGCGCACCGAACGCCGCTGCGACGCCACGCGCCGTCTCTTCGATGAGGCGCGGCGCGGCGGTGAAGAACGCGCCGCCGAAGGTCCGCACCGTGCCGCGCAGGTCGGCGCGCTGCGGGATCACGTTGAAGGCGCGCCCCGCATGTACTTCGGTGACGGACACGACGGCATGCTCGAGCGGGTCACGCCGCCGCGAGACCAGGCTTTGGAGTGCCGTGATGAGGTGTGCCGCGACCAGCACGGCGTCGATCGTCTGATGTGGCGCCGCGGCGTGCCCACCGCGGCCGTGGACTTCGATCTCGAATTGATCGACCGAGGCCATGATCGGCCCGGGCGTGACGCCGATCGTGCCGACAGGGAGGTCATTCCAGAGGTGAATGCCGAAAGCCGCATCGACCTTCGGAGTCTCAAGCACGCCATCGGAGATCATGGCCTGAGCGCCGTTCGACGCTTCTTCGGCCGGCTGAAACGCGAATTTCACGGACCCATCCAGCGCCAGCGGCGCCAGCCGCCGCGCCACTTCGAGACCGATCGCCACATGCCCGTCGTGGCCGCACGCGTGCATCTT
>DATFVZ010000070.1:0-6346 GCA_035259785.1 Gemmatimonadales bacterium
GTTCTCCGATTGATCGGCGATGGTATCGGTGCGACCTGTCGTGCGGGCCCAGAGGGGGAGTCGCACGCGCTCTGGCGGGCGGAAGTGGGATTGGATCACCAGTGCAGCAACGAGATAATCCTCCGGCGCCTTCTTGCGGGCGGTCGGGTCCCACCCCGCGGCGAGCCCAATCGTTACAGTATCGATCCGGACGTGCGCCGTCGTGTCGAAGCTACAGATCGAGTCGTGCTGGGCCGCGGCCGCGGGCGCAATCAAGGGTAAGACGTAGAATGAACTGCGTCGAAGCAACGGCGCCAAGTTAGCCACGTCCAATTGAGATCGTCGCAGGAGACGTAGAATGAAAAACGTCGCGCGATTGCGAGAGCCCATACGTCCTACGTACACCCGAAGAACTCTAAGGACTCACGTCCATCGTCTGCTAGCACTCCGCACTGATGCAGAAGTGGCGCACCGTGCTATCGAGCGGTGCGAGATAGCCGGTCTGGCGCAGGATCAGGGATCGGCGCGGACCGAGGTAGAGCGTGTCCGCGCCCGAGCCACCGCCGGTAGTAGGTGGATACGACAGCACGATCTTTCCCGACAGTCGCTCATACGCGGCAGTTTGCGTCCAGTCGCTGACGAGCAGCGTCGAGTCGCCGTTCACGAGGTACACCCAGCGTTCCAAGCGCTCGTGCCGTTGGGCGCTCGATCCGTCCAGGAACTTGATCCATCCCTCAGTGACCTTTGCCGGCAGGTACGCGCTGTCGCTGGACGGCGGGTTCCAGGGTAGCGGCTGTCCGTTGATGTTGCGCAGTTGATAAACCGCACCCACGCTCACCGGAGCGAGAGCGTCGCCGCAGGCGACAAGCGCGAGCAGGGCGGCGAAGAGGGCTGTGGCCCGCATGGTTGTATGCTACACGCGATGTACGTGAACGCACCAGGGTTCGAGCGTCATTGGATCGTGTAATCGATCGGGACGCGCACGCGCACGCGTACCGTGCGTCCCTTCACCCGCCCGGGTCGAAACACCGTATGAAGCACGTGGTCACGCGCGGATTGCTCGAACCCTGTACTCGGTCGCGCAATGATCTTGAGCGACGTGGGCTCCGGACGCCCGAGTGTGTCGACGATCGCCTGGATCATCACGCGACCCTGCAATCCGCCCTGGCGCAGTAACGGCGGGTACTCGAGCGGCGGCGCAGACACGAGCTTCGGACGCTCATCGACGCTGTCCTCGTCATAGACCTCGCTCAGGAACGCGTCGCCCAGCCCGTCGTCCGGACACGCCGCATCGACCTGCGGCATGTGGCGCTCGAGGCCTCGAGCGTTGAACCGAATCAGCTGTGGCGCTGCCGCGGCGGGACGGATTTCGACCTGCAGGTCCGAGTTGGACACCAACAGAGGGAGGAACACGCGCGGATCTGGCACGAACGCGGACATCGAATCGGTCGAACGGTTCCACCGCGTCTCTACAGGCGCCTGCGTGCCCCACTGGATGCGTACCGGCGTCATGACGTTGCCATCGGCAGTTAGCACCGATCCTGTCGACACCAAGACCTCGAGCTCGCGGTCTTGGCACCGCACGACGAGGATCGGGCGCACTTTGAAGATCGGGCCCGGCAGTGTGTTGAGCGCTTGCAGCTGCAGCGTCACGGATGGCTTGTCGTTCAGCTCGGTAACTTCCCATGGGTTGATCGACGGTCGCGCGCTCGTCGCCTGCCCTTGAGCGGCAGAGACCAACAGGGCCAGCATGGCGGTGGAGAGCGAAAGCGTAGGCATGACGGTTACCCTCCTGTCAGCTAGGGCGACCGGTACCTCCACATTAGGGCCTGTTAGTCGAGAACGCGATCTAGTGTGTCCCCTAGGAACGCTGTGGCGTGGATAGATCTACGGACTTACGGCGTTCGAGTGGACTTTTGGCTAATCCCTAGGCCTTGAGGACGAGCCGGCGCGCGGAGCGTTGAACGAAATAGTAGGTGCTGCACGCCGTCATAAAGGATCTGGCGCTCGACGACGAGACCGATCTTTCCGAGTACGCGTTGCGAGCCGTGATTCTCCGGGCGCGTGATGGCGACGAGTGTTGGACGGTGCAGCTGCTCGCGGCCAAGTCTCAGCAGCTCTGTGGCGATCTCGGTCGCGAGTCCCCTGCCCCAGTACTGCGTGTGCAGTCCGTAGCCCAGCTCGACCTCATCGGTGCCTTCGACATCCAGATGCCTGAGCACGCAGCGTCCGGCGATTTGTCCCTCGAGATCGCGCAGAATCCACAGTCCGAAGTTGTGCTCATCCCAGTGGTTGAGATTACGAGCCATGTATTCGCGGGTCTGTGACTCACTGCGTGTGCCGCCGAGCAGCGCCATGTATTTCGCGTCGCCATCCATGGCGCGGATCGCGCCAAAGTGCTGCGGGAGAAGCCGTTCGGCGTGGAGACGTGCGGTTGAAAAGGAGTCGGGGAAAGGCACGGGGATCAATGTATCGACGACCTGCTTCGGGAGAAAATCGGGTCTCGTAAGGCAGCGGCCGCGGCGGCGAGGATTTGGGGGGGGAAGTCCAAGTAGAGGCTGTATTAAGAACGTTGCCCACTAGCACTAGACCCGAGTAGAATCCGTCATGACCCGTTTGTGTACATGCTTGCTTGCTGGGACGCTCGCCGCCGTTCAGCTCGCCACTGCTCAGACCGCCGCATCATCCAAAGACACAACTCGCGACTACACTCCCGCTGACGTGGCATTCATGTCGGGGATGATCTATCACCACGCGCAGGCGTTGTTGATCGCGGGCTGGGCACCGTCGCACGGGGCGGCCGCGGACGTGCGGACGCTCTGCGAGCGCATCATCAATGCGCAGACGGACGAAATCAGAATCCTGTCCACCTGGCTCGCCGACCGGAACGAGCCGGTGCCCCACGTCGATCCTCAGCACATGATGCACGGCATGACCGAGCACATGATGCCGGGGATGCTCACCGCCGATCAGCTCGCACAGCTCGATCGCGCGCACGGCGGGGATTTCGACGAGACGTTCCTGCGCTTCATGATCCAGCACCACGAGGGCGCGATCACGATGGTGAACGATTTGTTCGCCAAAGGCGCGGGAGAAGAGAATCCGGTTTACAAGATCGCGAGCGGGGTGTTCGCCGATCAGACGACCGAAATCGAGCGGATGCAGCACATGCTCGCCGCGAAGGTGTTCGGACCTACTCCAACAACAAATCCGAGGTAGCGATTCGCCATGACATCATTGCGTGATCTGCTGTCCGTTGCCGCCGCGTTCTCGATTGCCGCGTGTGCCTCCGGTCGGGGCGGCAGCAGCAGCACCGCGAGCACCGCGCCCAAGCCCAATATGTCCACAACGGCGCCGACGCCCGATCCGCGCGTCGGACTGAAGGCAGGCGCGACCGACGCGGCCCAGGCGTTCTGGAACATGCGGCTCGCCACAAACGTGCCGTCGACCGGCAGGTTCGACGGCTCCACGAATTCCGATCTCGCCTTCTACAAGGACTATGCGATTCAGGGCAACTACAACGGCTATCAGGTGTGGGATCTGTCCAATCCCGCAATGCCGGTGCTCAAGACCAGCTTCTACTGCCCCGCGTCGCAGAGCGACGTGTCGGTCTATCGCAACCTGCTCTTTGTGTCGGGTGAAGGCACGGGCGGGCGGCTCGATTGCGGCGGCCAGGGCGTCGGCGACTCGGTGTCGGCCGACCGGCTGCGCGGCCTGCGCATCTTTGATATCACCGACATTACGAATCCGAAGTACATCGGAAACGTGCAGACGTGCCGCGGCTCGCACACGCATACCGTCGTGACGAGCCCGAACGATCCCGACAACGTCTACGTCTACATCTCGGGCTCGGCGCCGGTGCGCTCGCCCACCGAGCTGCCGGGCTGCGTGCGGCAGTCGCCCGATTCCAATCCGAACAGCTCGCTGTTCCGCATCGAAGTGATTCGCGTCCCACTCGCGAACCCGCAGCAGGCGGCGGTCGTCGGCGGTGCGCGGTTCCTCGATTCGCTCGCGCCGGCGCCTACGCACGCCGAGGCACAGCAGGACATTGCCAAGGCCAAGAAAGAAGCTGACTCGGCGCGCGCGGCGGGCGGGTATGTGGCCACGCTGTTCGGGATGGAGCGCGTGCTGCCGACGCGGTTCAGCGCGCCGCTGCTCGACAGCATCATGAAGGCGCGCGGCGGCACGGGCACCCCGAGCGCGGCCGACAGCCAGGCGCTGCGCGACAACGTGCAGGCGCTCATGGACAAGCGCTTCGGCGTCACCAGGCGCCGCACCGGGCCGAACCAGTGCCACGACATCACGGTGTATCCCGCGATCGGGCTCGCCGGTGGAGCGTGCGGCGGCTACGGGATTCTGCTCGACATCAGCGATCCCGCGCATCCGCGCCGGCTCGCGGCCGTGTCCGACTCGAACTTCTCCTACTGGCATTCGGCGACGTTCAACAACGACGGGACGAAGATCCTGTTTACGGATGAGTGGGGCGGCGGCGGCGCACCCAAGTGCCGCTCGTTCGACAAGCCCGAGTGGGGCGCGGACGCGCTGTTCACGCTCAACAACGGCCAGATGACGTTCCAGAGCTATTACAAGATGATGGCGCCGCAGACCGAGAACGAGAACTGCGTGGCGCACAACGGCTCGCTGATTCCGGTGCCGGGGCGCGACATCATGGTACAGTCGTGGTATCAGGGCGGCGTGTCGGTGTTCGACTGGACCGACGCGGCGCATCCGAAGGAGATCGCGTTCTTCGATCGCGGGCCGGCCGACAGCACGAAGATGGGTCCGGGCGGCACGTGGTCGGCGTACTGGTACAACGGTTATATCTACTCGTCCGAGATCGCGCGCGGGCTGGACGTGCTCGAGATGCTGCCGAGCGGGCTCCTCTCGGCGAACGAGCTGGCGGCCGCGAAGCAGGTGCGGTTCGACTACTTCAACACGCAGGATCAGCCCAAGATCACGTGGACGCCGAGCTTCGACGTAGCACGCGCGTATGTTGATCAGCTGGAGCGCGACAAGGGCTTGAGTGCCGATCGGGTCAAGGCGATTCGGCAGTCGCTCGATCGCGCGGCGAAGGCGCATGGGCAGCAGCGGCGTGATGCATTGGCTCAACTCGGGACGTCACTCGGTCAGGATGCGATGACGTCGAGCGATAAGGTGAGGGTGCAGAAGCTGGCGGGTGTGGTGAATGAGCTCGCGAACGGGGCTGCTGCCGGAGCAGGCGGACAGTAGCGACCGGACTCGGGATTAGGGACTAGGGGCTGGGGAAAGACTCCTCGGCCCTTTTTCCTTCTATGGCATGTTCGCTGGTTGGGCGGGAGCGCGCATGGGATGGCGCGTGGCCAAGAGGTACGCCGCGAACAGCAGCACCTCGACGCTGTCGATGATGACGGCGTAGCGAACCCGGAATGCCAGGTACGCGCTGCCCGCACCGAGCACGAGGAGGACGAAGGCGAGCTTGCTGACCGCCGCGACGCTGAGGACGAGCCGACGCGCGGGCGGAATGAGCGCTCCGTAGATGAGCATCAGGCCCACAAGCCCGACGAGGATGCCCCAGTTGCGCACGAGCAATATCGCGAGCGGGTCATCGAGGCCGTGGCCGAAGTCTGCCGCGAGCGAGTCCTGCGGCGAGATGGCGTAGTAGATCATCGACGCGGTGAGCAGGCCCGTGACGAGCATGATCCACTTGATGTACGCGACGATCCACTTCATGAACCTCTCGCGAGTATCAGGTCAGCTCGACGCTCGCGCAGAAAGCGCAGATGCGCCAGGGGACATCGGCCCGCTAGGCCGGATTCGTGCGCTCCTTCTTGAACCAGTCGCACGGCTCCCCACGATGCCACACCCAGGTCATGGCGGCTTGTCTGACAGCATGTCCAGGGGTCCCGGCGGGCGGGACATCGTCAAGCCGGAGCCCTTCACCACATCCAGGACAAATGCCCACGTTGGCGACGTCGAGAAGTTTCCGTGTTGGCATTGGTATTCGGTTATACCAGCGCACGGTTCAGTCCGGCCCCGATCCGCGCGACTAGAGACCTAATGCCGCGCCGTCGGGCGTCGAGGGAGCCATCGGCCCACGTGTTTCGTATAGCGCTCATATGAATCACCGAATTGGCGCCGGAGGATCGGTTCTTCATACACGATTACGAAAAGATTTGCGGCAGCAAAGAAGATCGCCCAGTAGCCGAGCAGTGCGATCGAGCGCGCGAGCAGCGCCTCGCCGAGGAGCATGGTACTGACGCTGAGGTACATTGGGTTGCGGACGTACCGATACAACCCCTGGACGACGAGCTCTTTCGGCGGATCGACTGGCGATAGGGTTCCACGACCCCGCGATGCGAATTCCCAAATGCAGGCTGCGAGCAGCCCG
>DATFVZ010000071.1:0-3652 GCA_035259785.1 Gemmatimonadales bacterium
TTTCCTGCGTCCGCCCGCCGACGCGGCCTGCCGACGACTCGCGCTGCGTCCGCGTGCTCGTGGCGCGCGGGAGCATGCCGTACTCGGCGGTGACCCATCCCCTCCCCGAATTCCGCCGGAACGGTGGAACGCGATCCTCGATGCTTGCCGTGCAGATCACTTTCGTTTTCCCCGATTCGACGAGGACCGAGCCTTCAGCGTGAAGCAGATAGTTCGGTGTGATGCGTGTCGGGCGAAGCTGTTCGTCGAGCCGTCCGTCAGATCTCATGGGGTGTCACTGTAATTCAAAATGCAAATGCAAAATTCAAAATGCAAACACGGTAATGCTCGCGGCGTCTGGGTGAACGTCGCAGCGGCTTTCACCCCGTTGTCGCGAATACGGGTACTGTTTGCATTTTGGATTTTGCATTTTGAATTACTGAGTTCCTTTAGTCTCGCGTACCAGCACAGTGTCCCGTTCGAACGGGCGTCGCAGGTCGACATGACCCGCCAGCGTGTCAGCCTGCCGGCCGTCGATGAGAATTTGCACACGCTCGACCGAGGAAAGATTTGCGGTCACCGCGTTGACGATGGCGTAGACGGTCAACAGTTCGTGCGTCGACCCGCCCGGGTGGAGTGTCGATGCCTCGGCGCTCAGATCGACGAAGGCATCCCCCCGGTCCGTGATGTAAAACGCACGCAAGGTTGTGCCGCGCGGGATGAGTGAGAGATACGGCGCAGGCGCGTCTTCGAGCTCACTCTGCAGGATCTGTCGGCCCTGTTCGCGGGGACCCTCACCGAGCGGCACTTCACGCTTCACGGCGGCGAGCGCCTGCCCGTCAGCTGTCCCGTAATAGAGCGTCGCGATGATGTGAGGCACACTTGCCGCAGGCGCGGCTGGTGTCGGTGCCGTAGACGGCGCGGGCGCCGGAGAAACCACGCGCTCGAGGATGCTCGACGCGATCCACGCCGCGACGGCGAAGACAAGAACGACTCCGCCAACCTGGAGCCATCGGGTGCGAGTCATGGTGTCGGTGGCGCCTCGAGATAGGTCTTGAACCGCACGACGGCCCCGTAGATCGCTTCTACGACGGCGCCTTGAAATTCGTCGGACTTCACGCGCTGTTCCTGCTCACCGTTGGTGAGGTACACCATCTCGACGAGGGCTGCCGGCATGTTGGCGCCGCTCAGTACGCGCATGGGCGCCTGCTGGAGCGGCCGTGGCCCCGCCGGCACACGCTTCTCGAGCTCCTCCTCCAGCATCGACGCGAACCGGGACGAGGCGTCGACGTGTGAGGCCTGTGCCAGGTCCCACGGGATGATGTCGATCGGACGAGTAACTCCACCGACAACAGGCAGAATCAGCTCGGTTGCTGCGGCGTTTCGGCGCGCTTCTTCCCCGGCGCGATCGAGACGCAGGTAGTACACCTCCGTTCCTTTGACCGATGCCGAAGGAGAAGAGTTGGCGTGCAGGCTGAGGAACAGGTCTGCCTTGCTGTTGTTCGCGATCGCGTCGCGCTCATCGAGCGAGACGGCGCGGTCGTCATCTCTGGTCATCACGACGCGGACGCCGAGCCGCGATTCGACGAGTCGTTTCAGCCGGCGCGCGGCGTCGAGGGTGACTTGTTTTTCGAGCGTGCCTTTCGGTCCTCGCACGCCGTTATCCTCCCCGCCGTGGCCGGCATCCAGGACCATCGTCTGCAGCCTCGCGGTACGCGTGCCGAACAGAGCCGGCGGCCCCTCTGGCGGTGCAGGCGCAGGTACGGGCGGCGGCGCCGGCGTCGGGGTGGGTGCCGCTGTCTCCTGCTGTGCGGCGATCGGCACTTCCACCAGGACGCGCGTGCTTTCGTTTGTGGTCATGGTGGAGATCCGCGGCATGCCGGCGCGCGCGTTGAGTGCAATCGCGATCGTTGTCGTCTGGTCGCCCGTCCGAATCTGATCGATTAATCCGGCACCGGCCGGCGTCGTCGCGATATCGAGCGCGTCAGCATCGACGCGCACGAGCACCCGGCCCGCATCGGATGCGGTCATCACGGGCAGCGGAGGAACAACGTCCAGCGTGAGGCGCGTTGGCGGCCCGGCCGCCTCGAGCCGAATCGCCACTCGCGGTACGCGCACATTTCCGACGATCAACAGTCGCGACGCGCGGCGCAGCTCAATTGGCGAATCGTAGATGGGTGCAATCGCACGTGGAATGAAATCAAGCGGCACGAGGAGACGCCGCCCGGCGCGCGCAATCGGCGCCGGCAGCGTGACGACACGACCGTTGATCGACGCCATGGGTTGATCGGCGGACGCGACAATGGTGCGTCCCTTGTACGTCACGGTGACACCGCCGGCCAGTGCGTCCTCCCGCACCGCCAACATGAACAACGCCGCGAGATCATCGAGGCCGATGAATTCCTGGCCGTTGAGGATGGTCGAAGCAACGGGACGTCGGGCTTCGCGCGTGATCAGTGTCAACGCCGAGGCAGGTGCCGTACCTTGCGCGTGCGGCCCGCAGACGAGTACGAGCACGACCGCGAGAACGCTCAGGGCAGCCGTTCGCAAAGGAACTTAATTGTACCTAGGTGGCAGGAGGCAGGGCAGGTCGCAGGGCAGCAAATGACATTCTGCCACCTGCCCTATCTGCCACCTGCACCCTAACACTTAGAACACCTTGCGAACACCTGCTATCGCAAGGATCAAGAACAGGACGAACAACACCAAGAACAGGCCGGCCAGAAACTTCGCGATCGCCAACGATGCGCCCGCAATCGACGTGAAGCCCAGGACGGCGGCAATGATGCCGACGACGAGGAACAGCAGTGCGAACTGCAGCATGATTCCTCCTCCCTCCTTCGGGAAGATCAGCTGCGAGTTCTGTGCCTAGACTCCCTCGAGGTCGTCGTCTCCGCCTTCGTCCCCGCCGAGGTCGAGGTCCGGCTCTTCCATCAGCTCGTCATTACCGAGCGTGCCCATGTCTTCATGGCCGGCGGCTTCGTCGCTCATGGCGCCCCCAAACTTGGACGGCTCACTGGCTCCTGCTGCCGTGGCTGCTGCCGCGCGGCGGCGAGTCGGCGAAGCCTTGCGGGCCGTGGCGCTCCGCTTGGTGCTGCGTTTGGCCGCTCCCTTTCGAGCCGCGCTCTTTCGTGCACTGGTCTTGCGTGACGCGCGTGCCCGCGACCGTGTCGAGCGCTTGGCGGCGCGGGCGGCGGTAGATTTCCGGCCGCGCGACGCGCTCTTCTTGCGGCTCCCCTTGCTCTTCTTCTTGCCACGTGGTGGCATACTCCTCCTTCGCGAGCTCGGCTCGCAAATAAGGTTTCAGGTGTCAGGTATCAGGTATCAGCAGGGATCAGCGATAAGGTATCAGGTCCGAGGACTGAGATCTGCTGACATCTGAAACCTGATACCTGAAACCTCCTCGCGAAGCGAGTGTATACGCGATCGAGCGCGGCGCAATGATGAAAAAAATCAGCAGGGTACCGCCGGAACGCGGCGTGCCACGCACGCCGCGTGGGAACCCGCTGGCGCAGCCCCGACCGCCGGAGCCGGTCGCCGTCGCGCCGCCCGAGCGTGGCGTGGCGGCGCCGCCGAACCCGCGCACACCACAACTGGTTCGCGATGTACATGGAAATGAGTTGATGGACCTGTTCGATTTTTTCCCCGACCTGCCGCGTCCGCCCAGGCGACG
>DATFVZ010000072.1:0-2518 GCA_035259785.1 Gemmatimonadales bacterium
TGGGTGAAGAGTGAGTTGGGAGTGGGTTCGACGTTTACGTTCAGCCTGCCTTCACATACCTCGTAACTTCACGCGGCGGATTGGTCCGCTCCGACTACATCCCACCCGAGCTTCAAAATAGGGCTCAACATTGGACGGCGGCGGCGCGCGACCCGGCGTCGGTCCACGCCGTCAAAGGCATCGTGCGGTGTCCCCCGCTCCCCTTCACGACGATCGAGAGCGATCCTGAGATGGCATCAGTCCCCAAAGTCATGGCGCAGTTCCTGGTAGTCGGTCGAGGCGGCTGCGTATAACGACAAACGCCCATGGCTCCACCATTTGCTGAGAACTGCGCCGACGGCACGACGCCAGTCGATTGCGACCGATTATTCACTTTTGTTTCGTTACGAATGTGTGGCGCTGTAACCGGTAACGCTCGCGGCTGGCGTCATGCCCGTCGAGGTCGGCGCCGTCTCGTCAGCCGACCTTGCGTTCGGACTTGAACGGCTCCTTCACCACGACCTTGACGCCGGCGATGACGTCGGTCAAGGCCTTGCGGACCTGCTCGACAGCGGTGCCCCCGATGTCGCCAGCGCCCTTGATCGCGCCGCTCGCCGCCGCGGATGCCGCGTCCTCCGCCTTGAGCCCCATCTGCTTCGCCCCGGCGATCGATCCCTCAACAGCGCTGCGCGCGACGGAGCCGACGTCGCCACCGACCTCGGCCGCGCTTTTCACGACTGATCGCGCTCCGGCACTGATGCTCTCGGAGGCTTCGACTCCAACTTCCTTCGTGCCACGGATTACCCCGATGACGCCCCCCTTGGCAGCGTCGCGAATATCCGCCCCCGTGTGAGCCGTTCCCAGGATCGCTCCACGCAAGACGTCAGACACGGTACTGGTGAGCGCAGCACCGACGGCGCCGGTTCCTTTGATGGTGTTCACAAGGGTTCCGCTTACCGTGCTGACGGCTGCGTCAACGACCTCGCCTGTCCCTCGGATGCTGTCGATGATCCCGGACTTCACGGTCTCTACGATATGCTTCTGCTCCGGCATGGTGGATTCCTCCTCTGATTCAGAATCGGGACCTCGATTGGGCGGAGAATTGCACAACGCACATCGCGCTGCACACCGCACGGTTTTAGCGTAGCGGCCTTCGTCCGCGCGTCAAGCAGGTGTAGACCTGACGAGTGTAGACTCTTCACGGTCAACGCGTCGCTCCCGGTTTCTCGCTGTAACGAACTCGCGGATCGTGCGGGGGAGGAGTAGCCTTCGCATATGGTCAAGAAGCTCCGCGGGATGTGGAACGTGCTCTACGGAGCAGCTGTCGAACTGATCGCAGACAACGGCTTCGTTCTGGCCGCATCGATCGCTTTCTTCACGATCTTTTCCCTCGCCCCGCTGCTCCTGCTCGTTGTCGCGGTCACTGGCCTAGTCTTCGGCGAGGACCACACCCGCGCCGAGATCCAGAGTCAGTTCGGATCACTCATGGGGGCCGACAGCGCCCAGTTCATCGCCGGCGTCTTCTCACGCGCCTCCAAGGGCGGCGGCGGCGTGGCAGCGGTCATCAGCATCGGCACGCTCATCGTTGGCGCAACCGGGGTATTCGTGCAGCTCAAGGCCGCGCTCAACAACGTTTGGGGTGTGCAGATCAAGTCCGCGAAGCCGCGCGACGCGCTGATGCGGCTGATCTGGAACCGGATCGCCTCGTTCGCGATGATGCTCGTGATGGCCTTCCTCTTGCTCGTCTCGCTCGCGGTCAGCGCGGCGCTTGCGGCTCTTGCTCGGTGGAGCGCTGAGCTTGTCCCCGGGCAGGAACTGCTCGTGCAGATCGTCAACGGCATCATCTCGTTCGCGGTGCTGACGTTCCTCTTCTGCGCCGCTTTCAAGATCCTTCCCGACGTCCGTATCGCTTGGCGAGTCGTCTGGTTTGGCGGTGCCGTGACGGCTCTGCTCTTCACGACGGGCAAAGAGCTGATCGGCCTGTATCTGGGGCAGGGCTCCGTCGGGTCGGTCTACGGCGCCGCCGGCTCGATGATCGTCATTCTCCTTTGGGTCTACTACTCATCCATCATCTTGCTATACGGCGCCGAGGCGACACGGCTCTCGGCCAAGGCCCTCGGCTGGCGGCTTGAGCCCATTGAGACGGCTGAGCAACTGGACAAGGAGCGCACCCGGGAGAAGGTCCTGGCAGGGCGCGAGTTCCGTTAGACACCGGCCGACGACGAGTTCCGCCAGCCGGCCCCCGCGCAGTAGCACAGGGGCCGCACGTCCACTAGTGGCTTGATTTGCTGGTGCGCCTGGCAGGAGTCGAACCTGCGACCCTCGGATTAGAAGACGAGGGTCGGCGATGAGCCGGCCCTCCGTCTTTCTGCGTAGTTCCGCGCAAGCTCGCGTCGCTACGTGAATTCTCGTTGCGCGCCTCAAGGACTGAACGGGACCCTCGGCGCGCTCGAGGATTGAAATCGTCGTGTTTGACGGGTGCGTTCAGCGCAAATCAGCGCAAGTCCTTCAACCGCGGGGTCAGACTCGCTCTCCCGTC
>DATFVZ010000073.1:0-2271 GCA_035259785.1 Gemmatimonadales bacterium
TCCTTCGAGCGTCAAGCGGTTGCGCGGTACGGTCACGGCAGTCACAGGCGAGGGCGGGATCATTCCTCCGTAGATCTTGTCCCAGAGAAACGGACGGCCGGCGACGCCGGCGTGCATCTGCGCGATCGTGCCCGCCGTGGCGACGACGCGCGCGCCGAATCGTTCCGCCAGCAGTCCGGCGGCGAACCAGTGATCGCCGTGGCCGTGGGTGATGAAGATGTCCGTGACCTTGCGGCCCTTGCCGGCGACCCAGTCGCCGAGCGCACGCGCTTGATCCATCGTGAACGCGGGATCGGTCAGCACCGCGTCCCGGCTCCCGTAGATCAGTGTGCTCGCGACGGGCGATCCGCCCTTCGGCTCTCCGTTCGGAAGGAAGCCGTCATTCCGCGGCGGCGGGTCGTTGACGAACTTTTCGTAGGTGAGGCTCATGGTCATCCTCTGGATGCGGTTTTCCCGCCGTTGTTGCGGGCCTCGATGGCCTTGACGGAATTGACGAATGCCTTTTCCAGCTGTCCCTTGCCGACGGTTCCGATCACGAGGCCGAGGAGCCGTCCCTTCAGGTTCTTGCCGTCGCGGACGACCGTGACGTCGATGTCCGTCGTGCCGTCGGGCTTCCGCGTGAAGTCATAGGTGTGGCCGGACCCACCGCCCCACAGGTTCGAGTCCGTGGTCGTGAGGACGACGTGGTTGGGATCGGACCAGTCGTAGTGCAGGCGTTCCCAGACGCCGCCCGAGCCCTCGGTGACGTCGGCCTGCGTAGGGCCTCGTTGATGAACCTTCATGTACTCGTCGGCGCTGTTGCCAAAGAGCTTGGCGCGGCCGGGACCGAAGTCCGTGAGCCCGGCGATGTACTGTTCGGGCGTCAACGTGGTCGTCTGATGAAAATGCAACGTCGCCATTTGTCCTCCCTACTTCGGTAGCTCCGCGCCGGAACGCTCCGCCACCATGTACGCCGCGTACCAATCGGGCCAATTGGGGTCCGCGACCCCGATGCGCTTCTCGTGCTCGCCGTGGGCGATTGCCGCGCGCTTTAATGCGTCAATGAGATCAGGGACGGAGCTGTACGACGTTGTCGCAGAATCGATCCGACCGGGTAAGCGCGACGTGATTTCCTGCACGAGCCAACCGTTGCCGTCCGGATCGCTGAACGTCGCGAACGAACTGTACGTCGCATGGCCGGCCGCGGGTCCGCTGACGCGGCCGCTCGCGCCGGCCGGCTGAAACTGCGCTCCAGGCATCGCGGGATGAAACACCTCGCTGATTGCGGCGCCACGGGCGGCGAGTTCGTCGCGCGCGGCCGCGATGTCGGACACGATCAGGTAGTTGCTTTGAGCCGAGCCGGGTACCGCCGACGTGAGCTTCGCACCGAACTGGATCGAGCACGCCGAGCCGGGCGGCGTGAACTGGACGACACGGAAGCCATTGTCGAACGCGAAGTCGGCGTCGAGCCGCCATCCCAGCTTCTCGTAGAAGCGCTTGGCGCGATCGACGTCTGACGCGGGAATGACCACGACCTCCAGCTTTAGATCGACACTGCTCATGCTGATCTCCTTGAAACCTTCGCGGCGAGCGCGCCGAGACTTTCCCCAAGGACGCGATTGAACGCCGGAAACGGGTGGATGACGTCGGCGAGCGCCTTCAACGGGATGCCAAGCTTGATCGCCAGTACGAGCTCGCCCAGAATCTGGCCCGCGCGCGGCGAGACGAGCGTGGCGCCGACGAGCACGCCGCGTGTGCCGTCCGCGATCAGCTTCAACGCGCCCCCGGTGAAAATCGTGGATGTACCCGCGAACAGCCTCCGACGGATCGACGCTGGCAACGAGGACGTCGATGCCTCGAGCGCGCGGCAGACTCCGAGAGACCGACCGACGCCACTTCAGGGTCCGTGAACGTAACGCACGGGACGGCCGTGTGGTCGGCCTTCGCGTCGTTCCCTCCAACGATACGGGCGCGAATGTATTCCACGGTGGTTGTGCGTCATTAGTCGTGATCTGCCGTCAACGATACACAGTTCACGGCTGACCGGCGGCGATCACCGTTGGTTTTTTCAGGCACGTTTCAAAACCTCCCGCCCACCACGACTTCACGAGGGCGGCGTATTCTTCCGAGGCGTCCTCCCAGATGAAATGCACAGCGTCAACAATGCGAAGCTCGCTGTGCGGTAGGCGTTCGTGCAGGAACTCCGCGTTCACCAGCGGCACGACCGCGTCTCTGCGTCCAGCGATGATCTGCACGGGCGTCTGCACCTGCGGTAACAGGTCGCCGAGTATT
>DATFVZ010000074.1:0-2558 GCA_035259785.1 Gemmatimonadales bacterium
GCCCGCTCTGGAGGTTGTCTATCTGATCTTCAACGAGGGCTACGTGGCAACGGTCGGCGACGATTGGCTCAGACCAGAGCTGTGCGAGGAGGCCATGCGCCTCGGGCGGCTTCTCGTGGCGCTCGTGCCGGACGATCCGGAGGTGCACGGGTTGCTTGCGCTGATGGAGCTCCAGGCCTCGCGAGCGAGAGCTCGGATCGGGCCGCACGGGGTCCCGGTGCCGCTCCTGGAACAGAACCGCGCCAGGTGGGATCGTCTGCTCATCACCCGCGGGCTTCGAGCGCTCGAACGTGCCGAGACGCTCGCGCGCTCGCCCGGCCCATACACAATCCAGGCTGCGATCGCGGCATGCCATGCGCGCGCACGCACGCCGGGCGAGACAGACTGGGTCCGCATCGTCGCGCTCTACGATGCGCTTGTCGAGCTCACAGGTTCTCCGGTGGTCGAATTGAACCGTGCGGTCGCCATTTCGATGGCCTACGGTCCCCTCGAGGCGCTATCGCTCGTCGACGAGCTGGCGGAGGATCCGGCGCTTCGCGACTATCACCTCCTTCCCACCGTTCGCGGCGATCTCCTCTTGAAGCTGGGCAGGAGGCCTGAGGCGAAGGCCGAGCTCGAGAAGGCCGCGCGCATGGCCACCAACACCCGCGAGCGGGATCTGCTCGCGGCGCGGGCAGCGAGCTGCTAACCCGAAGTTCCACACACACGAGCCGAGGATCTCCTGATATTCGTTGCACTTGAAGGGAATCCTCGGTGCGCGTTCTTACTACGCGATCCGTTTCATCAATTCCAGCGCGTGTCGCTGCTCGGGCGTAGGCGTTGTCGTCACGGTAAAGGTGGGGGCGTCCTCGTGCCCACGGGCGCGACAACGGTTGCGCACGATCGAGCTCAGATCCTGCAAGAGGGTCCGGAAGCAATGCACGGGAGTGCCGTCGGCGAGCTGGTGCGTGGCCGCTTTCTGCTCGGCGGCGGGTGATCGCTTCGCGGGCGCGACCGGATCGCGCGTGACCTTGGCCGCCTGATCCTCGTCCGCAAACAATAACGGCCGCCACGCCTCGCGCATGTGCCACTCGACGTAATAGGCCAGCATGCAGAGAAAGATGTGACTGCGCACGCGGTCGGCCAGCCGATGATGAATCGGCCGGATGTGCAGGTCGACGGTCTTCAAGGAGCGAAACGCCCGTTCCACCTGGCTCAGCGCTTTGTAGTGGCGCACCGCGTCGGCCGCCGTCAGGCTCACGGCCGGCACATTCGTGCGAATCACATAGACCCCATCGATGGCCGCCTCGGTCTCGACGCGAGCCGTGCGAACCGCAAAGTCGAAGCGCGCGTCGGTGATGGTCACGGTGAAGTGCTTCGCGACCTTGTATTTGTTGATCACCCGCCCGACGCGGAGGCCAATCTCGGCGCGCCCGCGGAGACGGCCGCTCGTCACGCGGCGCTGAACCTTCTCCAGCTCCGCCGTGGTCGCCGCCAGCAGGTCTTGCCGTTTGCGCGCGCGCAGCATCGCCAGCTGGGGATTGCGACACGCAATGAGGCGTTCACCGGGATAGGCCGGGTGCCTCAGCTCAAACAGATTCCGATCATCAAAGAGGCCGAGCTGCAGAGCGCCGCCGGTCAGTAGCGTCTGGATCTGCGGGCTCTTGAGTGCGGTGATCCAGGCGAGCCCGTCGACCGTCTTCATCTGGTCGATCGACGTCTGCGCGATCATGCCGCGGTCTCCCACGATCACGACCTCGCGGATGCCAAACCGCTCGCGGAGTCGCTGCACGTCGGGCAGCAACGTGGTCGTGTCGCTCACGTTCCCCTCGAAGACAGACACCGCCACCGGACAGCCGCGGCCATCCGTCACGAGGCCATAATTCACCTGGAGTTTGTCGCGCTTGCCGTCGCGGTTATACCCGCGCTTCGCGAGCGGACACGTCGTCCCTTCGAAATAGCTCGAGCTCACGTCGTAGAGGACGAGCCCGCCCGGCGCCAGATGACGGGCGGCGAGCCGCTGTTCAATGCGGGGTTCCCGGTCCAGCAACCAATCCATCGCCGCGTACAAATCATCTTCGCTGGCGTCCCGCACCCCGAGGTCCTCCGCCAGTGTGCGCGTCTGCCACCAGCGTGTCGTCGCCAGTTTCGTATGCGGCGCCATGACGCGCGCCGCGACCATGGCGGTCACCAGGTCCGCTTCGGGACAGCGGCGCGCCGACAGCAGGCCTTCGAAACCGAGTTTGTCGATCGCGGTCAGCACGGCATGGCTGTCGCCGTGCGCCACCGAGCGCACCACCTCGAACTGATCGGCGGGGATGAGCGCTTCCGCCCGCAGCGCCCGCCGAATCAAATCGATGATGTGGGCGGGCAGATGCGAGAGGTTCCCCACGGTCTCCTTGCGCACGTGGGCGCCCGCGCGATAGCTGCGGCACAGCAAATGGCTTTGATAGATCTTGCCCTTGTAATGGCGCGTGGTGGTCACCACGTGGACTGCACCGGTGCGCTTCGGCATGCGCCACACGGTACACGACTTGCCAAAAAAGTACAAGTCAATTAGTCACTACATCGCGACCCGC
>DATFVZ010000075.1:0-2830 GCA_035259785.1 Gemmatimonadales bacterium
TTGCGCTCCCGATCGGGATCGTCAGCTCGCCCCCGATGAACCAGAGCACGCCGATGAACACCATCCCCGAGGTCACGGCCGAGAAGATGCCAATCGCGAAATCGACCGGGGCCTCGACGCTCAAACGCAGATCTTCGGCGACGCGATATTCCGGGTTGGCGTGATCGCCCGGAACCAGGTTCAGTTGATAGTAGCGGCCGTTCGTCAGCCATTGATCGAGCAGGGAACTGTTCAGCCAGGCCCGCCACCTGCGCTGCAGGGTCATCTTGGACAGAGTGGCCACCGCCGCCACGCTTACGATGGCGGCGATCAGAGGGAAAAAGATCAGCGTCTGGTGCAGGACCCCGCTGCCGTCATGCTTGTCGATGGCATCGAACATGGTGCGGTGCCATACGTTCAACCGATACTGCAGGGCGAGATTGATCAGCGCCAGGGCGAGGCCTGCGAACGTCAAAAGCCAAGCGGTGCGAGCCCCACCTTTCCGCCAGAAGCCCAGGGCCGCTTCCCAAAAACGTGCGAGCAGGTATTGCCGGGTTTGTTGCTCTGTGTATGATGCCATCGCTGGCTCTGTAAGTCCGTCCGCTATCCATCAGTATGACACTCGACATGACACTCGACAGTTCTGCTCGATGGACGCGATGCTTGCAGTTGCCGGTTGCAACTAAGGTAATCACCCGATGCATCGTGTGCGGGGAAGTCCTATATACTCAAGCGTTGGGTCAGGTGACTGACAGATGGACGACAGCTACCTCCATGATGAGCAGGTGCGAGAGACGGTTCTGAGCGAGACACAGCTGTTCGCTGTGCTCGAGGAGCACATCCCGTCGCTGCTCGCCGCGATTGTCGAATCGTCCGACGACGCCATCGTGTCGAAGACGTTGGATGGCATCATCACGTCCTGGAACAGCGGCGCCGAGCGTATGTTCGGCTGGCCCGCGCAAGTGGCAATCGGCAAGCACATCACGCTGATCGTCCCCGAGGATCGGCACGCGGAAGAAGACGCGGTGATGGCGCGGCTCCGGTGTGGCGAGCGCATCGATCACTTCGACACGGTGCGTGTCGCGAGAGACGGCCGTCTGATCGATGTCTCGCTGACGGTATCGCCGGTCCGCGATCGGTCTGGTCACGTCGTTGGTGCTTCCAAAATAGCTCGTGATGTCTCTGAGCGTCGACGACTGGACCAATACCGCGACGTGCTTCTCAAACAGGAGCATGAGGCCCGGACCGCGGCGGAAGCCCTGATCCGCGCAAAGGATCAGTTCCTCGCCACGATCTCTCATGAGCTTCGTACCCCGCTGAATGCGATCTTTGGCTGGTCCAGGCTCCTCGAGAACTCAGAGCTCGACGAGACGGCGCGCAAGCGTGCAATTACGGCGATCGTGAACGGGGCCTCGGCCCAGGCGCGCCTCGTGGACGATCTGCTGGATCTTTCGCGGGCCGTCACCGGCCGTCTCCGCCTCGACGTCGACGCTATTTCGCTTCGGGAGGTCGTGGAGGCCGCGCTCGACACGGTGCACCCCGCGGCCAGCGCCAAGCAGATCGAGCTCTCCGCCGCGCTGGACGAGGTCGGCCCCGTGCAAGGGGCTCGCGATCGACTGCAGCAGGTGGTGTGGAATCTTGTCGCAAACGCCGTCAAGTTCACGCCCCGCGGCGGCCGCATCGACGTCGCTCTTCATCGCGTCGGTGACTACGCCGAGGTGACCGTGCGTGATGATGGCGAAGGCATCAGCCCGGCGATGCTGCCGCACGTGTTTCAGGAGTTCTGGCAGGAAGACAGCTCGGTCACGAGAGCCCACCAGGGCCTGGGGCTCGGCCTCACCCTCGTGAAGCATCTGGTCGAGCTCCACGGGGGCTATGTTCGGGCCGAAAGCACGGGCAAAGGCGCGGGCGCCACATTTACCGTTGCGCTGCCACTGAGTGCCTGAGCGAGCTTCAGCGTCCGACCGCTGAGGCGATCGCCTGACACAGGACACCGGGGTCGACCGGTTTGGACAGGTGCTCGTGAAATCCGGCAGCGAGCAACTGGTCGCGCGGATAATCGCGGCCGTAGGCCGTGGCCGCCACGACCGGGAGCCTGCTGACACCGCGATCGGCGTGGCGACGAATCTCGCGTAGCAGCCAATAGCCGTCTCCACCGGGCATCGCGATGTCGCTCAGGACGACGTCGGGCAGCACTCGCGAGACGGCTTCCAGGGCTTCGCGCGCGCTGGCGGCCACGGCGACAACAGCGCCGCATGTTTCGAGCGCGAACGAAAAATAGTCCAGGGAGGCCGGATCGTCGTCGACGATGAGAACCTTGACACTTTCGAGCCTGGTCGTCCTCCGCGCACGCTCGGGTTGTTCGGCGTTCGCAGACGGGCGGAGTGCCGGAGGTTCCCGCTTTGACGATTCGTTGCCTGCGGCAATCAACGAGCGCCGTCGATCCAGCGGAAGCGCCTCTGCGAGCACCCCCATCGGTTCTTCGACGATCACCATTGCCCGAGGATATTACACCTCGACGCGCTCGATCTTCACGCTCCGGCGCGTGCGCGCGGACTCGATCATCGCCAGCGTGACCTCCACGACGCGCAGCCCGTCCAGGCCGGTCGCTGCGGGCCGGCCGCCTATGGTGACCGCGCGCTGGAAGTCCTCGATCTCGGCCACGTAGTTCGGCAGCAGCGCTTCCGGGTAGTCGGCGGTCTCGTTGACGGTGTCGCTCGTGATCTCGAAGCGGCCCGTGCGCGCTTCCCACATGGAATGCTGTCCGGCGATGAGCCCGGTGATCCCGTACACGCGGAAATCGTTGCGCGAGTCTGGAAGAAGGCGGCTGGCGACAACCTGGCCGAGCGTG
>DATFVZ010000076.1:0-10976 GCA_035259785.1 Gemmatimonadales bacterium
AACGTGCTGCGCCATCAACTCACCGGCCGCCAGCCGCTGATTCTCTACTCTGACCATCCCGATTTCGAGCAGACCAATGTCCTCGGCTCGTCGCCGGGCGAGGGCACGGGAGGCGTCACCGAGAGTCTGAAACGTCGCATCATCCTCCCCATGGGCGCGTCCCTGTGGGAAACCGATCACGTCATCGGTCACGAACTGGTTCACGCATTCCAGTACGACATTACGGGCGTGGGTCGCGCCAACATGGGGGCGGGATTGAACCGTATTCCGCTCTGGTTCATCGAGGGAATGGCGGAGTACCTCTCACTCGGACCCGTCGATCCGAACACGACGATGTGGATGCGGGACGCCGTGCGACGGCGCGAACTGCCCAAGTTCATGGAGCTCGATAGCCCGCGCTACTTCCCGTACCGCTGGGGCCAGGCGTTCTGGGCCTATCTGGGCGGCGTGTACGGTGACGATATCGTGGGCGCGTTGCTCCGCTCGGCGGGAAGAACGGGCAACGCCCAGGGTGCGCTGGAAGTCATGACGCACCGCCCAGTCGACAGCATTGTCGTGGAGTGGCACCGCGCGCTGGTGGAGGCGGCCGAGCCGGTCGCGCTTGCCACCGGAGTCGAGCTGCCGACCGATCGCGCGCAGGTGCAACGCGCGCGCGAGACGACGGTCACGACAGCCGGCGCGCGGATGCTGGTGAGTCCGGGTCGGGTGTCGCACTACAACATCGCACCCTCACTGAGCGCGGACGGCCGCCACATGGTGTACATGTCGGACGCCGGACTCTTTTCGATCGACATGTATCTCGCGGATGCACAAACCGGCCGCACCTTACGCAAACTGGTATCGTCGACGCGCGATCCGCACCTCGAGAGCATGCAGTTCATCAACTCGGCCGGCGCGTGGGATGCGACGAGTACCCGTTTCGTATTCGGCGGAGTTGTCACCGGTCGGCCCGCACTCCGGATCGTCAACGCCAAGAATGGCAACACGATCAAAGAGCTCAAGTTCTCGGCACTCGGCGAGATCTTCAATCCAACCTGGTCACCGGATGGCAAGTACATCGCGTTCAGCTCCCAGGTCGGCGGCGTGACCGATCTGTTCTTCGTCGAGGTCGCAAACGGAAAACTCACGCGGCTCACTGACGACTTGTACGCCGATCTCGAGCCCGCCTGGTCGCCGGACGGCAACTCGATCGCATTCGTGACCGATCGGTTCGGGACGTCCATCGACAGCCTGGCGTATGGCAATTACCAGCTCGCCCTGATCGACGTGACCGGTGGCGTGCCCGGACAGATCACGGCGCTGCGCCCCCTGAGCGGCGCGAAGCAGATCAATCCGCAGTGGAGTCCCGACGGGCAGAGCCTGTACTTCATCGGGGATCCCGGCGGCATCAGCAACGTTTTCCGGCTGTCGATCGCCGACGGCGGCATTACGCAGATGACCAACGTGTTCAGCGGCGTCAGTGGCATAACGGCGCTCAGCCCCGCGCTCAGCGTCGCGCAGAAAGCGCCCCGCGCGGTGTTCAGCGTGTACAGCCATGGGGGCTACGCGATTCAGAGCATCGATGATCTCAACGCGACGCCCGGCACGGCGATCACCCAGCTTCCGCCATCCGCGGCCGTATTGCCACCGCTCGAGCGTGAAACCGGTGTGGTCGCCATTCTCAGCGACGCCGAGCAGGGCTTGCCCGACGAGAACACCATCCCGGTCGAAACTTCTGTCCGCTCCTACCACCCCAGGCTGTCGCTCGACTTCATTGCGCAGCCGAGCCTCGCAGTGGCCGCGGATCGGTTCGGCACGTACATCGGCGGAGGGGTCACGCTGTATTGGAGCGACATGCTGGGCGATCACAACCTCGTCACCATGGCGCAGGTCAATGGCCGCATCGGCGACTGGGCGGCCCTGGTGGGTTATCAAAATCGCAAGCGACGCTTGAACTGGAGCATCGGCGCGCAGGTCATCCCATACATCCAGGGGTACTTCGGCAACGGCTTCGATGGTAACGGCAACTACTACGAGCTGATCCAACGAGTCAAGCAGACGAGCCGCGAAATCAGCGGTGTCATCGCGTATCCGTTCAACCGCTCGTTCCGGTTCGAGGCGTCGGCTGGGGTGCAGCAGATCACGTGGAACGACGAGGTTCAGCTGACCGGTTACAATCCAGGCGGTGGGGTTGTATATGATTCCACGTTTCACAATCCCGTCCCCCCCGCGCTAGGACTCGGTAGCGCAACCCTTGCTTTCGTGCGCGACAACACGTTCTTCGGCGCCGTCGGACCGATCCTCGGCGACCGCTGGCGCATCGAAGCCGATCCCACGTATGGGACGCTGAATTTCGTCACGGCTCTGGTCGACTATCGAAAGTACGTGATGCCCTTCCGCCCGTTCACGATCGCAGGCCGCTTCCTGCATATCGGACGCTACGGGAAGGATGCGGACGATGGACGGATGTATCCGATGTTCATCGGCTACCCAAGCCTGGTGCGTGGCTACGACATCGGAAGCTTCCACGCCGTCGAATGCGGAACCTCCACAGTCGGCTGCCCGATCGTCGACCAGATGTTCGGTAGCCGCATCCTGGTGGCGAGCATGGAGCTCCGTTTCCCGCTGTTCGGCGTCCTCGGAGCGGGCGGCGGCTACTACGGCATTCTGCCCGTCGAGGCGGGACTCTTTTTCGACTCTGGCGTGGCCTGGACCGGAACGCAGGGCGCTCAAATCTTCGGGAACGGCCCGCGGCAGGTTCTGCAAAGCGCCGGCGCGTCCTTCCGCATGAACCTGTTCGGATTCGCGATCGGCCAGATGGATGTCGTGCATCCTTTCCAACGGCCGACGAAAGACTGGATGGTACGGTTTAGTTTGACACCGGCATTCTAAGGCTGGTCGCCGACAATAAAGCGGGCGCGAACGATTGGTTCGCGCCCGCTTTTCTTCTTGCCTTCATCGAATCGATAATCCGCTCGGCACCGAAGCCGGAATGATGCCTGACAGATCGCGCGCCGCCGGGTCGGTCAGCGCCTTGAGAAACGCGACCAGATCCCGCTGCTGCGCCTCAGTCAGCCGCAACGGTTCGCGCAGCCGGGAATCCAGGTGCTGGATGACGGAGTCGATCGTGGCCTGTTCGCCGTGATAGCTGTCCCGGAGGGCGGCGGGCAGTGTGGCCGGGTCGAAGCTGCGGAGCGACCTGCTCACGTCGTTGTAATGCGCCACAACGGACTCGAGCGTCGGGAACGAGCCGTTGTGAAAGTAGGGCGCGGTCAACTCGACATTGCGTAGCGGGGGCACGCGGAAGGCGAATTGGTAGAACTCGTTGTTGACCAGTCCGCCCCGCCCCAGGTCGAGCGGGGCCGCCGCCCCAACACCGGGCCCCAGCTGTGGAACGCCGGTGTTCGCGAATTGCTGCCCTCCCAGTAGAGGACCGTTGTGACAGCTCGAGCAGCGCGCCTCGCCAAAGAACAGCACCCCGCCGCGCTTGGCTTCCACGCTGAGAGCATTGTCATCGCGCCGCAGATAGCGGTCGAAGGGTGAATTCGTCCGCATCAACGCGTCCATCTGGAAGGCCGCGATGGCGATCGCCGCCTCGCGAAAGGTGAAACTGGACGACGGCAGGTAGGGGAACGCCGCCCTGAATAGCTCAGGATACCCGGGAGTCGCGAACAGCCGCCGGGTGACGGCCTGCCAGATCTCCGCCGCCTGTGTATCGGCAAATTGGGCAAGCTCGTTCGGGTTTCCGAACACGTCGACATCGCCCGGTTCGCCCCGCATCTCGCGCCGGTTCAGAATCGGGAGGAAGGCCTGCGCCGCGAGCACGTTCGGGAGGTCGAACGGCAGTACGACGTCCGGTAGCTGTAGTGGTCCCTGTGGCCCAAACTGGTTGAGCCGGCCGTCCCAAAACACGTAGAACAAGCCAATTGCGCTGTTCACGAGCGACGGCGCGTTCCGAGGCACGAAGCTGCGGCCGGGGCCAAGCGTGCGTGCGGCACCGCTGCCTGTTCCCCCGGTTCCGACCGGGAGCGGCAGGCCGTCCGTCAAATGCAGCGTGGGATCATGGCAGGTCCCGCACGAGATGTCGCGGTTGCCGCTCAGAACCTTGTCGAACATCAACGCCTGGCCGAGCGTGACGAGCGCAGGGTCCTGCCGCGCCATGGCGGCGATTGGGACCACGCCGTACTGGCCGATGTTGCGTCGCAGCTGCACATCGAGCGTCTCCGGAAGCTCTCCGGTCGGCGTTTGCTCGTCACATGCCGCAGCCGTCACGACGAGCGCCGCGAGGCATAGCGGGCGAACCCAAACGGTCATTGTACCTCCTCGCTCGCTCAGCGCAGGGGCAAAGACAGCGAGATCTGATGTGTGGTTGTATTGACGTCCGTGAGACTGAGCGGACCATTCGGCGCCGCCACGAGCATTCCGCTCGAGAGTGCGATGTCACGTTGTCCGACAAAGAAGAAGTTGTTACTGGGGCGCCCTGCGCCCTTCGTGACGCGGCCCTGGTAGCGGATATCGAGCTCGGGGAATCGCAGGCTCAATCCCCACGTCGGTGTCCACTCGATCCAACTCCTTTGAAACGCGCGCTCCGTCAGCTGGACGTGGTCGGTCTGTTCCAGCTTGTACGAGATCGACCGGAGCACCAGGCCGAGCTGCAGACCAATCGCATTGTTCGTCCCTTGCAGATCTATGTCGCGACCCACGCCGACGCGCATCAGCGCATTCGCGAACGAGAAGCGGTTTTCGAGTGTCGGGGCGCCGGGGGGGAGCGTGTCGCCATTGAGCGTGGCCACCGGTGCAGTCGCGTTCGCCCACGTGTAACTGCGAATCGGCTCGAAGATCGCATCCACTCCGAACCGCGCCGGTCCCAGGACCTTGGAGACGCCGATCCCGAGATTGTACGCGTACGAGTGGCCGGGATCCTGCGGAACGCCGCTATTCCCGATCTGGTAGCTTGGGCCATTGGGATGCGTCGAGCGGTTTACGGTAGCGAGCCACCCGATGCGCCAGCCCGGCGTCGCCAGGGGAATCTGGTATTGGAGCTGGGCACCCCAGGTCTTGGTGCGATCGTAGTTCGTATCGACGCGGGCTTCTTCCACGAAAATCTGCCGGTTCGGATCCCAAACCAGGTCGGCAAAGAGCACATCATGCGTCGTGGAAAACTGGTTGTGGACGACGATTGCCTCGAAGGCGCGCGCGCCGCGTTCTCCGGGCCACTCTTTCAGCGCGCCGACGCGAAGATCGAGCGCGTTACCCCTCTGGGTGATGCTTCGACTGCCTTCGTAGAGCAGGTCCACGCCGTCGAGCGCGTGTAACGCGGTCCACGTGACACTCGCGCCAACGGAGAGGTTCTTTGCGGAGAATCTGTGTCCGACCATCCCGAACGCATACCCATTCCCATGGGCGCGTGCGGTGTTGCCGGGGACAACAACCGACAGCGGGTCACCGCCGGGCCGTGGCGGCAAGTCCACCACGCCCCCACCAAACTGCTGAGGGGGGCGGCTGGGCTCGACCTGCTGTAATGTGAGCGCGAAACCACCGAACCAGTCGCTGCGGCGCGCCAGCAGAGCGAACGGCAGCGACCGCCCACCGCCGGCATTGTCTGAGACGCTGTAGACGGTTGGCGTGGCGAAGAACCGCGATCCGGGGAGCCGCGCCGTCGTTGCCGGATTGACGAACGGATCGCCGATCGAATCGGGAAGCGCTATCGAAACATCTGCCATCCCGAGATTGCTCGAAGGAAAAATCTCGAATTGACTGCCCTGGGCGATGGGGATCGTTTTGATCGGGATCAGCTGCGCGCGCGCGGCGGGACTGGCGAACGACAGCAGCGGAACGGCGATACAGACGGCCCGGAGGCCGGAGAACTGCATAGGCGCCTCGACGGAGAAGGGGTCTCCAACACAATACCACAAGAGACCCCGCTCGCGTCACTGTCGCAAGCGCGCAACAGGCCCCGGACATCCGCGCGCGCCCCAGGAGTCATCACGTCACGAACCGCTATGACTTCGCGGCCGCCTTGAGCGCCGCGACATCGAGCTTTCGCATCTTGAGCAGCGCTTCCATGACTCGATTCGCCTTCCGCGGATCCTTATCGGTCATGAGTCTGCCGAGCTCGATCGGGAGGATTTGCCACGAGAAACCAAACTTGTCCTTGAGCCACCCGCACATGCTTTCTTGACCGCCGTCAGCGGTGAGCCTGGTCCAGTACTCGTCGATTTCCCGCTGATTCTCGCAATTCACGACGAAGGAGAATGCTTCACTGAACTTGAAGCGCGGGCCGCCGTTCAGTGCCGTGAATTCCTGGCCCGCGAGCTGGAAATTCACGACCATCGCCGAGCCCTTGGGGCCCGGGCCGGCGTCGCCGTAACGGCTGACGTGGAGGATCCTCGAGTTCTTGAAGATCGAGATATAGAAGTTCGCCGCCTCTTCGGCCTGCGTGTCGAACCAGAGGAACGGTGTGATTGTTTGGCTAGCCACGTGCAATCTCCTTGAGCAGGTCTTCCAGCCGCTCGTACCCCGCTTCCATTCCCGTCGTCATTCCGGTCTGCAGTGCGGCATCACGCGCCTCGCGCGAGGGGAAGCGGACTGTGGTGGTGATGGTGGATTTGCCGTTCTTTTCGACGATATCGGTGGAGACGATCGTCTCTCCGCCCGTCCAGTCCTGGTCGAACACCTGTGTTGCGGCAATGCGCGAGGGACGGACGACCTCGGTGAACCTCCCACCCATTCCCATCGTCTCGCCGTCAGCGCTCCGCCACTCGTAGCGATACGTGCCCCCCACGCGGAGGTCGATTTCACACACCGGCATCGTCCAGCCCGGAGGACCAAGTAACCAGCGCCGCACGAGCTCGGGCTTCGTATGGGCATCGAACACCATCCCCCGCGGTGCGTCCACCACGCGGGTGATTACCGCGTCGCGGTCGGTCGGAGTCGTCAGCTTCAGCGTTTCGGTCTTAGTCATTGGCTTTTCCTTTTCTTGGACTTGGGTTTCCCTTCGTTTATGAGCTGGTCCACGGCCTTTCGTTGTGTGCTCTTCATCGACTGTAACAGCGCGTCGAGACGCTGGTAGTTCGCCTCCCAGATCTTGCGGTAGCGCTCGATCCAGTCGGTCGCTTCGGCGAGCGGCCGCGGCTCGAGCTTGCGCGGTCGGCGCTGCGCTTCCCGGCCACGCGTAATGAGGCCGGCGCGCTCGAGCACCTTGAGATGCTTGGAGATCGCGGGCTGCGTCATGGCAAACGGTGCCGCGAGTTCGCTCACCGTCGCCTCCCCCGTCGCGAGGCGCGCCAGGATCGCCCGGCGGGTCGGATCTGCCAGGGCAGCAAAGGTCGCGTCGAGAGTATTACCAGTTGGTTTCATAACTGAATGGTAATATATAATCACGCCTGCCGCCGTCAAGGGCCCTGATTAATCTTCGAACCTGTGAAAATTGCCACCTGGAACGTGAATGGCATTCGCGCCCGGGCGGCGCAGCTCTCCGAGTGGCTACAGCGCGACCAGCCCGACATCGTCTGCCTGCAGGAGCTGAAAGCGACAGCCGCGCAGATCCCTGCCGAGTGCAAGCTCGACCACTATCACGCCTACTGGCACTGCTTGAAGGGATACTCCGGTGTATCCCTGCACGTCCGGAAGGACTTGTATGCCGTCGATCCGGTCTTTAGTCACCCACCGTTCGACATGGAGTCCCGGATCGTACAAGTCGAGCACGGCGATCTCGTCATCGCATCGATCTACGTTCCGAACGGCGGGAAGGACTATCCGGCAAAGCTGTCCTTTGTCAAAAACCTCATCGACTGGGCCGCGCGGCTGACGGCTGACGGCAGACACCTGCTTCTCTGCGGCGACCTGAACATCGCGCGCCTCGAAATCGATGTACACCCGAAGGAACGCAAATTGAACGCCGTGGGCCAGCGGCCCGAAGAACGTGCGCTGTTCGAAACATTGCTCGGCGAGCAGCTCGTGGACCTCGGCAGACAATTCGATCGCGACAATCCCAACCTGTTCACCTGGTGGGCGCCGTGGCGCAATCTCAGAGCGCGCAACATTGGCTGGCGCCTCGATTACCTGCTGGCTTCCCCATTCGTCGCCGCGCGGGCGTCGAGCTGCGTGGTGCAGGCTGACGTCGGCACGAGTGACCATGCACCGGTGATGCTGACGCTGGCGCAGTAGAAAATCGTTTTTGGGTTGTCTTATTGAGGTTGTTCGGACCGCATACTCTGGACGGGGCTCGGCCTCGGGAGCGCGTGGAGGCTCAGCCCCCGCGTTCCCGTTCTTCCCTTTCGCGCTGTTCCCGGGCCAGTCGCACCCGTTCCTCCCGCTCCTTGCGGGCAGCCTCGTCGGCAGCGTCCCGCTCGCGCTCCCGGGCGTTCCAATCGGTATTGACCAGCGTTTCTTCCCTGGTCCTGGAGACCCGCTGGTGCCGCTCGCGCAGAGCGTCCTTGTTCCGTTGCTCGCGCTCGATCTCGCGCTGCGCCGTGTTCTTCGTGTGCGCCCACCACAGCACGAGAAACAGCCCGAATTGGGCCGGCAGCACGAGAATAAAGGAGGTCGGGAAAAGTTGATCGATGGTCACGGTCACCGCGATGCTGGCCAGTGCCCACTTCCACCCTGACATGTGCTCATAATCGGCTGCGAAGTAAAACAGCGCTGCGAATGTGAGCAGGCCGCCACCAAGCCCGAGCATGGACTATCATAGGAAACGCGGTTGTGCCGTGCAAATCCTCATTATTATCATCTTTGGCGTGGCGATGTTTTTCCTGCGACGGCACATGGAGCGTTAGCGTGGTGACAGTTTTTCTGCTCTCCCCGGCGAGCTGCGCCGGTACGCGAGCGCAACAACTGATCAACAGCCGGACTTCTCCGCTGACGGCCCAGCTCGCGAACGGCGGCGCGCCGCTGGGTGAAGTCTTCACCTTCATGAGCAGCCTGTACTTCCGCGGCAAGCTTGCGTACGCCAACCGTTTCGGTCGCGGCTACGTCATCGCGCCGGGCCGCGGTCTGTTGCCGGCCGATTTGCTGATTCGCGTCGAGGATCTGCGCAAGATGGCCGAAGTCCCAGTCGACGAAGCTGTGCCGGCGTTTCGCGAGCCGCTGGTGCGAGACGCTGCGGCACTCGCTCGGGGCATCGCACCCGACGACCGCGTCGTTCTGCTTGGCAGCGTCGCGACGGACAAGTACGTGGGACCACTGGTGGACGTTTTTGGCGACAGGCTACTCTTCCCGCCGACCTTTGCCGGTCGGGGCGACATGAGCCGCGGTGGCCTGCTACTCCGCTGCGCGCGTGCCGGGACACCGCTCGATTACGTGCCCGTGCGCGGTGCCGTCCGCCATGGACCGAAGCCTCCCAAGCTGCCGCGGCTCAAGTAGTCCGGCACGGCCTCCCGGCCACCAGTTCCACTTCCCGGCGAGCTGCAGCAGCGCAGGCCCGACGACCATCCGCACGATCGTGGCATCGATCAGCACCGCGACGGCAAGCGCGAATCCGAGCAGCTTCGTCAACAACACCTGACCGAGCGTGAACGCGGCAAAGACGACCAGCATGATCGCGGCTGCGTTGGTGATGACCTGCCCGGTACCGCTCAAACCTTCGACGATCGCGTCGCGATCGCGCGCGCCGCCGTTTCGCGCCTCTCGGACGCGAGTGATGAGAAAGACCTCGTAATCCATACTCAAGCCGAACACGATGCAGAACACGATCACCGGCAGTGATGAAAAGACCGCGCCGAGCGGCTCGGCGACGCCGAGCAGACGCGACCCGTGACCATCCTGGAAGACGAGGGTGAGCGCGCCGAACGCCGCGCCCACCGACAGGAGATTCAGCAGCACGGCCTTCAACGGAACGAGCGCCGATCGAAATCCGAGGAGCAGGGCGAGCATCGTCCCGCCGATGACCAGCGCGACGATCTGCCAGAACCGGCCGGCCACCGCGTCCTGGTAGTCGAGATTGAAGGCCGGCAGGCCGCCCACAGTCACTCTCACCACGGGCGGAATGGGACGCTGCGCCCGCAGTTCCCGCACGAAAGCGAGTACGGCATCGGGTGGGACGGACTCTTTCGGCATCACTTCGACCAGCGCCAGGCGGCCATCCCGACTGATGAGGCCCCGCGTTAGCCGACGGGTCATGAAGCCGGGGGATGCCGCGAGCCTGGCTCGACTCATTCCGGCGGCCTCGAGCACCGTCACAAGCGATCTTACGCGGCCGACTCTGGCGTCCCGCTCCAGCGTCGCTGTGTAGCGCGCGACGGCATCCCAGCCCGCCGGTTGTCGGACGGACACTTCGGGCGCCATCGTGACGACAATCCGCACGGTCTGAATCATGCCGCTGCGGCCCATCGCCCGGAGATCGGTGAGCGCACGGGCGGACTCCATCGACGTGGGCAGCCAATCGCCTCGCGGCAAGCCCGGATGGAGTCGCGCGGCTTGCGTCGATAGCAGCACCAGCGGTAGTCCACCGACGGCCAGAGCGATCCACGGATGGCCGGTCACCCACCGGCCCCAGCGCCGCCACGCCTCTATCGATCTCTGCCGAAACGAGCGACGTCGCACGCGCCCCCAGTCGATACGGGGGCCAACGATGGCCAGCACGCCCGGCAGCAGCGTCGTCGCGAGGAGTGCGGACGTGATCACAACGAGGAGCCCGCCCGCCGCGATCGCCCGCATCTCGTTCAGGGGCACGGTGAGCAGGACGAGGAAGCCGAGCGCCACCGTGGCGGCCGAGAGGAGAATGGTGTGGCCCGCATGCTCGGCCGACTCTTCCGCCGCGTGGACTGGGTCTTGACCGGCGGCAAGAGCGTCGCGGAACCGGCTCACCATCAGCAGGGCGTAATCGATGCCCAATCCGAGTCCGAGCATCGGTACGACGCTCTGCAACAAGATCGAGAGCGGCCAAATGCCGGCGGCGACAGCCGCGGCACCGAGCGCGATCGCGATCGCGAGCGCACCGGCGAGGACGGGAACGAGAGCGGCGGCAATCGCGCCGAACGCGAGCAAGAGCAGGG
>DATFVZ010000077.1:0-2617 GCA_035259785.1 Gemmatimonadales bacterium
TCGTCGACCTCCAATCGCACGATGATTTCGCCGTTCCGGGCGGCTTCGCTGAGCACATCGGGCGGCAGCGTGACGCGCAGCAGCTCACCATACGAGCCGGCTTCGTACAAATGGCCGTCGTGCGGTTGCGCCTGCCAGCTGAGGATCCCGCGTGAATCCGCTGGATCATCAGCCAGTCGATAGCGGCCGGCGACGACCCCGTTCACGCGCACCGTGACCGCGCTCGGAAATAAGTGCTCGCCGGTCATCGGATAGCTGTTGGGATTGCGCGAGGGATCGTGGAAGCCGCCGCCGCGCATATAGTCGCCGCTCGACGCGGTCGAATCTCGGTCCTTGCCGTTGAGCCGCTTGGCGGACGCCTCGACGAGGAACGTGGCGCTCTCGACGGCGCGCGCGTCGAGCCCGGCCGGCCAGGCAATCCGGTACTCGAAGTAACCACTCCCCGCCCCGTTCAGCTTCCGATCGCCGAGCACGGTCCATTGCTTGAGGCTCCAATGTGCGTCGCGCACGGCGGTCGCGGGGACTCGGACAACCCGCGCTCGCCGTCCATTCGCCAGGAGCACCGTGTCCGGTGTCGAACCCTCGACGACGAACGTCGTGAAGTTCTGATGCACGATCGGCCCATCCACCGCTTCCAGACGAACGGAGAGCACCACCACCGCCGGCTCGTTCGGCATCGTAACGGAGAAGGGGTCGAGCGGGGCGGACATCCATGGCCGATAGGCGATTCGACGGACCGTTGACGCGTAGCGTTTCTCCTCTCCTAACGAATTCCAGCCGTGCAGCTCGGCCCGCAGCGTCAGCGAATCGCCGTAGCGAGCGTTCGTCAAAAAGGAGGCGAACAGCGGGACGCTGACGCGTTCGCGCGGGCGCGCGACGCGACTCAGCTCCGAGTCGCCGACGACGATGTACATCGGGCTGTGCAGATCGCGCACCGACATGCCCTCGACGAGCTCGCCGAAACCTGTCTCTTTGCGCGAGCGATCGAAGCGCCAGTAGCCGTTCCATTCGTTGATGACGTCGTGGTGCTCGGTGTAGAGCCAGCCCGCGAGCCTGGGATGGCGGCGAAACGCATTGACGGCGCGATGGTAATCCCAGCTCCAGTCGACGTCGCCGGTGCTGCCCTCGTAGCCCCACACGTTGCCGAACTCCGAGTTCAGCATCGGCTGCCGCGCCTGCCGCCACGGCGTCTCGAAATTCCACGTCGATCCGGGATAGGTACTGTCGCTGATGCGCTGTACCTGCGATTCCCAGCGCCAACCGGGCAGATAGTCGTGCCACGAATTGAGATCGGTCTCCGTGTGGCCTCGGCCGCAACACGGTGAATTGTCTTCGACGAGCCGCGTGGCGTCGAGCGATTTGGCCAGCGCGTAATCTTTCGCAACGCGCGCGCGTGCTTCCGGCAGGTAGCGGTCGTGATCGCCCTCTTTGCCGAGCAGTCCCCACGTCTCGTTGAACAACACCCACGAGAAGATCGACGGATGGTTGTAATCGCGGTCGAGCATGCCGCGCAGCGCGACGTCGTGCTCGTGAAATGCGGCGGAATCGGGCGGGCCCCACCAGTTCGGAATGTCGGCCATGATCAGCAGGCCGAGGCGGTCGGCCCAGTACAGCTTGCGCGGGGCTTCGATTTTGACGTGCTCGCGCAGGCCGTTCAGTCCGATGTTCTTGGCGCGCCAGATTTCGTCGCGCAGGATGCTGTCGGTCGGGAACGTGTAGTAGCCCGTCGGATGGTACGCCTGATCGAGCGCGAGCTGGAGGAAGACGGGCGTCCCGTTGATGGCGACATAGGGATAGTTCGTCCCCGGCAAGTCGACGACCGAGATCGTCCGCATCCCGAAGTAGGACGTGACGCGGTCTTCGATCACGCCGTCGCCCGTGACCCGCACGGTCACAGTGTGGAGAAACGGGTCATCGAGTGACCAGCGACGAGCACCGGGGAGCGGTATCTCGACTCGGGCTGACATTCCACCGCGCGGAATGCGACCTGTGTATACCGGCTTTCCGTCGCGATTGTCTAAGGTGATGGTGAGCGTCAGCGGGCGGGACGCAGCCTCCAGCAAACGAGCGTCGACGCGTACGCCTTCGAGATCGCGCCATGGCGTGAAATGCACCGTGCCAAGCGGGGCGGTGCCGCGTGCCTCGAGATAGATGGTCTGCCATATCCCGCGAGCCCGACCATAGCCTTGCTTCCCTTCGAGCTTGAAGTCGTGCGGCGTATCATCCACGCGGAGGACCAGATGGTATGGGCCGCCGTTTCGCAGTCGCGATGGCAATTCGAACGTGAACGGCGTGTAGCCACCCTGGTGGTCACCCAGCTTCGTGCCATTGAGCCAGACGCTGGTGCGCCAGTCACACGCCCCGACTACCAGAAAGACGCGCCGGCCGCGCCATGAGTCCGGAATCGTGATCGGGCGCGCGTACCAGGCGATGTCGCCGCTGTCAGGAACACCTGAAAGTGGCGCGCCCCAGGAAAACGGCACCGTGATCTCGCGGTCGCCTGGGAGTACGCCCTTCGTCCAGCCTGCACGTTCGCCTTCCTCCCGCGGATCAAAGGCGAAGCGCCACCGACCGTTGAGGTTGTGCCATTCAGCGCGCTGAAAATCGGGGCGCGGAT
>DATFVZ010000078.1:0-2691 GCA_035259785.1 Gemmatimonadales bacterium
CGCGTGCTTGCCATACTAGGCTCGGGAGTACAGGCCCGCAGCCATCTCGAGGCGCTTCGCCTCGTCCGGGAGTTCCGGGAGGTACGTGTGTGGAGTCCGAGGAACGCGCGCGTCTTCGCCGAGCGTTCAGGCGTCGAGGCCGCTGCTTCGGCGGAAGAGGCGGTACGTGGCGCGGACGTCGTGGTCGTGGCGACGACGTCGATGACCCCCGTGCTGGCGGGCAAATGGCTCTCGCCGGGAACCCACGTCAACGCGGTGGGTGCCGCTCGACCCACGTGGCGCGAACTAGATGATGACACCCTCGCCCAGGCCCGGATCTATGTCGAGTCCCGAGAGGCAGCGAGCCGCGAATCCGGCGACGTCATCGCGGCGGGTCGAATCTTCGCCGAGATCGGCGAAGTCGTCGCTGGAACCCAATCCGGCCGTGCGTCTGAGGACGAGATCACGTTATTCAAGTCAGTAGGGGTTGCAATTGAGGACATCGCCGCCGCTGACCTGGTCTACCGAAAAGTCGTGCAGGCGCATCGGGCTGTCGAACACCATGCTTGAGCGGACCGGCCCCGAGCGGCCCGCCGCTCAGCATGAGCGTTCGGCGTCGTGGTGCCCGAGCCCAGGATACGAGGTTGGCGATCGGTCCGGAAGGGAGGGGCAGATGTCCTATACGAATCCCGAGTACCTGGTGGAAACGGACTGGCTCGAGTCTCGTTTGCGGGACGTCGACCTGCGCGTGATCGAAGTGACGGGAGTACACAACGCAGAGCGAGAGAACGTTGCAAAGGCGATGTGCTACGACAAGCGACACATCCCGGGGGCGGTGTTCCTGGATGTCGCGAGTTTTCGCGGTCCCTTCTCTGACCCCAATGGGGCATTCCCCCTGACGTGGCCAACCGCAGCCCAATTCGAGGCGATCATGGGTCAGCTTGGGGTCGGCAACGACTCGCGCGTGATCCTCTATGCGTCCACGGTTGGGCAACGGCTGTACAGCTGTGCCCTGTGGTGCACTCGGGCCTGGTGGATCATGCACCACTTCGGCGTACAGTGCGCGATCCTGAACGGCGCCCTGGAGAAATGGATCGCCGAAGGCCGCTCGGTCTCCTCCGTCCCGGGCTACTACCCTCCGACCAGCTTTCGTGCGGACTCCCAGTGGAGTCGCGGCATCGTGTACAAAGAAGACGTCCTCGCCGCGCTCCAGGGCGATGGCTCTTGCTGTGTCGTGAACGCTCTGCCGAGCGAGTTCTATCTGGGTACCAGCAAGCTCGTCTACGGACCGAGGAAGGGCCACATCACCGGATCCGTCAGCGTTCCCATGCCAGCCTTGGTGGACTGGGACACTGGTGTCTTCGCCAGTGCTGAAGCGATGCAAACACACTTTGCCCAAGCCGGTGTCCTCTCTGCAGATCGTGTCATCACATACTGTGGAGGCGGAGGCTGCGCCACGACCGACGGCTTTGCGCTTGCGCTCCTGGGGTATACGCGCGTCGCAATGTATGACAACAGCCTCTACGAGTGGGCGGCGGACCCGTCGCTGCCGATGACTGATCCGAGCAGTGAACCGGCCAGGCCCTAGCAACGACGGGTTCGGTCGCGGATGGCCCTACCTCCCGCTGGGCGACATCACGCCGAATAACAGGCTGGAGCGGCCCGGCGGTGCCGGCCGCTCAGCCTGAGCGTTGGGCGGCGAAGGGCTGCCATGGCCGGAAGATAGGATGAGCCACCGCGCGCCCTGGGAATGTTCGTTCGCAAAGGAGGAACGCAGCCGCTGCCTTCCCGCCAAGAAACCGCGCTCGGACCGCGAGTATTTCGAGGTTCTATCCCTCTGCATCCTGCAGGCTGGCCTAAGCTGGGCCAGCGTGCGCAGGAGCTGGCCGCGCTACCGCAGCGCGTTCCTCAACTTCGAGGTTGCCAAGCTCGCACATGCAGCTCCTGCAGCGCTCCTCCGCAGGCCGGGCGCGCTGAGGAACCGGAGGAAGGTCGCGGCCCTTGTTGCGAACGCGCAGGAGTTCGAGCGCATTCGCGCAGAGCACGGCACGTTCGCGCGGTATCTCCGTGCGGTCAAATCGGAAAAGGATGCGTGCACAATTCTGCAGGAGCGCTTCAGGCACGTGGGCCCGTACACCGCGGAGTTCTACCTTCATGCGTGGGGCGGTCCGTATATGCTCCCTGAACGTCGCCGCCTAACACGAGGATGCAGCCGACCGGCGGGTTGCTGCGTTCGTGCCGGAATGCGGGGGTCCGGTCCGCCGGCGGCTGATCCTCAACGTTCGGCGGATTCCTGAGAGCTATGCCGGCTGAGACTCCAGACTGGCTCATCCGGACGTTCGCGCCACGTCTCGTCATCGACGTGGCGCCGGAGGCCTTCACGTTTAGTCGCAATGGAACTCAGCGGTCCTTGCCGACCTATCTTTATGTGCGGGAGCGTGAAGGATCTCGCGAGGTGGTTGCAATATAGCGTTCGCCATAGGTGTTCTTGGAGCAGCTATAGGTGTCATCGCGGTAGCATGGGGCTGATATGACTTCTTCTTTAGGTCGTCTGCCGGTCGCGGTGACCGTCTGAGCAACCGGGAACATAGGTAACGGAATAAACCGGCAACATGGGTGACAGTTCACAGCTAGGGTCGGATGACATAGTCGCGTTCGTCGACACGTCCGAGCAGGACGTGGCAGAAATAAATGGACCAGATCCCGTCGTCG
>DATFVZ010000079.1:0-10290 GCA_035259785.1 Gemmatimonadales bacterium
TCGGCATCACCATCGACGGGCAATCGACGCAGGACCAGACCGTCACCGTTCGAGATCGCGACACGCTGAAGCAGGATCGCGTCGCCGCGAGCAAGCTCGTCGAATACCTGACGCAGAAGCTGGCGGGGTGACGCTCGAGGAATTCCGAACGCTCGTCGGCAGGTTGCAACGGGAGATTCCCGCCCAGTTCGAAAGTGGCGTGGCAGACATCGAAGTCAGCCCCAAGACTGTTCCCCATCCGGTTCGCCAGGACGTGTACACACTCGGCGAATGCGTTCCGTTGTCATGGTCGGGGAACGGGGCCGACCTGCACTCGAAAATCGTGCTGTATTACGGATCGTTCCATGCGCTGGCTCGTCAGGGGCCGGGATTCGACTGGCGCGCGGAGGCCTGGGACACGCTGACACACGAGCTGCGGCATCACCTGGAGTTCCGGGCGCACGTGGCGCAGCTCGAAGCGTACGATTGGGCCGCCGAACAGAACTTCGCGCGGCAAGAGGGCCAGGTCTTCGACCCCGTTTTCTACCGCTCGGGCGAGCGCGTGGCCGAAGGTATCTACAAGGTGGATGACGACGTGTTTCTCGAGATCCAGGGAAAGGTGACGGGTGGGGTCTCGTTCGTCTGGCACGGTAGGGCGTACCGGGCAGTCATCCAAGGAATCGAGCCGCCCGCATTTCTGACGCTCGATGGCCTTGCCGACGAACCCCACGGAGATGCGGTTTTGGTGCTTCACAAGGAGTTCTCATTACGCGATCTCTGGCGACGCGCGGCGATTAACCAGCGGACGGTCGTGGTGGAGCCGATCGATGGCTAAGCGGGTGCTGCTCGAGTGTCGGGATCTCTTTTTCCGCGGGAAAGTTCAGGCAATTCTTGCGGCCGCCGGTGCCGAGATCGCGCGTGATGATCCAATCGATCTCGCCGTGCTCGAGTTGGGCAAACCGGGCGTGGGCGAACGCATTGAGAATCTGGTCCGGCGTGGCGTGCCGGTGCTGGCGTTCGGATCGCACGTAGAGGCTGCCGCCCTGCGAACCGCCCGGGAACTCGGAGCGCGCGCAGTCCCGAACTCGCAAATCGAGTCGGAGCTGCGCGCGCTCTTTAGTCGCTAAACCCTTCACTTGGGATCCGACATGCCTGTGGTTGCCAAGACGGTTCTTCTCCTCATCGGCTCCAACATTTTCATGACGTTCGCGTGGTACGCACATCTCCGTCACCTCAACCAGAAACCGTGGCTCGTGGCCGCGCTCGTGAGCTGGGGTATCGCGCTGTTCGAGTACCTGCTGCAGGTGCCCGCCAATCGCATCGGGCACACGCAGCTGGAGCTGGGCCAGCTTAAGATCCTGCAGGAAGTCATCACGCTCAGCGTGTTCGTCCCGTTCGCGGTTCTTTACATGAAGGAACCGGTGCGGCTCAACTTCCTGTGGGCCGGCCTGTGCCTCTGTGGGGCGGTGTTCTTCATGTTCCGGAGATAGTCCCAATGGATCGTGACCGCGAACTGCTCCGACATTTTCTTGCTGCCATTGCGTATCGCACGCAGAAGGCGTTGCGCGACGCCCCCGAGCATTATCCCGCCTTCAGTGCGGGTAATCGGGTGCGGACTCCAACCGAGCTGCTGCTTCACATGACTTCGCTCATGGGTTACGTGCGCACCCACTTTGTCGGCGGGTCGTATCCCGTCAAGCTTGAGCCGCTCAAGACGTTCGGGGACGAGATTGCGCGGTTTCACGAAATGCTCGAATCGGTCGGTCTGCTGCTGACGAGCGACCGGCCTTGTGCCATCTCCACCGAGCAGCTGTTGCAGGGCCCGTTCGCCGACACGATGACGCACGTGGGTCAGCTCGCGATGCTCCGGCGCCTGGCCGATTCTCCGGTGCCACCCGAGAACTTCATCTACGCCGACATTCGGGGCGACCGGCTGAATGCTGATCAGCCGCCGCCTGCGCGCCCCGACAAGAACTGGCCCGACGCGCCAACGAAGGGTTAGCGGTGCGGATCTAGCTCTCTGAGGGGAGGTGAAATCCCGGAACTCATTCTAAAGAACGAGTCGGGGCTTGTTGACCGGGTGCCCAGGCTCCTCAGCGGAATCACGGGGCGCTATTATTCGACCAAATCCTGTATGACTGCGAAGCAGCCCAACCTCCCGGCGCCCCAAGCCATCCTCGCCTCCATCGTAGAAGCGTCGGACGACGCCATCATCAGCACGACGCTCGACGGCGTCATCACGTCTTGGAACGCGGCCGCTGAACGCCTCTTCGGGTACACGCCCAAAGAGGCGGTGGGGCAGTCCGTGGCCGCGCTGCTGATACCCGACGATCGCAAGGACGAGGAGAATCTCATTCTCGAGCGGCTGCGTCGCGGCGAGCGCATCGAGCACTACGAGACGGTCCGCAAGACGAAGGATGGCCGGTTGCTCGATATCTCTCTCACGATTTCGCCGGTTCGCGACACCAATGGCCAGATTGTGGGAGCATCGACGATCGCCCGCGACATCACCGAGCAGAAGCGCGTGGCGAGCGAGCTACGAGACGCGGACCGGCACAAGACAGAATTTCTCGCGCTGCTGGCGCACGAGCTGCGCAATCCGCTTGGCCCGATCCGGCATGCCGTCAAGATCCTGCGAGCCCGGACCCCGAAACCGGAGGAATTGGAGTGGGCAACAAACATCATCGACCGCCAGACCGAGCACCTGACGCGGCTGGTCGATGACCTACTCGACGTTTCCCGGATCACTCGCGGGACGATCGAGCTCCGTAAGGAGCGGGTTGATGTTACGACCATCCTCGCGGGCGCGGTCGATGTGAGCGGGGGGCAGATCGAGAAACAACGGCATCAGCTGCGCGTCACTCCGCCCATCGAACCGCTTTATGTCGAGGGAGACGCGACACGTCTGACGCAAGTCGTCACGAACCTGCTGGACAACGCGGCGAAGTTCACCGACCCCGGCGGCAGGCTCTGGCTTTCGGCGGAGCAGGAAGGGGACGACGCGGTCATCAGAGTCCGGGACACGGGCATTGGAATCGCGCGCGACGTCCTCCCGCGCATCTTCGAGATGTTCACCCAGGCCGGAGCGTCCGTGGAACGCTCGCACGGCGGCCTCGGGGTGGGACTCGCGCTCGTGGATCGCCTGGTCAAGCTGCATGGCGGCAGCGTCACGGCGGCCAGCGGCGGCGCGGGAGCCGGCAGCGAGTTCACGATCCGCTTGCCAGTTGCGGAAGCGAGCCGGAGGTCGCCCGCCGGAGGCATTCCGGTCGCTGCGAGCGCGCGTTCCACGCGTTGCCGGATCCTGGTGGTCGACGACAACGTCGATTCGGTCGATAGTCTCGCGGTACTGCTGCGGATCATGGGTCATGAGGTCGAGTCGGCCCGTGACGGCAAGGAAGGCTTGCAGATCGCCGAGAAATTCCATCCTCAAGTCGCGATCCTGGACATCGGCCTGCCCAAGATGAACGGTTACGACCTCGCTCAGCGTTTGCGCCGGGAGCCATGGGCGAAGGACCTGGTGCTGGTCGCGCTCACCGGCTGGGGATTGGACGAGCATCGCGAGCGCTCGGCCCAATCGGGATTCGATCATCATCTCACCAAGCCTGTGAATCTGGATACGCTGCAAATGATTCTGGCTGCAGCGGCAGCCTGCGAACCTGAGGACAAACTCGCCGCTCGCTGAACCCCGCCGCGCGTTATCTTGTTTGCTCCATGATCCATACCACCACCGCCACAATACCGCCTGGAGAAGTGCTCTCCCGCGCTCAGCGGTTTTTTGCCGAGCGCGTGCCCAACGCCGCGGCATTTGTCGAGAAGAGCGGCCCGGGGTTTGTCACGCTGCGCGGCCAGGGTGGCGAGGAAGTGGTGATCAGCGCCTGGGAAGACAAGGAAAAGAGCGTCACGCGCGTCCGTGCGTCCACACTGTTCTTCGATCAGGCCCTCGACCGCTTTTTCTCTACGCTTCCCCTTGCCTCAGAGGTGGAGGTCGCGTGAGCACCACCGCCACCGAGCGCTATCCGGTACGCGTCATGGTGATGGACGCGTGGGATACCGTCGAGCTGCAGGTCGACGACCCGACGACAGTGGCTCAGCTCAAACGGGCAGCGCTGCGAGCCGCATGGAAGCAGCCGCCGCTCGGCGAGCAGGGGTATGTCGTGAAATTCCGCGGCGCGGCCGTGCTCGACGAGTCGCAGACCCTGCGCGATATCGGCGCGCGCCCCAACGCGCCCTTCATCGTCCTCCCCGCCCGGCGCCAGCCCGTCCGGTGACGACGCACAACTTCACCCGGGCCGTCACGATTCTCGCGGTCGGCTTTCTGTCATTGAACGCCGCTTTGCTGGCGATCGCCGGCTATGTGGTGTGGGCGGTTGTCTGCGCCGTTGTTGCCGGTCTCGCCGTGCTCGGATGGTTCTGGTACCGGCGCGCCATTGCGGCGCTGGCCAATGAGCGGGAAGCGATGAAGCGCGAAGTGGAGTCGCTGCGCGACCTGCTGCACACTCACCGACGTTCCTAGGTGTCCACCGCGGTCGTCTGGAATCCCGCCTGCCGGCATCACTACGGCGGGGCGGGACACCCGGAGCGTCCCCAGCGATTCGAAGCGGTGATGGAAGCGCTGCGCCGTCCCGACGTGACCAAGCTCATCAACTGGTTCGAAGCACAGCCTGCCGATCGTGCCGCGATCGAGCGCGTCCATCCGGCCGACTACGTCAACATGCTGGAGGCGCTGGCGGGGCGGGGCGGCGGCGCGCTCGACGCCGACACGTTCCTGGGACCGCGCAGCTGGGAGAGTGTGCTCGCGTCTGCCGGGGTCGCGCTCACCGCCGTCGAGCAGGGAATCCGCGGCGGAACGGCATTTGGCGTGACGCGGCCCCCCGGCCATCACGCGCTCGAGTCCCGCGCGATGGGCTTTTGCTTCCTCAATAACGTGGTGCTCGCCGCCCGCCTGGCCCAGCAGCTCGGCAAGGCGCGCGTGCTCATTGTGGATTGGGACGTGCACCACGGGAACGGCACGCAGGCCCTCGTCGAGCGCGATCACTCGATTCGTTTCGTCTCCATGCACCAGTATCCGTGGTATCCGGGCACGGGGGCCGAGGACGAGCGCGGCGTCGGCAACGTGTTCAACATCCCGCGCCCCGGCGGGCTGTCGCGTGAGATCTACGCGCACGACCTGCTCGCCGGCGTCGATGCCGCGCTCAAGGGGTGGCAGCCCGACATGCTGCTGATTTCGGCCGGATTCGATTCGCTCGCCGGTGATCCGCTGGGTGAATTCACGCTCGAGCCCGATGACATCACCAACTGGACGGAGGCGCTGCGGGAGCGCATGGGGGGCCGGCCGGTCGTCGCGGTCCTGGAGGGCGGCTACCGGCTCGATCTCCTTGCCGCCGGTGTTCTGGCACTGGTGCGCGCGCTATCTTGAACACGTGACCGTTACGACCGCGGCTCCTCCAGGCCAGCCACAGGCTTCCAAGAACTGGCCGGTCAGCATCTACCGGCGCCCCGATGGGACGCTGGAGCAGGACGTCTCGCCCGCCCGCATCCGTGAGATCCTCCAGGCCGGCGAGGGCGAGCTGTGGGTCGACATCGACAGCACGAACATGCATCAGCACGCGCTGCTCGAGAAAGTGTTCGAGTTCCACCCCCTCTCGATCGAAGACACATTGTCGCCGGGGACGCGCGTCAAGTTCGAGGAGTACGACCGCTACGTCTTTGTCGTGATGGCGGTGGTTCGCTTCGACGAAGGCACGCCGGAGCCGTTCGATCTCGCCACCTCGAACATCTACTTCTTCCTCGGCAGGAACTTCCTCGTCACAGTCCATGCCGTCCCGTCCAAGAGCTGCGTCGCGGTCCGCGAACGGCTGATGCGCAACCCGGAGCTGTTGTCGCGCGGCATCGAAATGACGATGCACAACATCATCGACCAGTCGGTGGACGCGTACTTCCCGCTGGTCGAAGAGCTGAACGGGCTGGTGGACGGCCTCGAGGAGCGGCTGTTCGAGCGGTTCGACGAGAAGTTGATCCACGAGATTTTCAAAGCCAAGCGCGCGTCGTTTTCCCTGCGCCGCCACGTCGGCCCGTTGCGCGAAGTGACGAACGTTCTCACCAATCGCCCCTGTGGCTATATCCGTCCCGAGACTCAGCTGTACTATCGCGACATTTACGACCACACGATCCGCATCGTGGAGTCGATGGATACGGTGCGCGATCTGCTCGCCGGCGTGCTGGAGACCTATCTCTCGCAGACGTCGAACCGCATGAACAAGGTGATGAAGCAGCTGTCGATTGTCGCGACGATCGCGCTGCCGCTCGTTGTGATCGGTGGGATCTTCGGCATGAACTTCAGCCGCATGCCGCTGACGCACGATCCGTTCGGGTTCTATATCGCCCTGGGCACCATGGGTGCCGTCTCGCTCATCATTCTCTGGTGGCTCAAGAACCGTCAATGGCTTTGAGGTTGTCGGTCGAGCAGTCCAGCATCACCACCCGCCATCCATTCGTCATCGCCCGCGGCTCGACCAACGGATACAAGCGCGCCTGGGTGCGCCTGGTGGACGGCGATGGCCAGGAAGGGTGGGGCGAAGCGGACCCGTCGTCGTACTACGGCGAGAATCTCGACACGGTCCTGGCGGCGTTCACCAAGCTCGCCGAGCACTTGCCGCGTGACCCGTTCGATCTCGAGGCGGCGGAGGCCGGCTGGGAGCAGGTCCTGCCGAAAAACGGCTCCGCGCGCGCCGCGCTCTCCGCCGCGTTGCACGATCTGGTCGGGAAGCGGCTGGGTCAGCCCGTATGGCGCCTGTGGGGACTCGACCCCAACAAGGCGCCACTCTCGTCGTTCACCATCGGGCTCGACACGAATGAAAAAATCGTGGCGAAGGTCAAAGAGGCGAAGCAGTACCCGATTCTCAAGATCAAGCTCGGTACTGATCGTGACGAGGAAATCCTGCGGACGATTCGCGACGCGACGGACAAGCCTATACGGGTCGATGCGAACGCGGGATGGGATGTCGCGCGCGCGAAACAGATGATCCCCGTGCTCAAGGAGTTCGGCGTCGAGTTTCTCGAACAACCGCTCGTGCCGGAGGATGTCGAAGGGCTCGGCGAGCTGCGTCGCGTCGCCGCCAAGCATCACCTGCCGATCGTGGTCGACGAGAGCTGTCTCGTCGCAGCCGACATCCCGCGCCTCGCCGGTCGGGCTGACGGCATCAACATCAAGCTCGCCAAGTGCGGCTCGCTGCGCGAAGCGCTCCGCATGATCGCCACGGCGCGCGCCCATGGCATGCTCGTCATGGTCGGATGCATGATCGAGACATCGCTCGGCATTACCGCCGCCGCGCATTTCACGCCGCTCGTCGACGCCGCGGATCTCGACGGCGCCGCGCTCACCGTGGACGATCCCTTCACGGGTGCGACGATCGACAACGGTCAGATTCGCCTCCCCACGGAGCCCGGGCTCGGCGTTCGGCGCAGATGAACGACCCGCGCCTCGTCGCGGTGGTGTTGCCGGTTCCGCTCAACCGTTCCTACATCTACGCAGTCCCCGACGCGCTGCTGGAGCGTGCCGTGCCGGGCGCCCGCGTGGTGGTTCCGTTGAGGCAGCGAAAGGTCGTTGGCGTGGTGATAGAGGCCGTCAGCCGTCTGCCATCAGCCGATCTCGAAGTAAAGTCCATCCTCGCCGCTCCGGATGATCAGCCCGCGTTATCGGCGGCCTTACTCAGCCTGGGTCGTTGGATTTCCGATTACTACGGCGCTCCCCTGGGACTCGCGCTCCGGGGCATCCTGCCCGGCCCGCTGTGGAGCGTGGCGCGGCCGGCGGGGCCCGCGCCCGCCGCTGAGCGTTTGTTCGTGCTCACCGGCAACGGAATGGACTCGCTGCTCGAGCGCGACCGCCGATTCAAGCGCGCGCCCAAACGCCGCGCTGCCTACGAAACGGTGGAGGCCCTGGGCGGATCGGCGCCGATGTCCCACCTCCTGCGCCAGCTCAAGCTCTCGAACGTGGTTCTTGATGGGCTGGTGGACCAAGGCCTGGCCAGAATCGATCGCATCCCGGAAACCCGCGATCCATTCGCCGGTCTTTCATCACCTCCACCGCCATCGCTCACCGACGATCAACGGCGTGTCGTGCAGGGAATTCTGAGGACAGACCAAGTAGCCCTGATTCATGGCGTCACGGGGTCGGGCAAGACGCTGGTCTATCTCGAAGTGCTGCGGAGCGTGGTGGAATCGGGGAAGGGTGCGATCTTGCTCGTTCCGGAGATCGCCCTGACGCCCCAGACCGTCGCGCGCGTGCGCGGCGTGTTCGGCGATCAGGTCGCCGTGCTGCATTCGGGGCTCTCCGACGGTGAGCGCGTCGATGCCTGGCAGGCGCTCCGGCGCGGCGAGCGCCGCGTCGCGGTCGGCCCCCGCTCGGCCGTCTTCGCGCCGGTGCAGGGGCTGGGCGCGATCGTGGTCGATGAAGAGCACGAGCCGAGTTACAAGCAGGGCTCGGCACCGCGCTATCACACGCGCGACGTCGCGACGCACCGCGCTCAGCTCGAAGGGGCTCGGCTCATCCTGGGCAGCGCAACCCCGTCGCTCGAGACGCTGGATCTCGCCGTCCAGGGTCGCGTGACCACCTTCGCGCTCCCAGAACGTGTCGGCGCGCGGCCGCTGCCCCCGGTCGAAGTCGTCGACTTGCGGAGTGCGCCCCGCGTCGCGCCTCGTGAAACGGGGATCATTCCCTGGAGCGAAGCGCTGGATGGCGCCGTCAGCGCGGCCCTCGAGCGGCACGAGCAAGTCATCCTGCTGCTCAACCGGCGCGGCTTTTCGACGTTTGTGCAATGTCCGAACTGCGGCAATGTGCCGGGATGTCCGAACTGCGCGATCGCTCTCACCGTTCACCAAACTCCCCCAGCGCTGCGTTGCCATTATTGCGGGCACCAGGACCCAATACCCAACACCTGCGTAGTGTGTGGACACGAGACCCAGCGTCTGCGGGGTCTCGGGACCCAGCAGCTCGAGCATTTCGTTGCGACGCGGTTTCCCCGCGCCCGGATCGCGCGGATGGACCTCGATACGACCACCAGCAAGTGGGCCCATCACCACATCCTGGAACGCGTCGCCAAAGGCGAGGTCGATATTCTCCTCGGCACCCAGATGATCGCGAAGGGACTCGACTTTCCCAACGTGACGGTCGTGGGCGTCGTGGATGCCGATACGGGGCTGCATTTCCCCGATTTTCGGGCCGGCGAGCGGACGTTCCAACTCGTGGCACAAGTCGCCGGACGGGCAGGCCGGGGGCCGAGCGGGGGCCGCGTGTTCGTCCAGACGCGCGCGCCCGATCACCACGCGATTCGCGCGGCTGCCGCGCATTCGGTCACGCAGTTCGCCGAGGCGGAGCTGCCCCTGCGCTCGCCGCCGCAGCCGCCCTATCCGCCGTGCACGGGCCTCGTGCGCTTCGTGGTCGCGACCGCCGATCATGGCCGCACGGCGGATCTGGCGGAGCAGGTCGCGAACTGGCTGCGGCGGGCATCGCGCGAGCGGCTCGAGGGCATGCTCACCGTGCTCGGCCCCGCGCCGTGCCCGCTGATGCGTCTCAAGGGAAAGTGGCGCTGGCATGTGCTCACCAAGTCGAGCGAGCCCCGCGTCCTCGGTCGCGTCGTGCGCGCGTGGCGCGCAAAGGCGCATCGCGCGGTGACGGTCGATCGCGATCCCGTTTCACTCTTGTGAAACGACTTTCTCTTTCAGTATTTTTCACCCCCCTGTGAGCAGTCGCCCCCGGTTTCAGTATCGACCACCGAACTTGTCCGCGCCGCCGCTCTCGGGCGCGCCCGACGCGAGATTCACGCCCGCACCGGCCGATGGGGTACTCCCGGACGGGTTTTTTTCGACGACTAATCTGCCGACCTACGTGAAGCTGCCGAGCGGGTGGCGCCGGCCCCGGCTCCCGCGCATGGACTGCGTCATCGTACAGACCGGGCCGACTGATCTCGTCGTGACGGAGTCGCGACGCGTCCGGCGCGGCGACAAAGTCGCGGTCGGAGCGGCCGAAGACGGGAGCGAAGGGTTATTCGTGCACGTCGAAGGATTCCTCGGCGGCACGCGCAGTCCGAATGAATTCCGGTTCATGGCGGCCGAAGTCTCCCGCGAGCGCCCGGTCGACTACAGCGTCCTGGCGCAATTGCTCGGCGAAGAAAAAGAACGGGGCGGCAAGATCCTGTGGGTGATCGGGCCCGCGCTCGTGCACTCGCGCGCGCGGGATGACATGATCTGGTTCATCGAGAACGGCTACGTCAACACGCTGTTCGGCGGGAACGCGATCGCCGTCCACGATCTCGA
>DATFVZ010000080.1:0-2218 GCA_035259785.1 Gemmatimonadales bacterium
AGCGATGTCGCGACCGCTTCGGGAATCGACAGCCGGTCGAGCGCCACTGGCGCCAGCAGCAGCGCGAAGAGCCCGCTCGTGATCAGCAGGATGACGAACGCGGGAAGCGCGCGCAGGCCGAGCCGGCCGATGTAGCGGAGATCCGCCGCGCCCGTCACCCCGGTGATCACCAACGCAATCACCAGCGGGATCACGGTCATGCGGATCGCGTTCGTCCAGAGCGTGCCGAGGGGCTCGACGCCGATAGCGATGTCGCGCAACGCCGGATTTTCGATCGAGGCGGCGACCGTGCCGAGTACGAGCCCGAGGATCAGTCCCGCGAGGACCTTAGGAAGGATGGTCCAGTACCCTCAGGGCTCGATCCTCATGATCCGACCGTCGCTTTCATCGGTCAGCACGTAGATGAAGCCGTCGGGTCCCTGCACCACCGCGCGGATGCGCCGGTTCAGCTCCAGCCGCTCCTCGGCGCGAACGCGCTCGCCGTCCAGCTCGAGCCGAGCCAGCAACTGAAATCCCAACGCGCCCACGAACAGATTGCCCTTCCAGTTCGGAAAGCGATCGCCAGTGTAAAACATCAGTCCGCTCGGCGCGATGGACGGATCCCAGTAGTGAACCGGCTGCTCCATCCCCTCTTTGCGCTGGCCTACGCCGATCGGTTCGCCCGAATAGTCGCGCCCGTACGTGATCACGGGCCAGCCGTAGTTTTTGCCGGCTTTGGGTGCGTTGAGCTCATCCCCTCCGCGCGCGCCGTGCTCCACGGTCCAGAGCTGTCCCGTCTCGGGATGGAGCGCGGCGCCCTGGATGTTGCGATGGCCGTATGACCAGATCTCCGGCCGCACACCCTCGCGATTGACGAATGGATTGTCCGGCGGGATGGTGCCGTCGGGCCGGATGCGCACGACCTTCCCCTGGAGTTTGGTGAGATCCTGCACGAACGGCCGGTTCTGCCGGTCGCCCGTCGTGATGAACAGGTTGCCGTCGCGTGCAAAGACGAGCCGCGAGCCGAAGTGGGCACCACCGGAGACCTTGGGCTCCTGCCGGAACACAACCTGGACGCTTTCGAGTCCATTGTCTCCGAGTCGCGCGCGGGCGACGCTGGTGCCCGCTCTGCCGCCGTCACCGGGCTCCGCATAGCTGAGATAGATCGTGCGACTTTGCGCGAAGTCGGGCGCGAGCGCGACGTCGAGCAGTCCTCCCTGGCCATCCGCCGCGACCGCGGGCACACCGGCGAGCGGCGCCGACAGCGAGCCGTCACTCCCGAAGATGCGCAGCCGGCCGGGCCGTTCTGTGACAAGCATGCGACCGTCCGGGAGGAATGCGAGACCCCACGGATGCTCGAGGGCGTTGGTCAGTGTGACGACGCGGAAGCGGTGGAGTCGAGATTCGAAGGTTTGCGGCTCGTTCTGCGCGCACGCCGCGGTGGGCAAAAGACAGGCGAGCGACAGAAGCAGCGCGGATTTCACAATGCGGCGCGAGAGCATGCGACGAGACTAACAGTGCTCGTCGAATTGCGCGAGCGAGGGCTCGGTCACCGCCGAACGCGAAAGTCGAACGGCATGCGCACCATGACGGGAACAGGACATCCGGCGACCTTGGCCGGACGAAAGCGCGCCTCCTTCACGCGCGTGATCGCCTCGAGGGCGAACTCGCGGTACCCTGCTTGCACGATGCTGATCGAGCTCGTATCCGGTCGTCCGTTCGCGCGGATCACGAGCCGCAGAATCACGCGATCGCCCATACGACGGAGTCGTGCGATGCGCGGATACTCGAGCGGGGGCATCCAGAGGAGCGACGGCGCTGAATCGATGACCAGCGCGGGAATCTGCATCCGCAGCAGTGAGACGCCGGGCGGCTGCGTGTGCGGGGCGTCCACGAGACGGAGCTGGATCGCTCCCTTGGCGCGACGCACATCACGCCCTGGCGGCTGGAATTCGCGCGCGCTATCAGCGCGGACGATGGCGTCGATGATGCTCGCGACGATTTCCTGCGACGCCCCGGTCAGCTCGACATGGTCGCTGGCCAGTCGACCGCTGTCGCTCAGCCAGAATTGGATGTCGGTGTCCAACCCGTAGCCGATGTTCTCCGATTGATCGGCGATGGTATCGGTGCGACCTGTCGTGCGGGCCCAGAGGGGGAGTCGCACGCGCTCTGGCGGGCGGAAGTGGGATTGGATCACCAGTGCAGCAACGAGATAATCCTCCGGCGCCTTCTTGCGGGC
>DATFVZ010000081.1:0-31187 GCA_035259785.1 Gemmatimonadales bacterium
CGCTGACCCTGGTCGGGCCCGTGAAAAGGGCTAGGCCCGCCGAGCCAACGATGTGACCCGCCCAGCCACCGCCGGTGTGATTCGTGTTGGGTGAATACAGAGCGCGTCCCTCGAACCGCAGCGCGAGGCGTTCGTTCAGGAAGATCCTGTCCCCGATCCCCCCGTGAACCGCGTTGTCATCGAAGTTATAGGCAGCGTTGTCGGCGAAGCTCAGGCGTGAATAGCCGCCCAGGACGTAAAAGAGGTTCTTGTCGCTACCGAAGTTGAAGACCAGACTGGCGCCACCCAGGCTCAGCGTAGTCGCCCCTCCGCCTGAGGTCGCAGAGGGCTGTTGGTACCCGACATCGAATTCGAATCCGACGGTGGGATTGAAGAAGTATCCCAGTCGTCCACCACCGCCCATTTGATTGTCGAGGGAGAAAGCCTGATCGTACCGCGTGAAGGAGCCAAATGCTCCGATTTCGAATTGATGTGTGCGCTGCTGGGCCGTGGAGATCACGGGAAGGGCCACGAGGCAGTGCACCAGAACGATCGTTCGCGAGCGCATGTCGGAATCCCCGGGTTAGGGCTGGTCACGTTGATAATCGGCGTTTCGTTCAGAAACCCCACGCGCAACTGCGGCGCGTCAGAGTGGCTAAATCGAGCCCGCCAACCACTAGCCCGCGGGCGGTTCCGTCGGTCTCTCGCCAACCCACACCAGCTGGACCCACCAGTGTGCCGGCTGGCGCCGAGAGACAGCTCAGGTCAGCGATCCGATTCGTGCCCACCGGGCCCGTAAACGAACCCACCGAATCGTCAGTGACCGTCGCAGCAAGTGTCTCGGCTGCGTTACTCGACGCGCTGGCGTACATCCCACCGACAACCAACGCCGTCTCGCCAAGGTCGAGTACGGCAAACTGAGACCGGCCTTCGGGCAAAAGGCCTCCAGCAGACTGCCATGCACCCGTGAAGAATCCCGTCAACAGGCTCACCGCCGCTGTATCCCCCGTCACAAGTCTGGATAACCCAGCGTCTGTGCCCCCTCCCGGGGGTACGCTGTCAGCCACACCGCCGAACGCGGCTACCCACTCACTGCGCGCGAGCCCGCCTCCGTAGGCCCGTGGCGCCGGCAAGGGAGGCGCCAAGTACCAGCCGTCGATGTGACCGTCCAATCCGATCCGGCCCATGAACACGGTGTTCTGCGGCCTGCCCGACGCATCGGTTCCACCGATCACATAGATCCTGCCGCGCCGCACGACGGCGATCGCCCCGACGCGTGGCGCGGGCAGCGGCTCGAGGAACACGAATCGCGCACTGACACTGTCAGGTGTCACGTTGGCCCCGAGCACGGTTGCCTGTGGGACTCCGGCCAGGTCTGTTCCACCGATCACGTACAGCGCGGTGCCCGCAAACCGCGAGTTGTGTGGCGTGGCGACCGCCGCAGCGGCGAACCCGCGCGGCACGGGGAGTACCCGGCTGAGCACCGGATCGGAGGTATCGCGCTGGCGGGTCCAGGGCTCGATCGCCCCTGCTCCACCTGCGCTCACACGCGCGATGTAGACGCCGGAGTCTGGCGTCGTAAAAGGCGGCTCGGCGCCGCCCGCGGCGTACAGGGTGGTTTGTAGATCGCCGCCGCTCGGGAAGGTAGCTGCGGTCAGCGCGATCCCGAGCGGCGCGCCCGGGTACGTCTCGCGAGCGACCCACGTCAGCGTGAGGGGATCGAAAGAAGCGCGTGCCAGGACGTGGATCGTGGAGATGATCTCGGTCCCTGTCGCGGTGATGATATCGAGCGCTTGGCGCCCCAGGGCCGCCGAGTCCGGAACGACGGTGGTGATTGCAAATGGGGTCCAGTCGGAATCGGCGACCACTCCCTCGACAAACCCGCCGCCAATGCGTGTGAACCGCACCGTGCCGGGGTCCGTGCCGAAACCGAAGCCCTCGATGGCGACGCGCTCGCCAGGTTCGACAAACGGCTCGATCGCGCCGGCGACGTAATCGATTCCTGCCGGCGGCGTGCCACTCGTGTTGTCTCCGCTGCAGCCCACTACCACAACCGTCGCGACGAGCACTGCGAGCGTGCCAGCGAGTTTACGGATGGCCATTGCTCCCGCGAATGAATCGCAGCGCCTGGGACAGCTGCTCAGCCAGCGCGGAGAGCTGAGTGGCACCTTTGGCGAGGTCCTGGATCGCTTGGAGTTGTTCGGCGGCCGCGGCGGCGACCGTTTCGGTTTCCTGCGTGGATGTCTGCGCGCTGTTGCGAGCCTGCGTGAGAGTCTCGGTGATCTTTGTCGCGAGCTCGGCGCTCTGGCGCCCGATATCAGCGACCTGCTTGCCGGCTCGCGCGGTGTCCGCTGCGGCCTCGGCGATGCGGCCCAAGTCCTGCACCCAGGCGGCGGAGCTCTCGACGACCTGACCGAGATCGCCACGCATGCGCTCGATCAACTGGGCTGCGCGGTCCAATGCGCGCCGCGTATCCTGGACCGACTTGCCGACATTGCGCGCTTCGCGCCCACTTGCCTCCGCCAGTTTGTGCACCTCATCGGCGACGACACCGAATCCCCGGCCATGAATACCGGCGCGCGCGGCTTCAATGGTGGCGTTGAGGGCCAGGAGGTTCGTCTGATTGGCTACGAAGCCGATCGTTTCGGAGAATTTCTCGACCTGCGCGGCCACGTCGCGCAGACGTCCTACTTCGGCAGCGCTTTCCTCTGTCGTCGCGCCCAGGTCCGTCAGCTGCTGCACCGCGGTCTGCGTTCCCGACCGGACTCGCTCGGTGGTCTTCTCCATCTGGGCTCCGGCTTCGCGCGTGCGGTCGCCGGCCGCGGCAAGCTCCGCGGCGCTGTTCTTGAGCACTTCAGCCTCGCGGGCCGCGGTGTTCACGAGGGTGGTCGCGAGCCCTGCGCCCTGACTCGCGCGTCGCGCCGACGCCGTGACCTCCTGGCTGGACGCATGGATCTCCTCGGTCGCGGCCCTGAGAGTCTGGACGTACTGCGTCGTTTGATCGGACGCGCCGGTCACCGGCCGTAGCGAACCGTCGATCGCGACCATGAGGGCGAGCTGCGGTGCGAGCAACCCGAGCAGCTCGCCGTCCGATTGCCTGTACAGGGCCGGGTCCGAGTGCCGCACGCTCCACAATCCCACGAGGTCGCCCGCGTGATAGAGCGGCACCAGTACCTCTGATCCGGGTGTCTCGGTGCTCGACACGACCATCTGGTCGCGGACCAGGCCATGCGCGATAACCGGCCGCCGTACTCGGAGCGCTTCGCCGGTCACCCCCGCATCCGCGTCGAAGCGGAACGCCGTTCCCTGCTCACTCCCAGCGGAGGTCGCGGCTGTGTCGACGACCAGCTCCATTTGCCGAGTCCGAGGATCGTAGCGCGCAAAGCCCATGTGCTCCCACGGCACGAGTTGGCGAGTGAGCTGCTGCACACGCTCAAAACTTCGGCTCAATGTCAGCTCCGCGGCGACCACCTGGGCGAGACGCTGAACGAGATTCAGTTCGTCGGCACGCACGCCGAGTCGCAGGACATACACGGTCCCTGCGGTCGCCAGTCCGAGCGCGGCGCCCAGGAACAGACGCGGCCCTATCGGTACGGCGCTGTGCAGCAGGGTCAACCACGCGAGGGCCAGAGCGGCGGACACCAGGTAGACAATGGTTTCCCAGCGCAGCGTGAGCCGCGGATCCACCCAGACGACCGTCCGGCTCAAGGCGAGCTCGAGATAGAACGTGCCGTTCACAATGATCGGCAGCAGCACAATGGTGAGCGCTAGCGGTGCCAGATTGTCGACAGCGAGGGCCCCGGCGCCCGACATTCCGCCGAGGCGCGCATACATCCAGCCCACCAGCGTCGATCCTGTCGTGAGATGCGCCGCATTCGCCAGTGCGGCGCGCAGCGGCAGACGACGCAGAAAGATGTCACCGACCAGCATCGCGAAGGGAGCAACGATGGCGGTGAACGCCCAGCCGCGATCGAGGATGGTGAAGAGCGTGACACCGATGACGTAGGACGAAAAGCCGTTGCCGGGCAACGCGATGCCGTACCGTCGCGACAGCGCCGCGACGAGAATGAGCAACGCCCCCACAAGCGGCAGGTTCGGGCCGGCCGGCACTCTTCCACTGGTGTACGCGATGATTCCGGCACCGAAGCTGGCGAGCGCGGCGAGAGACACAGCGAGGCGGACGATCAGCGCTGGCCGCATGAGCGTGTCGCGCAAAGTCGGCGCCGTGGCGCGGTGTGTCAAGCGCGACTATCGTTTAGCCATGACCGTCACGATCGAATTCTGCGTCGTCTGAAACTACGAACCACGGGCCACCGGTCTGGCGGCCGAAATCCGGAGTGCCTACCCGCACGCTGAGATCCGCCTGGTGCAATCCTCCGGCGGTGCCTTCGAAGTGGATCTCGACGGCAAGCGTGTGTTCTCCAAGAAATCCTCGAAGCGGCACGCCGAGGCGGGCGAGGTACTGCGTTTGATCCGCGAGGTAGTCGCCGGAAAGAAGTGAGAATCGCGATCTCCACCGGAGGCGGCGACGCACCGGGGCTCAACGCCGTTATCCGCGCCGCCGTCCTCACGGCGGTGCATCGCGGGTGGGAGTGTTTCGGCGTCCGACGGGGCTTCGGCAGCTTGCTTGGTGAATCCGACCTCATGCCCCTCGGTCCCAATGAGGTCCGCGGCATTACCCATCTCGGCGGCACCATTCTCGGAACATCGAATCGCGGAAATCCTCTGAAATGGCGTGTGCAACGCCCGGACGGGTCTTGGGCGGAGCAGGATCGCAGCCAGGAGCTATTCGATGCGTTTCGGGCCAATCGTCTCGATGCGCTGATCACGATCGGCGGCGACGGGACGTTGGGAATCGCGCTTGAGCTCTGCAAGAAAGGACTTCCCGTCGTCGGCGTTCCGAAAACGATCGATAACGACGTCGGCGGCACAGTGACCACGTTCGGTTACGACACGGCGGTGTCGATCGCGACCGACGCGATAGACAAGCTGCACACGACGGCAGAGAGCCACGAACGGGTCATGGTAGTCGAAGTGATGGGTCGGAACGCAGGATTCATCGCGCTCAGCGCGGGCCTTGCGGGGTCGGCCGACGTCATTCTCATTCCCGAGATTCCCTTCGACATCAACAAGGTGTGCGACAAGATCCGCCGCCGCGAAGCGGAGGGACGTCACTTCAGCATCGTGGTCGTTGCGGAGGGGGCGGTCCCGAAGGGCGGCACTGTGTCGCTGATCGACCCCCAGCATGCCCGGCTGGGGGGAATCGCCGACAAGGTGGCGCACTCTATTGAGGAAATGACGGGGAAAGAAACCCGCTCCATGGTCCTCGGCCATCTTCAGCGGGGCGGCAGTCCGACGACGTTCGACCGCCTCCTCGGGCTGAGATTCGGTGCCGCGGCGGTTCGACTCGTCGCGGAACAAAAGTTCGCGATGATGGTGGCGCTGCAACCGCCGCGAATCGTGCCCGTGCCCATCGCCGATGCGGTCGCGACTCCGCGGCGTGTCTCCCTGGACTCCGACACGATCGCGACCGCCCGTGACCTGGGTACCAGCTTCGGAGACTGACCTCTCGCGACTGAACGGACACCTGTCGCCTTCATCGGACACTACAGTTCGACGCCTTACCTCTACGTCCTTCTCCTACGCTCACTTAGACGTCGTCAATTATCTGGCATGCCTCTTCCTAAGAGAGCGTCCAAGGAGGTAACCATGAAACGCACAGCCATTCTTGTCGGCTTGCTGTTCGGGCTCATAGCTGGAGTGTCGCAGGCCCAAACGCGGGTCGGTGTGACGATCAGCTTTGGAGACCCGTACGTCTCGGGTCATGTCGTCATCGGCCGTCCCTACTATCATCGACACGCTCACCCGTACTACTACCGCCACCGCTCGTACTATCATCGCGCGCCGCTGATCGTTGTGGAGCAGCCGCCCGTCGTCGTCGTTCGGCGGCACCGTCACCACGTGCGCCGCTATCATCGTCATCGCGACTGACAATCCCTCCCCCCCCAACTCCCTCTCGACGATGTCGTGAGGGGGCCGGGGGGTGGGGCGTCTATATTCCAGCAGTGCGCATCGCTCGCGACCATTTTCTTCCTCCAGATCCCCAGGCATTCCGCGCAGCCGACCCGCCTACCGGTCGGGTCATCGTCATCGCTCCCACGCGCGCCGCGTGTGAGACAATCGAGCTTGCACTTGGTCTGGAGCTCGAGACGCTGCTCGAGCGCGAGCACGGCGACGACATCCGCCGGCTCGCAGGTTCAGGTCGTGGATTCGGCATCGTTGCCGGCACGGGGACCGGCAAGACGCTCGCGATCCGCAACATGGCGGAAACCATCCTGCGGGCACCGCTGAACGTGGGGGTCGTCAACCGGGAACGGGAAGCGACTCCCGAAACGCCCACCTGGAACGTGGTCATAGTCACCACCGGGATCGCTCGCCGGTGGTTTCAGGACGGTCTCATCACCGCACACGACACCTTGGTCGTCGACGAGATCCACCAAACCTCCGCGGAGATGGAGTTGTGCCTGGCGCTCGGCAAGCGCGCCAAGTGTCGATTCATATGGCTGTCGGCGACGGTCGATCCGACTTTTTACGCCGACTACCTGGCCTCGGCCGAGGTGCTGGAGACGCGAGCGTTCGATCCGGCGCGCGCAGCGGAGGTCAACGTTCTGGCAGAGCAGCCGCTCGAGTTCTTGAACGACCGCTTCATCAAACGGGTCATGCGGGAGCGCCGAGGCGTCGCTGTCTTCGTGCCGACACGCGCCGAGGTGGAGCAGATCGCCGGCGAGCTGGGGGATCGGTGGCCCAACTTGGCGACGGCATTCTATCACGGAGGGGAGCCCATCCGGGTGATCCGTCCGTTTCTTGACGGTTTGGTCAAACGCCCGTTTCTCCTGGCGATGACCGCGGCAGGGCAGTCGGCGCTCAATATTCGCGGGCTCGACACGGTGGTGATCTACGACGCCCGCTATACCAACGTGGTCGAGCGTGGCAAGAACGTCCTCACCCGTTCCTACCTCGGCGCCAATGAGATTCTGCAAATGGCTGGACGCGTGCACGGCCGCGTGGAGCGGGGAGAGGTCTACATCCTCAGCGATCGCGACCTCGCGTTCGAGGACCTTCGGCCGACCGCGCCGGAGTTCCAACTGGCGGGAGACGCCGAACGCGTCGCGATCACGTGCGCGGCTATCGGCGTCGACGCAGCGGAACTCGACTTGCCGGTACCACTGGACCGCCGAGCCTATCGTGACAGCGTGGCCATGCTCACCGACCGTGGGCTCATAGACCACGGCAGGTTAACGAGTTACGGGCGTGACGTCGAGGCGATGCCGGTCGAGCGCCCGTGGGGTGAGCTGCTCTACCACGCCGGCCCGGAGCTTGTCCCCATTGTCGCGGTCGCGTCCAACATCGAGTCGCTGCATCGGATGACCCGCGAAGAACGGAGGCTCGGCGGACTCACCGTTTCGGGCTCCGATCACATCACCGCGTATAACGTGTACGCGGAAGCGGTGAACAAGCACGGGTACCTGGGTGAAGTGTATGGACTCCCCCGTCATCTGTTTCGCGAGGAGGACATCGAGCGTTGGGCTGAAGAGCGTGGCGTCCTCGTCAAGGCGATCGAAGACATCGCACTGGGCACGGCCTCGGTCTATCGGCAACTCGAGCTTCCCCTCCCCGCAAAGCTGTCCTATGGCGACCGAAAGACGCTCGAGCCTTTTGCTGACCTTTTGGCCAAGATCATGCCATTTGACCTTGTGATTGACGAGCAGACCGCTGACGGGCGCGAGGCACGGGTGAGTCGCAGCTCGGTCTGCGGCAGCTGGGGCGCAATAGCGGGGACGCTGCGCTATTTCGCTGATCGGTTCGGCGTGCCGCGGGCCAGCATTGAGGGGACGCAGATACCCGAGCGTGCCATTCGCCGGAACGCGCGTCGGGGCGGAGCGGAGGTTGTATTCGAGCGCCAGCGACGGCGCGATGGACTGATGATTGTTCGGACCGTGGAGTATTTCGGCTTCACGCTCGATCGAGACGTTGAGCCATTACGCAGTCCATTTCCTCCCGAGCTCGCCGACGCCGCGCGACGGGGGCTGGTTCAGGCAATGCTAGCGGGAGAGACGCCGCATCCGGATCAAGCGAAGGTGCGTCGGGCGCTGGAGCGTTTTGGCCATTACTGGCGGCGCTCGGGTGGGAGGCTGAACGAAGCTCGTGCCGAAACACTGGCTGAGCAGCTCGCAGGGCAGCTCCGCGGCGTGAATTCGTGGGACGACTTTGTCGCGACCCGGATCGCCATCGATCCTGATAGCGCAATTCCAGAGGATGAGCGCGCGCGGCTCGATTCCCTGCCCTCTTCGGTCTTTCTGTATGGTGATCGCGTTCCGGTCGACTACGACGTAGAACAGGGCGTGGGGGGCGTGATTCGATTGCGACTAAAAGAGGGGCAGGCACGCCGGCTGAACCCACGAGACCTGCCAACGTTTGACCGCCCGGTCAGGTTCACGGTGATCCGAGGAAAGCATGAGGCGGTGCGGGCCAGCTCACTCGATGAGCTGAGGAAGGGTCTGCGCAGCCTGGGTGCGAGCCAGCGCGCGCGCGTAATGCGCGGTGGGCGGAGGCCGCGACGCCGTTAGACCCGGTTGTCTGTTGCCTCCAGAAGGGCGAGCCACAGCGCGTCGTAGGCATCTCGCACATCGGCGAGCGGGACGCCTGTTGCGAGCGCTGCCGCGCAGCCGTCGATCAAGGCGTCGCGCGCGGCATCCTCAAAACCTCCGTTATTGACCGATCGATCAATGAGCCCAGCGGCGCAGCAACTCAGCCAGGCGCGGGCGGTGCCGTCTTCCGCCTGGCGGCGCAACTCCTCCCAGCAGGTGTCGATAGCCGCCGTCGAGAACCCTGTGCTGAACACGCGAGTGATCGCCGCAGTTCGTGTTTCCGCTACGCGAGAGGCGGCTGCTCGGAGCAAACGGGTGCGTGACGCGTAGTGGTAGATCACGAGTCCCTTTACCACTCCGGCGCGGTGGGCGACGGCATCGAGTGTAAAGGCCTCAACCCCGCCGCGACGCAAGGTGTCGACGGCGGCCGCTAAGATCCCGGAACGCGTAGCGCTGGCGTCTTTAGGCATGCTTGTCCGATGGGTCAATAATGGGAGAATCCCTAGCTACCGCAAGGCGACCCACGGGCAGCAACCTTTTGGCGTATGAGCGAGTCTCAACTTGACACGAACCTAACGGCGCCGCGGCCCCATATGAAACATTGCCCCGGTTACGATTGTATGAGGATTACCAACCAATGATCGACAAACCAGTCAGCCCTGCGGTCGGCACGCCTGCCACCTTCTCGCCACTAGTTCGCGCGGTTATCGACTCGCTGAGTGAGGGCGTTGTGGTCTTCGATCCCCAGGGACGTGTCCTCTACGCCAACCCTCCAGCACGCCGCCTCGTCGATGGAGGCAACGGAGATGTCCGGAATGTCCTCCAGACTCTCGGTGCTCGATTCGCTCCATTGAAAAACGGCACGCAGACACTCGGCGAAGCCGCCATTCTTCCGGTGGCCGGGTCTCTCACGCTCGCCGAACGCGAGCGCCAGGCGATCACCGACACGCTTCAGGACACAAGCGGCAAGCTCGCCGAGACCGCGCGTCGGTTGGGAATCAGCCGAACGACGCTCTGGCGGCGCCTCAAGTCCTACGGTATGGAAGGCTTTCGCGCCAATCCCTAGCGGTCTAGCTTCACCGGCGGATGGGGTCCCCCGCACCGCCGACACCGTTCGTCATTGAAGAGTACGTCCGCTGGTCCGACGTGGACTTTGCGGGAATCATTTTTTACGGCTCGTACGTGCGGCTGTTCGAGATCGCCGAAACCGAGATGTTCCGCCACTGCGGCCTCGCGTACAATCGCATGTTCGACGACTACGACATTTTTCTTCCGCGCAAAGCCGTCCACAGTGAGTTCTTTTGGCCCGCACGCTTGGATGACCGTCTCCGGATCGCGGCGTACGTCGGCAAGGTTGGCACGAAGTCGCTGACGCTGCACTTCGATGTGCTTCGGGCCGATACCGCAGCACTCGGCGCGGCGGGGTGGATGGTGTTGGTTTGCGTCGATCGCAAACGCCTCAAGCCGCGCCCACTGCCGGCGGGACTGATAGAGGCGCTGGCGCCGCATACACTGAGTCCCGAGTCCGCCCGCAGCACACTCGGAGTCGCGCTATCCGCGCGCTGAAACGCGTTCCGGCACTCGTGCTGTTGACGGCGTGCAATTCACCTGCCGACGCGCCCTTGCGACTGGAGGTCACCGTCGCATTTCCGCCGCGCGACACAATCGGTTTCGCCCTGCCCGCCACCACCCGCCGTTGTACCGACGGTCGTTCGTTGTTACTCGAGGGTGTCAGCCCGCAGGGCACGGGCGTGCTTGTGCGGTTGCACCATGGCGACAGTCTGATTGCGGGTCCTTATACGATCACGGCGCCCGGGGACAGCATTACCGTACCCGGTGCACAGGTGGCGGTGCGCTATCTGATTCGTGAGGTCACTCATGGCTTCGCCATCGACAGCGGCTCGGTCGAGGTGGAACGGAGCGGCGACGCGATCACCACACACATCGTCGGATCCGGAATAGAAAACGCAATTCGACAACATGCGTGGGTCGATTTTCGGGAGGTCCCGCTGGCTCCACCCACCGACACGGTGCCCTGCCGGTACGCGCCGTGAAGCAGGCCGGCACAGTTCGAGTCGGCTTCATCGGCACGGGCTTCGCGCGCCGGGTGCAGTTGCCGGCGCTCGCGCTCGTCCCGGGCGCGACGGCGAGCGCGATCGCGAGCGCTCACCGCGCCAACGCCGACGCGACCGCGCGCGAATTCGGAATTCCACGAGTGTTCGACGATGGCGTCGAGCTGGCGCAGTCACCCGACGTGGATCTGGTTGTCGTGTCGTCGACGCCGGACGCCCATGCGCGATACGCCATCGCCGCGCTCGAAGCGGGGAAGCACGTCCTGTGCGAAAAGCCGATGGCCATTGACGTATACGAAGCCTCCCAAATGGTGGCAGCATCCGAGCAGCATCCAGACAGTGTCGCGTGGATTGACCACGAATTACGCTATGAGCCCAACCGGCGCCGGGTTCGTGAGCTGATTCGGTCCGATGCCATCGGCGAGGTTCGCCATATCGAGCTGGCGTTGAAACCCTATCTGCGGGGCGACGGGCGGCCGCAGACCCAGGCCGCGCCGTGGAGCTGGTGGTTCGACGAGGCCCGAGGTGGCGGGATTCTCGGGGCGGTCGGATCACACCTCGTCGATCTCTGCCGGTTCTGGACCGGGCGCGAAGTAACCTATGTGGCGGGATTCGCCGATACCTACGTGACGCATCGTGTCGACGAGACGGGCGTCCCGCGGGCAGTGACGAGTGACGACTTCACCAGCTGCGTGCTTCGCATGCAGAACGGTGTCGCAGCCACGATTACGCTCAGCACAGTCGCCCATCATGGCGTCGGACACCTCGGCCAGGTGACGGGAAGTGAAGGAACGTTGCTGCTCACTGGTGAGACGAAACTCGAGCTCGGCAAACCCGGCGGGCCACTCGAAGACATTTCGGCGCGCGATGAGCTTTTCGAACAAATGAAGCCGAACAACATGTGGGCGCGCTCGTTCGTGCGGCTGTTGCGGGATATGGTTCGCGTGATCGCCGGTGAGTCGCCGCAGGGGGAGCCGGCGACGTTCATGGACGGGTGGCGAGTCCAGCGTGTGCTCGACGCCGTCCGCGGCGGCCGCGGCGTGCAGTTAGATTGACCTCGTGGAGCAAACTTACTTTCGTAAGGGATTCGGCCTAAAGGGCGCCATTGAAGGCGCTCTGACTGCGGACTACCATAGCCGCGTCGTCGACGCGATCCGAGCCGCCGGCTATACACTCGAGATAGGCGATCTCACGTTCCGTCTCGCAGGCGAGTTCGGGTTTTGCTACGGCGTCGATCGCGCCGTCGAATACGCGTACGAAACGCGTACCAAGTTTCCCGGCAAACGAACCTTCCTCGTCGGCGAAATCATTCACAATCCGCACGTGAATCAGAAGCTCCAGGCGATGGGCGTGCAGTTCCTGCACCGGCCCGAAGGCCGGGACGGCGAGTTCGACTTCGGCGCGATCACCGCTGCCGACGTCGTGATTCTCCCGGCATTCGGCGTGACGGTTCGCGACTTCGAACGGCTGCGCACAACCGGCTGCGTGCTGGTCGATACGACGTGCGGATCGGTGCTCAATGTTTGGAAGCGCGTCGAATCGTATGCGCGTGATGGCTTCACCGCGCTGATTCACGGCAAGAACTACCACGAAGAAACCAAGGCGACGTCGAGTCAGGTGAGCAAATATCCCGGCGGCAAGTACATCGTCGTGCGGGACATGGATGAAGCGCGGATAGTCTGTGATTACATCGAGCAGAAGGACTCGGGAGCCGGAAGTCGGGAGCGTTTCTTACTGCGGTTCAACGGCAAGATGACGCCGGGATTCGATCCGGATCGCGATCTGCTGCGCGTCGGCGTCGCGAATCAAACGACGATGTTATCCGGCGAGTCGCTGGCGATTGCGGGGGAAGTAAGAAAGAGCATGGCCCGCCGCTGGGGCGAGCCCGCGGTGAACGAGCACTTCCGCACATTCGACACGATCTGTTCCGCGACCCAGGAACGGCAGGATGCGGTGCTGAAACTGATCGGCGAGCCGCTCGACATGATGGTGGTGATCGGTGGTTACAACTCGAGCAACACGACGCATCTCGCAGCCATCTGCAACGAAAAAGTGACCACGTACCACGTTGAAGACGCGGCGTGCATCGATCTTGAAGATGGGAGCATCCGGTACCGGCCCGTGGGCATCCACTCCAATGAACAGCGCCTGGAAGGCTGGTTACCGGAGGGACGACTCACGATCGGGATCACGGCCGGCGCCTCGACGCCAAACAACAAGATCGGCGAAACCATCGAGCGGATTGCGGCGCTGCGGGGCGTGTCCTTAGGGCAACTAGCGAAAGCGCAGGAATAGGCCTAGAACTCAGCGACGCCAGGACGCCAGGACCGATGAGTCCCGTTCGCCACATACCCTCTGCAAAACCGATCGACCTCACCAGGGCCGACGAGCGCCCACGCGGTGTATGGCGCTACTCGTCCCACCTCTCCCTGGTGCTCGGGGGAGGTGGCGCGCGGGGTGCGTATCAGGTGGGTGTCCTCGCCGGACTTGCCGAGCGACTTCCCGGTCTGGCGTTCCCGATCATCACAGGAACGTCGGTCGGCGCAATCAACGCGATCTTCCTTGCCGCGCACATGGGCGCACTGCAGGAAAGCGTGGCCGGTCTGCGCGAGGCGTGGCTGCGGCTCACGAGCGACGGCGTCTATCAGGTACGGCTGCTCAGCCTGATAACCTCATTCGCTCGTATGGGCGTAAAGAGTGCGATTGGGTTGGGCGGAGGTCCTGGAGCTGTCCGCGGGCTGGCAGACACGAAGCCGCTACGGGACTTCCTGACCAGCAGTGCCGAGTTGCGCGGGATCACCGCGAACATCGTCAACCAACGGCTGCGCGCTGTGGCGATTAACGCGACGTCCTACACGACAGGCCGGTCCGTGTCGTTCGTTCAGGCCGCGCCAGAAATCCCAATGTGGGAGCGAGTGCAGCGCCTGGCGGTGCGAACTCAGCTCACCCTCGATCATGTGATGGCTTCTGCCGCCCTACCATTGATGTTTCCCGCCATCCGAATCGGGGATGAGTTCTTCGGAGATGGGAGCGTTCGGCAGACGGCGCCGCTCGCGCCCGCGCTTCATCTCGGCGCACGGGCCGTCCTCGCCATCGGGCTCAAGAGTGCCCGGCCGCCGCGCGTCGTTCCACGCGACATGGATGCCCCGACCGCCGCCGAGGCGATGGGCCTGCTGTTCGACGCCATCTTTCTCGACGCTATGGAGGCGGATGCCGAGCGCCTCGATCGGATCAATCACATCCTCGCGGCGATGCCCGATGGTGTGTCGGCGCCCGGTGGTTTGCGGCCAGTGGAGCTATTGCTGGTACGCCCGACGCGCGATTTGGGGGCGATGGCGGCGGGAAAGACACACCTGTTGCCGGCAAATGTCCGGCGCGCAGTTCGCGCGCTCGGCGGGCAGAAGGCGTCCGCCGGGGACATGCTGGGCTTCGTGCTCTTCCACCCGGAGCATACCAACCTCCTCATGGAAGCGGGTTACGAGGACGTTGGCGCGCAGTGGCCCATCATCGAAAAGTTCTTCGCAAAGCTGGAGCGTAGTCAGGACAAGACGGTAGTCTAACAGTCGACCTTCGGGTATATTTCGGGCCTTATGTCGCTGTCTCGCTTCCATCCGGTCGTTGAGCGTTGGTTCTCCAGCCGCTTCGAGCAGCCCACCGAGCCGCAGCAGCGGGCGTGGCCCGTCATTCGCAATGGCGCCGACGTTCTCATCGCGGCCCCGACTGGCTCCGGTAAGACGTTCGCCGCATTCCTATCCGCGATAGACGGGTTGGTCCGGCAAGGACTCGAGGGACAACTCAAGGACGAAACGCAGGTCGTGTACGTCTCGCCGCTCAAGGCGCTCTCGAACGACATTCAGAAGAACCTTTCCGAACCGCTCGCCCAAATCCGTGCGCAGATGGCGGAGCAGGGGATGCCGGATGTCGAGGTCCGGCCTCTCCTGCGGACCGGTGATACGCCGCAATCCGAGCGGCAGGCGATGCTCAGTCGCCCACCCCACATTCTGGTCACCACTCCGGAATCGCTCTACCTGATTCTCACTTCCGAGCGAGCCCGTGAAATGCTGCGCTCGGTTCGCACCGTGATCGTCGATGAGATTCACGCAGTCGCGCGCGACAAGCGGGGGAGTCACCTGGCGCTGTCACTCGCGCGCCTGGATGCGTTGATTGGCAAGCGTCCCCAACGGATCGGGCTGTCAGCCACTCAGCGGCCGATCGAGGAGATTGCGCAATTCCTCGTCGGGACCGGCCAGCCGCTCCCAACGATTGTGGATGCCGGTCACATCCGAACCTTGGATCTCGCTCTCGAGATACCTTCCTCGCCGCTCGAAGCGGTGATGTCGGCCGAGGTTTGGGAAGAAGTCAACACCCGCATCGCCGAATTGGTCACTCAGCATCGCACGACGCTCGTGTTCGTCAACACGAGACGCTTGTGCGAACGGCTTGCCATGCAGCTCACCGAACGGCTCGGCGCGGATCGGGTCACGAGCCATCACGGCAGTTTGTCGCGCGAGAAACGGCTCGAAGCAGAGGATAAGCTCAAGCGAGGCGAGCTGCAGGCTCTGGTCGCCACCGCATCGCTCGAGCTCGGAATCGACATCGGCAGCGTCGATCTGGTCATTCAGGTCGGATCGACGCGGGCAATTGCGACGTTGTTGCAGCGCGTCGGCAGGGCAGGGCACCGGCTCGGCGCCATCCCCAAGGGACGGCTGTTTCCGCTGTCGCGCGACGAGCTGATCGAATGCGCTGCGCTGTTCCGGGCTACCCGGGAGGGCCGCCTCGACCGACTGATCATTCCCGACAAGCCGCTCGATATTCTGGCCCAACAGATCGTCGCCGCCACGGCCGGGGAGGAATGGGACGAAACGGCACTGTACGAACGCGTGCGGTCAGCCTATCCGTATCGCGACCTGACCCGCAAAGAATTCGATGACGTAGTGCAGATGTTGGGCGAGGGATTCACGACCCGGCGAGGCCGGCGCAGCGCGCACATCCACTACGACGGGATCAACAAGCGGATCAAGGGACGCCGTGGCGCGCGGCTCGCCGCCATCACCTCCGGCGGGGCAATTCCCGATCTCGGCGATTATCGCGTGATTCTCGAGCCGACCGAGACGTTCGTCGGCACGTTGAACGAAGATTTCGCGATCGAGAGCCAACCCGGCGACATCTTCCAGCTGGGCAACACGTCCTATCTGATCGTCAAAGTCGAATCAGGGCAGGTGCGCGTGGCCGATGCAAAGGGGCAACCACCGACACTGCCGTTCTGGCTTGGCGAGGCGCCGGGACGCACGAACGAGCTGTCGGAGGAAGTCTCCCGGTTACGTCAGGATGTCGCGGACCGGCTGGACGATCCCGAAGGTGCGATCAAGTGGCTCGTCGAAACGGTCTGGATCAGCGAGCCCGGCGCCCGGCAGATCGTCGAGTACCTCGCGGCTTCACGGCAGATCCTCGGCACGATACCCACACAGCAATGCCTGGTACTCGAGCGATTCTTTGACGAAGCGGGCGGCATGCAGCTCGTGCTGCACGCGCCGTTCGGCAGCCGGATCAATCGCGCCTGGGGGCTCGCGTTGCGCAAACGGTTCTGCCGGAGCTTCAACTTCGAGCTGCAGGCCGCGGCAACCGAAGACGCCATCGTTCTCTCGCTAGGGCCCCAGCACAGCTTCCCGCTCGAGGATGTGTTCCAGTATCTCAAGCCGGCCACCGCAGAGCATCTGCTGGTGCAGGCGATGCTCGACGCGCCGGTCTTCGGGACCCGTTGGCGGTGGAACTCGACGCGAGCGCTTGCCGTGCTGCGCTTCCGGGGCGGACGCAAAGTCCCGACGCCGCTCCAGCGCATGGAGGCCGAGGATCTCGTGGCCGCGGTGTTCCCTGATCAGCTGGCGTGCCCCGAGAATCTGGTGGGTGACCGGGAGATCCCCGACCATCCGCTGGTGAATCAGACGATCGCCGACTGCCTGGTCGAGGCGATGGATTTCCCAGGGCTGAAACGCGTGCTCGAACGGATGGAGGCGGGACAATTCACGCTAGTCGCCCGCGATACCAGCGAGCCCTCCCCGCTGTCGCACGAAGTGATCAATGCCCGGCCCTACGCGTTCCTCGATGACGCGCCGCTCGAAGAGCGTCGCACCCAGGCGGTGATCACACGCCGCGGCCTCGACGTGAAGTCGGCGGACGAGTTCGGCAAGCTCGATCAGCCCGCGATCGATCTCGTGAAGAAACAAGCATGGCCGGATCCCGAAAACGCCGATGAGTTGCATGATGCGCTGCTCGTCACGGGTGCCATTTCGGGGGACGAGGGAAGGGGGAAGAGGGAAGGGTGGGGCGCGATGCTCGACGAGCTCGTGGCGGCCGGCCGCGCGACGGTCATGGATGGCAGGCTGTGGGTTGCGACTGAGCGTGTGCCGATGGTGCAGACCGCCTTCCCGAGCGCCACGTTCGAGCCCTCCGTTACTCCTCCGGAACGCGAGGCCGCGAAGGCCTGGACGCGAGAAGATGCGATCCGCGAGCTCGTGCGTGGGCGTCTCGAGGTCATCGGGCCGACGACCTCGGGAGATATCGCCGTCACGCTCGGCCTCGACCTGGGTGATATCGATTTTGCGCTGGCGGCGCTCGAGCACGAGGGTTTCGCGCTGCGCGGGCGCTTCACCCCCGGGTTTGACGGGCTCGAGTGGTCCGAGCGCCGGCTGCTCGCGCGTATTCATCGCTACACGCTCGACCGGCTCCGCAAGGAGATCGAGCCGGTCACGGCATCCGACTTCCTGCGGTTCTTGTTCAAGTGGCAGCGACTCGCGCCCGGATCTCGCGCCGAAGGACCTGAAGGATTGGCTGCGGTCCTCGATGTTCTCGACGGCTTTGAGCTGGCGGCCGGCGCGTGGGAATCGGAGGTGCTGCCCTCACGTCTGATGGACTACGATCCACTCTGGCTCGACGGGCTGTGCCTGTCCGGTGAGATCGCGTGGGGACGCTTCACGGCAATTCGGAACGCGGAAGTCGGAACGCGGAACCGAAAGGCTGGTCCCGTGCGCTCAACGCCTATCGCGCTGTTTCGGCGAGACCGCGGCGAGATCTGGCGTGCCGGCACCCCCGACGTCGACCCAGCGGACTTGCCGCTGTCGTCCACTGCTCGAGCGCTGCTCAAGGCCTTCGATCATCGCGGCGCGTCGTTCTTCGGCGACCTCGTAAACGCGACCGGCCTGCTCCGGACAGAAGTCGAGAAGGCGCTAGGCGAGCTGGTGGCGTGGGGCCTCGTGTCATCCGACAGCTTTGCGGGACTCCGCGCGTTGCTGGTGCCTTCGGATCGGCGCCGGCCGCTCGGCGGTGGATACCGCCGTCGCGGGCGCATCGCCCCCTTTGGCGTGGAAACCGCTGGGCGCTGGTCGCGCACGCATGGGCGCCCGCCGATTGCCGATGAACAAGTCGCCGAGGCGATCGCGTGGCAGTTGCTGCGCCGCTACGGTGTCGTGTTCCGCCGGCTCGTACAGCGCGAGACGCTGCTCGCGCCCTGGCGCGACATCCTGCGCGTGTATCGCCGGCTCGAAGCGCGCGGCGAAATCCGCGGCGGCAGGTTCGTGGGCGGGTTCTCTGGGGAACAGTATGCGCTGCCGGAAGCCATTGGCTTGCTGAGAACGACTCGCCGGGAGCAGGGAGCGGGAGAGCTGGTTGCGCTGAGCGGCGCGGATCCGCTGAATCTGGTAGGGATCCTCACTCCGGGAGAAGCGGTACCGGCAATCACGAGCAATCGCGTCTTGTACCGTGACGGGGTGCCGGTGGTCGTGAAAGAGGGAGAAGGGAAGGGGGAGCGTTTCCTGGTGGAGGTCCCAAACGAAGAGCGCGACGTGTTGCGCGCCGCGCTCATGCGGCGCCGGCCGGCGCCGCTCGTTCGGGCCTACATGGGAAAGAGCCGGGTGAGTTAGCCGGTCCCCTAAAAGCGCGACGCCGTGAGAGTCACATCGGCGTCCTTCCACGCAGCCCGAAAGCGCTTGTCCACCGCCGCTGCCTCCTCGTCTTTGCCTTGCATCCGCAGCGCTTCCATCAAACCGAACAACGCCCAGCCGTTTTCGGGAAAGCGCTTCAGGTCCTCGCGGTAGACGGCTTCAGCCGAGCTCGCCTGTCCCTGCCGCAGTAGCACAAGGCCGAGCGAATGGCGAATCGGGTAATACCAGGTCGGTGGCTCGAAATAGAGTCCCGCGTCCTCGACAGCAATCGCGGCTTTGTAGTGCGCGGCGGCCTCGTCGAGTTTCCCGCTGCGCTGGGCGATCTCGCCCATCAACGCGTGCATCGCGATGTCCGCGACAGGCTTGTCGTCGGGGCGGACCGTGGCGCCGACTTTCTTCACACTCTCGAGCTCGGCAGCTGCCTCGGCCCCTTTGCCCGTCGCGGCGAACGCCACCCCGCGAGCATAGTGCGCCATCAGCAGCGCATACGGCAGATCAGATGGGGGCAGCGGCTGGGCCAGGACTTCTTCCCAGCGGCCGAAATTCACGAGCGTGAGTACCTGGAAAGGCACAAACGTTTGAATCATCGGCACCACCCGGGCGACCTCGAGGTTGGTCTTGGCATGCAGGGTTCGCGCTGCGTCCAGGGCCTCGCCGCTGCGGCCGGCCATCGTCGCGGCAAACGAGAGGAAATGGAGGTTGTGCGGATAGTAGGCGAGCGGATAGACACCTTGTGGTTTCTGACCCTCGACGAACGTCTCGTCTGTATGCACCGCGTGGACATTGCTTTCGACGGCTTCATTGTAGCGCCCGACGCGGATGTAGATATGCGCCGGCATGTGCACCATGTGTCCAGCGCCGGGCATTAACGCTGCCAGGCGCTCCGCGCACGGCACCGCTTTTTCCGGTGCCACTGCCTCGACGGCGTGGATGTAGAAGTGGCAAGCGCCGGGATGGTTGGGATTGCGCTGAATGACGCTTTCCAGTTTCGCCACCAGCTCGGTCGTACCGGGATAGGGCTCGCCGGACGGCATTTTCCAGTAATTCCAGGGCCGGAGGTCCATCTTCGCCTCAGCGCAGAGCGCGCCGGCGTCGAGATCATCCGCGAAGCGCGTGCTCACCTCGCACATCGCCGTGGCGTACGCGGAATCGAGGCGCGCGCGATCGGCTGGCGGCACCTTGGCGTACCGTTTGACCACCGCGTTGATGTACCCTTTCTCGACCGGACTGGCACCACCCGAGAGCGACTTCGCCTTCTGCGCCGCAGCGTATGCCGCGACACCGCTTGCCGAGTCCATGCCCGCGTTGACGTGCGGCCCATATGCATAGGCAATGCCCCAGTAGCACATGCCGCACTTGGGATCGAGCCGAGTCGCCTCGGTAAACGCGCGGATCGCCTCAGCGTGGTTGAACCCGTACACCAGGCGGAGTCCCTGGTCGAAGTAGTGCTGGGCATCGGGGTTTTTGGTGGTGACGGCGCGGTGGTAACTGCCAAGATCGGTATACAGCGGCACGGAATCGAGGGCTGCGGGCGAATGTGCCGGCAGGACCGCTACCAACAGCACGCCGAGAGACATGACGGCCATGAATTCTCCTGGACTAGGGCAGGAGACTGTTATATCGGTGAGGCGGGCAGCCCGCTAGACCCTCTGTTTCAGTTTGTCTAAGTATTTGCTCCTGAGCTTCGCTACCTTCGGCGCAATCACTGCGCGACAATAGGGCTGATTCGGGTTCCTGCGATAATACTCGCGGTGATATTCCTCGGCGGGATAGAACGCCTGTAATGGCTCGAGCTTCGTAACGATCGGGTCGTCGAAGACGTGCTCCGCTTCCAGTTCTCGAATGACCGCTTCGGCCGCCCGGCGCTGCTCGTCGTCGTGGTAGAAAATGGCGGAGCGATACTGCGTTCCGACGTCGCCGCCCTGGCGATCGAGTGTGGTTGGATCGTGCAGCGTGAAGAAGACATGGAGCAACTCGCGGAACGAGATCTCGTCCGAGTCGAACGTGACTTGGACGACTTCGGCATGGCCTGTCGTGCCCGTGCACACGGCTTGGTAGCTGGGGTTGGGCACGTGGCCCCCGGAGTACCCGGACATCACTTTCGTGACCCCACGCAGCTGTTCGAAGACGGCTTCGAGGCACCAGAAACACCCGCCGGCGAGTGTGGCGATCTGTGTGTTCATCCCTTCATTCTCGCCAAGACGTCAATAGGGGGCAAACGTCACCGGCTGACGGATCGTCACGCGGGCAGGTCGACCATGGACGCGCGCAGGCCGGTAGACCGCCGCCAGCACCACGCGCTTCGTCTCAGCGTTGAACACCGGATTGGGACTCTGGACGATCCTCACGGAAGACGGAATGACGCGGCCGGTCGTATCGAGCGTCGCTTCCACAATGACGGTTCCGCCGATCTTGAGCTTCTGCATTTCCGGCGCGTAGCGAATCGGCGGATGCGAGACGAGCACCGCCCCTTCGTCCGCGGATCCAATGACGGTGGGTGCGGCGAGCGCTGCCGCAGGACTGACCCTGCGGCGGGCCAGGCGAATCGAATCGGCCAACCGCGTGAGAACGGGCGCGAGATCGACGCCGCGGGCTTTGAGATCACCGTAATCCGCCATCCCCAAGTCGAACGAGCGTGTGGCGAGACTGTCGCTCCCTTTCATGTGCCACGCTGCGCCTTCAACGAAGTGCGCGTAGGCGCGCTCCCCTTGGCTCGGCTGGTTGTAGCTGTCCAAGGCCTGACGGGTCAAGGCGAGTGCGCTATCAGGACGACGGGCGCGCAGCTGTTCGCGTGCCGCGGTGACGAGTCGGGTGGGATTCTCTGGGGGAGGTGGATGTAGATCGAACCCGAGAGTCATCACGGCTCGTACCGGATGTCCCTTTCGAAGCGCCGGAGTAAATCGGGTCGCGAGCATCATCTGCTCCAACGGTTTCTCGAGCAGAGAATCCGGCGACTCGAGGACGACCAATCCCTCAGGCTCCGGCCGGCCGAGTGTGTCGACAACCGTCCGGACGATCGCGTGTCCCGTGACGCCACGACGCCGCAGCTCCGCCGGGTACACCACTGCCGGACCGGAAAGCCACGCAGCCCGCCGCTCCAGCATGCTGTCGGGGTAAACCCGGAATGGCCGAGCTTCAGTTTCGAACAGGTCGTCGAGGCCGGGCGAGAACTTGTCCAGACCCGTGACCGCGGCGTAGTCCAGCGCGATCACCTTGCGAAAGTTCGCTCGGGCAAGACTGTCGCTGCCGCGCTGGTGCGCGAGAATGCCACGCCAGATGAAGACGTTGACCGTGTCGAGGAGATAGCGCGCGGATTCAAACGCACCGGAGAGGGCGGCATCGGCCTGATCGAATTCGCGAGCAGCGATGTGCTCGCGGGCGGTGGCAAGGAGCTGTTGGCTGCGGCTCTGCGCGGCAACTGGAGGCGCGAGTAGCGCCAGCGCGACGGCAAGAACGACGTGACGCGGCACGGTGCTTGTTATACCCCTGATTCACTTCAATGCGTCATGAGATAGCGCAGAACCACCTGGTTGTAAAACGAGGGATTACCGAGATGCGGTGGGTGACCAGCGCCAGGAATCGTGACCGTGGTGTCATTCTGCATGCAGCGCGTGAGCTCGTCGCTGATGAGCTGGAACGCGCGTGGGCTGCGCTCCCCCTTGAGCAGCAGCACCGGCGTCGTGACCCGCCCGAGCTCCGCGCATGAAACGGTGGGTGAGTACTGCTCACGGTTCGCGAGCATTTCATGGCGCAGCTCGAAGGCATGCGTGAGCAACTCGGCCCGCGCCGCCGTAGGAAGATGGTCGAACCGTCCGAATCCGCCGCTCAATCCGTCATACAACGTCCGAATAGCCCCGACGGAGTCGCCATTGGCAAAGGCGCGGCGCGCCGGATCGAGCGTGTTGCTGAAAAAAGCACTGCGTACGGACGCGCCGACCTCCGAGCCGGACAGCAGCTGGAACATGGGAGGTTCGCCAAGCACGAGCGAGCGGACAAGCGCGGGATGCTCACGGGCCAGGGCTAACGCCACGGCGGCGCCATAGGAGGAGCCGATGACGTGTGCCGGCGCGAGGTCCAGGGTCATAAGCAAGGCGGCCAGGTCTTCGGCGTGGAGCTTGGGCGAGTAAGTCTCGTTGTCCTCGACCGGCGGATTCGGCCGGTGGTAGCGACGGCTGTAGACCAGCACGCGATAGCGTTGCGCAAAGATGGCTTCCTGGCCCCGCCACGCGTTCAAATCACTGAGCGACCCATGGACGAAAACCACCACCGGGGCATTCGAGTCGCCGTTGATTCGGTAGGCCAGGCGCGTGCCATTCACGCTTACCGAGAGCAGGGTGCGGTTGATCGGGGGAAGAGCGGGAGGAGGAGGCGGCCCCGCCGTGGCTGGAGCGGTTGTCGCCGGGGGCGGAGTCCCGCCACCGCAGGCTGCCAGCAGCACCAAGCAAGCCAGGCGTCTCATGGGTACAGGATGTGGTTTTGCGGGAGGGAATGCCACCAAAATGAGCTAAATCAATCAGCCCCAATCTTTTGAGTCTGGGGCAACGCGACGCATGGCACGAAGAAACGTGAACGCATGGGGCGTGTGACGTGCGGCGTCGAAACCCGACGCGTCTGCGCCGCGAGCCGCACGCCGCACGTCAGTTTGTAATCCCTCGACCTTCTCAGCGATGACGTTCACTGTCCCGTCATCCTTAGCCAGCTTGCCGGTTACCAGCACAAACGGCTCGCCCCGGATAGCTGCGCGATAGCGGTCGTAGACATCTGTTCGCACGATCACGTTGGTCAGCCCCGTCTCATCCTCCACGAGAAGAAAGACGGTGCCTTTTGCGGTCTGGGGCCGTTGACGTGCTACGACGAGGCCGGCCACCCGGCATTTGACGCCTGCTTTCAGGGAGTTCAGGTCCCGATTGAGTGTCAGGCCGTTAGGTAAAGCGTCACGTACTAATGATAAAGGATGCCCACTCGCCGAAAACCCGAGAGTTGCGTACTCAGCCAGGAGGCGCTCGTGGGCCGCGAGCGGGCCGAACGCCAACTGGTCGTGGGGGTGGTTCAGGGCGAGCTCGAGCTGGCGCCGGCCGCGGCCGTCGCCGGACTGGGAGGCTTTTGGCGGCAACCACAACCCGACCTGCCAGAGTAGCTCGCGCCTGGTGAGGCCAAAGCTGTCGCATCCGCCAACCCACATCAGCGCCTCGATCGCCGTACGCTTGAGCTTAGCCGGGGCGCGGCGGACGAAGTCGCCGACGCTCTTGAACGGTCCGTTCCGCTCGCGCTCTTCAACGGTCGCGGTGGCTGTCTCTTCACTCCAATGGCGAATGAAGCCGAGCCCAATGCGAAGCGCCGCCGTTTCCCGTTTCCCGTTTCCCGTTTCCCGTTCAACCGTGCACCAGACATCACTCTCATTGATGTCCGGTAACCGCAGCTCGATGCCGTTTCGCATGGCATCGCGGCCCAGAGCATCGATCGAATAGAAACCCATCGGCTGATTATTGAAGAGCGCGACGTAGTACTCGAGCGGGTGATAGTGTCTCAGCCACGCGGACTGATAGGCGAGCAGGCCGAACGCCGCGGCATGTGATTTGGGAAAGCCGAATTCGCTGAACGCGGTCACCTGACCGAACACTTTCTCTGCGGTGGCCTCCGGGACGCCGCGGTTCAACGCCCCTTGCCGGAATTCTTCCCAGAAGCCCGCGATCAAATCGTGTGACCGGCGGCGGCTCATGGCGCGGCGCAGCGCCTCGGATTGTCCCGTCGTGAATCCGGCGAGCGCCTGGCAGACCTGGAGCACCTGATCCTGATAGAGAATCACGCCGAGTGTCTCGGCGAGGCAGTCTCGCAGCAACGGGTGATCGACGGGCGGCTCGTACGGCAGGCCGGCGGCGTGAGCGCGGCGCTGCTCTTCGCGCCGACGCACGTACGGGTTCACCGCGCCGCCGACAATCGGTCCCGGTCGCACGATCGCGACTTCCACAGCGAGGTCTTCGAGATTGCGCGGCCGGGCGCGACGAATCATTTGGATCTGGGCACGGCTCTCGATTTGAAACAGGCCGATCGTGTCGCCGGCGCAGATGCGATCGTAAATCACCGGATCCTCGAAATCGATGCGCGAGAGATCCGGTGGCGTCCCAGTCCGTCGTGCGATCAGCTCTACGCACTCCTCCACGAGCGACAACATGCCGAGCGCGAGAAAATCGATTTTGATGAAGCGCGCGTCGTCGCAGGAGTCCTTGTCCCACTGACAGACGACTCGGGTCTCCATGGCAGCGCGCTCGAGCGGCACGAGCTCGATGAGGGGGCGTGAGGAGATAATCATGCCACCCGGGTGTTGCGATACGTGGCGCGGCAGCCCGCGGATCTCGTGCGCGAGCTGGCACAGCTCCTTCCACAGCGGCGCGTCCTTGCGGTTTTCGAATCCGGGGAGATGCCGCATTTCGTCCGACAGTCCGTCAGACCGACCGTCAGCCAGTTTTGCCACCAATTCGATTTCCCCGAGCGGCAAGTCGAGCGCTTTGCCGATTTCGCGCACGGCGGAGCGGAGCCGATAGGTGGGGAACGAGCAGACGAGACCCACGTGCTCGGCGCCGTACCGCGTGTACACCCGCCGGATCAGCTCTTCACGAATTTCGCGCGGGAAATCGAGGTCGATGTCCGGCACCGATGCGAGCGTCTCGTTCAGGAACCGGCCGAGGAAGAGCTTATTGGCGATCGGATCGATGTGAGACAGGCCGAGCAGGTAGCAGACGATCGATGAGACCGACGATCCACGCCCCCGGCCAGGGAGAAGATTCCCGGTTGCCCGGCGCGACCCGCGGCGGACATCGATGGCGACCTCGCGTGCGAGGTCGAACAGGTCGTTATAGACGAGAAAGAAGCCGCTGAGCTTGTGCAGATCGATGAGCTTCAGCTCTTCATCGAGCCGGCGGACGGCCTGGGTGTGATAGAGCGAGCCGGGAGGGTAGCGCTCCCCCAACCTGGCATGGCACAGCTCGGCGAGCGCCTGGGGAGCGGGCGCCCGATCAGCCCCACGGAAGTCGGGGAAGGTGTAGCCGAGGTCGCGCGTCAAATCGAAGGACCGACAGCGTTCGGCGATGGCCAAAGTAGTAGCGACAGCATCTGGACAGTCATCGAACAGCGACACGACTTCTTCCAGTGGCCGCAAGTAAAATTCGCTGTTCGGATTTCGGACTCTATGCGAGCCATCGAGCGTCGTGCGATGGCGAATGGCGACCATTACATCGTGCAGTCGATGCTGGTCGCGGCGGTGGTAGTGGACATTGCCGGTGGCTACGGGGCTAAGGGCTAAGTCATGAGCGATCCCCAAAAGTGCCCGCGAAAGGGCCAAATCCCCGCGCACCCGATTGCGCTGAATCTCAACAAAGAAACGGTCGACGCCGAATGTGGCCTTGCATCGATCGGCGAGCTTCCGGGCTGCGCTCAGCCCTTCATTTTCCAGCGTCCGCGGCAGCAACCCATCGCGCCGGGATCCCGAAAGAATGATCACCCCCTCCTGGCGTGGCTCGAGCGCACTCAGCGGAAGACGCGGATCGAGCCGCTCGGCGCCGAGATGTGCCTCAGTCAGCAAACGACAGACGTTGGCGTACCCCTGTGGCGTTTCGGCAAGGAGGACCAGCTGCGAGCCGTCACTGAGTGTGACTTCCGCGCCCGTGATGGCCTGGATGCCGAGGGGCTTGGCTGCCTGCGCGAACGCAAGCGAGCCGTAAATGCCATTGCGATCGGTGAGGGCGATGGCGGGATACCCCAGCCGGTGGGCTTCGGCAAGAATTTCGTCGGGCGGGGAAGCACCATCGAGAAATGAAAATGCGGAGTGGCAGTGAAGCTCGGCGTACACGGACGGTTGGACGGTCAGGGCTGCTGTATGAACCAGGCAGTCGAAATCAAATCCTGAAATAGCACAACTCGTCTGCCTCCCTCCAAAATGACTTCCCAATACACGCGTGAGATTGTTTGTCTCCACCACTCATCATCGATTCTCCACGTTTCCCCGATGGTTTCGATTTTTCCGTCCAACAGTCCAATAGTCCAACCGTCCAACGTTTTCAACGCCGCTGGAGAACCGTCGTCATTCACTTCGACCGCCACTTGGCGGGGCTCATTTACGGCTCGAAGTCGATCAGTGCGTAGCGGCGCTCTGGCAGGCGCGACCATGGCTGTACCTCGATGATGTGATACAGAACTGCGCGTTTGACTCGCATCCGGATTTCGCGCGCGGCACCGCGCAACGCGCGCTGTTGCCCCGCGCGCGCCGCGGCCTGCGCATCGCGCGCGAATAACTGGAGCTCCGACGTTCCGGGGGCGAAGCCGGTAAACTCGAGGACGAGACGTTCGACACCGCCGACCGGTGGCGATTGCTCGAGCCGCACACGGAGCGGCGCGGCGATGCGGACCGCGTCGGCGGTCGGCTCCTTGAACAGATGCGCGGTGAGCCACGAGCCGCCACCTTCGAGCTCCGCGCGCACGCGCAGTGCGTGCACGCGCCAGCCGATGCGGCGCGGGTGCTTGAGCGCACGCGCAATCAACTGGTCGAGCGCATGCACGATCAGTTCCCGTTCGCCGACGGGTGAGAAGAACGAGAGCGCGGCTGCGATTGGCTCCGGCTCAACCCGTCCCTGTACGCGCTCGACGACGCGGCCGGCGGCCAGTTGCCAGAGCCGTTTTCCCGTCGCGCCGAACTGCGCGGTGACCGCCGCTTCCGGCAGCGTGGTGAGCGCGCCGAGGGTGCGAATGCCGAACTGCCGCAGGCGGCGATGTGTGTCGGTATCGAGTGGCAAAACAGCGATGGGTTGGGAAGCGAGAAAATTCCGCTCTTCCCCTAGAGAGACAACAACCGCTTCGCTCGGCTTGGCGCGGCTTGCGGCCACCCAAGCTGTGAATTTCCCAACTCCCCAACCCAGTCTGACGGTCGGACGGTCTGACGGCCGGACGGCCTGTCTTATCGCTTCTATGATTTTCCCTGCCGATCCGTATATACCCCGCAACCCATCGACGCCCACGTAAGCCAGTCCCAACTCGGCCGCTTCGACGACCGGACTGATCTCGGCCAGTGCCGAGAGCAGGTATGCGAACTGTTCGTCGTAATGGACCGGATCGGGCTCGATCAGCCGAAGTGTGGGACAGAGCCCGATCGCCTGGCTGACCGTCATCCCCGGCTTCACCCCCGTGTGTCGGGCGAGTGAGGAGACCTGCCAGAGCTTGCGAGTGGTGTCCGGGGCGAGGAGGGCCGTGGGAAAACCGGCTAGCCCATCTTGACGCTCCTCTTCACAGCGGAGCGGGAAGAGGGGGATCCAAACGCAGGCAGCGAGCGAACTCGTCGGATGCTGAGACATTTTTACAGAGCCAAGGGGACCCGAATATATCCCGAAGATCTACGTTTACGCAAGGCGCACGGGACGCGGCTAGACGGCTCGCTAATCACGGTCTAGCTTCGACTTAGACCCCTCCGGTTTGGAGCGCATATGAACAATCGTCGTCCCTCTCTTCTACTCACGATTTCGCTCTGTCTTCCCCTCGCTGGGCTTTCCGCCCAAGAGCAAGCACCGGCGCGCACAATCGCCCCGACAGACAACCTCGTAGTCGATGGCATTCCCCCCATTCCTGTCAGTCTCGCCGGCGATGTGCGGCGCTATACGGAATCCCGGGGTGCGTCGCTCAGCGGTTGGCACCCCGTAGAACGCGAGATTCTCATCAGCACGCGATTTGGCAACACGAGCCAGTTGCACCGCGTGCGCATGCCGGGTGGCGCGCGCACCCAGCTCACGTTCTTCGAGGAGCCGGTCGGCGGCGGGACCTACGAGCGCAAAACGGGCAAGTACATCGTTTTCGGAAGAGACGTCGGCGGCAATGAATTCAACCAGCTGTATCGCTACGACGTCGCCAACGGCTCTGTCACGCTCCTCACGGACGGCGGCCGCTCACAAAACGGTGGCGTGAGATGGAACCACGCGGGCGACCGCATCGCATACGGCTCGACCCGCCGCAACGGCGCTGATCGCGACATCTGGACGATGGACCCGGCAAATCCCGGCAGCAACCGCCAAGTCGTTCAGAACAGCGGGGGCGGGTGGGGGGTGTTGGACTGGTCGCCCGATGACAAGCAGTTACTGCTGGTCCAGTTCATCTCCGTCAATCAAAGCCACCTCTGGCTCGCGGACGCGGCGACCGGGGCCGTGACGCGACTCTCGCCCGAAGGACGCGACTCGGTGGCCTGGTCCAGCGGCCAGTTCGGGAGTGACGGACGCGGCGTGTACGTCACGACCGATCAAGGAAGCGAGTTCCAGCGGCTCGCGTATATCGAGCTCGCGTCGCGTCGGGTCACACCGTTAACGGCGGACATTCCCTGGGACGTGGATGATTTTGATGTGTCACCGGATGGCAAGACGATCGCGTTCACCGCGAACGAGGCCGGTCAGTCCAAGCTCTACTTGTTCGACACCGCCACGCGCCGTCATCGCGCCGTCGCGAATCTCCCGGCGGGGCAGGTATTCGGGCTCGTCTGGCACCCGCGCGGGAGGCACCTCGGCTTCACGGTAAACTCGTCGCGCTCGACGTCGGACGCCTATTCGCTCGATGCGCAGACCGGCGAGATCACGCGCTGGACGGAGAGCGAACTGGGCGGGCTTGTCGCCGCTGAGCTTTCCGAGCCCACGTTGATCAAGTGGCGCAGCTTCGACGGCCTGGAGATCACCGGGTTCGTGTACCGGCCGCCTGCCCGCTTTACCGGCAAGCGCCCGGTGATCGTCAACATTCACGGCGGGCCCGAGGGGCAGTTCCAGCCCGGGTTCGTGGGGCGTACGAATTATTACCTCAACGAGCTGGGTGTCGCCGTGATCTTCCCGAACGTCCGTGGCTCGACCGGCTACGGGAAGACATTCGTCAAGCTCGACAACGGCATGAAGCGTGAGAACTCGGTCAAGGACATCGCCGCGCTGTTCGACTGGATCGCGCAGCAGCCCGACCTCGACGCGACGAAGGTCATGGTCACCGGCGGCAGTTACGGTGGCTACATGACATTGGCCGTCGCGACACTGTACAACGACCGCATCGCCTGCGCACTCGACGTGGTAGGCCCGTCCAACTTCGTCACCTTCCTCCAGAACACCGAGAGCTACCGCCGCGACCTGCGCCGCGTCGAGTACGGCGACGAGCGCGATCCGGCGATGCGGGAGTTCCTCGAGCGCACCGCGCCGCTCAACCGGGCCGGGAACATCACCAAGCCGCTGTTTGTAGTGGCGGGTGGCAACGACCCGCGCGTGCCGCGAACCGAATCAGAACAAATGGTCGCGAAGGTAAAGCAGAGTGGCGGTCCCGTCTGGTACTTGATGGCAAAAGACGAGGGCCACGGCTTCCGCAAGAAGGGCAACGTGGACTTCCAGTTTTATGCGACGGTGATGTTCGTGCGACGCTTCCTGCTGGGCGAGCCGGAAGTACGCGCGACCCTCACCCAGGATTAGAAGTCAGGAGTCGGGAGTTACGAGTGACGCAGCCGGATTTGTTTGGGCCGGAGACGCTGCCGGCCCCAAGCAACGAAGTTCTCGAGCTGGCGAGAGATGTCCCCGCGACTGTCCGCTTCGGCACGTCCACGTGGACGTACGACGGATGGTTCGGGGACATCTACCATCGACGCTATAGTGGGCCGCAGCCGGCCAAACGGCTCGAGGAGTACGCGCGCTACCCACTGTTTCGAACGGTGGGGATCGACAGCGCGTTTTACGATCCTCTGTCGGAGGACGAGCTGGGCGCGTACGCGCGTGCGCTCCCGCCTGGTTTCCCATGCGTCAGCAAGGTGTGGGAGCGTATCACGGCGAAGCGATTCGGCCAGGATGCCCCGCAACCTGGCCTCGCCGGAATGCGCAATCCCGATTTTCTGAATGCGGGGCTGTTCAAAGACCAGGTCCTGGGTCCGTACAGTCGCGTGTTCCGCGACCATGCGGGCCCATTTGTATTTGAGTTTCAGGCGATGCGCGGGAAAGATCTCCCCGATCCGCTGCAGTGGGCCGATCAGCTCGATGATTTTCTCAGTGCGCTGCCGACGGACTATCGCTACGCGGTGGAGCTCCGGAATGCCGAGCTCCTGACGGACCTGCATGGCGAGGTCTTGAAGCGCAACCGCGTCGCGCACCTCTTCAACTCGTGGACCGAGATGCCGTCGATTGGTGAGCAGCTCGATCTCACGTGGACGTTCACGACCGATTTCACGGTGGCGCGCGCGCTCCTGAAGCCGGGCCGCCGCTACGCCGATGCCGTGAAGCAGTTCCAGCCGTACGATCGTGTACAGGAGGCGCTGCCGAGCTTGCGGCAGGATCTGCTCCGACTCGTGACCCAGGCGCATCGACAGCGGGTCGAGGCATTCATCCTCGCGAACAATCGGGCTGAAGGCAATGCGCCGGGGACAATTCGGGCCGTCGCCCGAGCGTGGATGGAGAAGGGACAAGAGTGAGCTAAGGCAGGCTTCCGCGCAGCTCCAACTCTCCCTGCACCGGCATCTTCGCCGGCCGATACCGCTCGAACATCGCGCTTTGATTCTTGAATCCATGCTT
>DATFVZ010000082.1:0-3210 GCA_035259785.1 Gemmatimonadales bacterium
CCGGCTTTCGGGAACATCGCGGCCAGCTCGCCGTAGGTGAGCGCGCCGAGCAGGGTTACGAGGCCCGAAACGATCCAGACGGTGAGGAGCAAGCCCGGCGACTGGACCAGGCGCACGATCTCGGCGGCGACGATGAAGATGCCGGACCCAATCATGGATCCGACGACGAGCGCGGTGGCATCGAGCCGCGAAATCGCGCGAACGAACTCGACGCGTGGGGATTCAGGCGGGGCAGTGGTCATGGCGATAACCTAGTTGTCGTTACAGAGGGCCGCTATCTTTGCGGTCCACCAAGGACCGGAGATACCGTGCGTCTCCTGCCGCGCGAAGAGGAGTTTTTCGCCCTCTTCATCGAAGTCGCCAACCGCAACAAAGAAGCTGTTGAATATTTGCGACAACTGTTTCAGGCCGAGCCCGATCGGCGCACGCCCCACGTGGAGGCGATCAAGCGGCTGGAGCACGAGGCGGATCAGGTGACCCACGAGGTCGTCAACCGTCTCGACCGCACGTTCATTACGCCGCTCGACCGCGAAGACATTCACCAGCTCGCTTCCGATCTCGACGACGTAATGGACGCGATGGACGGCACGGCGCGGCGCGCGCAGATCTTCCGGCTCGGCGTATCGCCGCAGGGGGTGCTCCGGCTCGTGGACGTCCTGATCGAGATGATGACCGCGCTCTCCGAAGCGGTGAACCGTCTCAAGAAGGGCGACGACGTCATGCGCTACTGCGTCGAAGCCAAGAAGCTCGAGGAGCAGGGGGACGCGATCTATCACGAGTCACTCGGTCAGCTCTTTGAGAAGGAGCGCGACGCGATCGAGCTGATCAAATGGAAAGAGGTCTACGACAATCTGGAGGCTACGCTCGATCAGGCCGAAGACGTCGCCAACGTGGTCGAGTCAATCACGATCAAGCACGCCTGATGGGCGACTCCGTCTGGTTCGTTCTGGCGATCGTTTTCGTCGCCCTCGTTTTCGACTTCATCAATGGGTTTCACGACGCAGCGAATTCCATCGCGACGGTCGTGTCGACGCGCGTCCTTTCGCCGAGCTTCGCCGTCTTGTGGGCTGCATTTTTCAACTTCATCGCGGCTTTCGTCTTCACGACAGCCGTCGCGAAGACGATCGCGGGCGGGATCGTGGATCCCAAGATCGTCGATTCGTCGGTGATGCTCGGCGCGCTGGTTGGAGCGATCAGCTGGAATCTCATCACATGGTGGGGTGGGATCCCGTCGTCGTCGTCGCACGCGCTGATGGGGGGGCTCGCCGGCGCCGCCATCTCCAAAGCCGGCTTCACCGCGCTGGTGCTGCCGGGTAAGTGGGTGGCGACCATCTCGTTCATCTTTCTCGCGCCCCTCCTCGGCATGGTCTTCGCATTCGTGCTGACCGTGGTGCTGTCGTGGATCCTGCGCCGATCCCTCCCGCGCCGCGTCGACAAGGCGTTTCGCGTGCTCCAGCTGTTCTCGGCGGCGGCGTTCTCGCTCGGACATGGCGGCAACGACGCACAGAAAACGATGGGCATCATCGTCGGTCTTCTATACGCCGAGCGCGAGCTATTCGCGGACTTCCCGGTGCGGGCGATGCACTTGACCAGCCTCGATGTGCCGCTCTGGGTGATTCTTCTGGCTCACGCGGCGATCGGGTTGGGCACGATGGCCGGCGGCTGGCGGATCGTGAAGACCATGGGCCAGCGAATTACCAAGCTGAAACCGTTCGGCGGATTCTGCGCCGAAACGAGCGGCGCCGCACTCCTGTTCATCACCACCTTCGCGGGCATTCCGGCGAGCACCACACACACGATCACCGGTTCGATCTCCGGCGTGGGAGCGGCACACCGGATTTCGGCGGTGCGCTGGGGCGTCGCGGGGCGCATCGTGTGGGCGTGGATCCTGACAATTCCCGCCGCGGCGTTCATCGCAGCAGTGACCTACCTGATCGTACGGGCGATCTAGAGCGAAGCCTCAATCGAGCTTGAGCGTCAGGACCCGCCGCTCGGTCATTTCCTCGATCGCATAGCGCACGCCTTCGCGGCCGAGGCCGGAGGCCTTCGCGCCGCCGTACGGCAGGCGATCGATCCGGAAGCCGGGAATGTCATTCCCGTTCACCGCGCCGACATCGAGCTCCGCATGGAGCCGGAACATGGTCTGCAGGTTGGTGGTGAATACCCCTGCCTGCAGCCCGTACGGTGACGTGTTGGCGGCGTTGATCGCTTCAGTGAGGTCGCGATAGGGCGTGACCGTCACGAGCGGCGCAAACACTTCTTCGCAGTTCACCTTCATGTCGGCCGTGGTTTGCAGGAGCACTGTCGGCTCGAGAAAGACGCCGTTGCGCTTGCCGCCGATCGCGACCTTCGCACCTCCCGCAACCGCTTCACTGATCCAGCGCTCCACCCGTTCGGCCGCCTCGGTGGCGATCATGGGGCCGACGTCGGTACTCTCGATGAGTACATCACCGACTTTCAGCTGTTTCACTTTGTCGAGCAGCAGATCGACGAACTGCTGGTAGACACGCTCCTGAACGTAGATGCGTTGCGTCGAGATGCACGACTGGCCTGCGTATGTGAATCCACCGATGGCGCAGCGCGCTGCCGCCCACTTCAGGTCCGCATCCGGTTCGACGATGACCGCGGCGTTGCCGCCAAGCTCGAGCAAGACCCGCTTGCTCCCCGCTTTCGAGCGAATCGCCCAGCCCGCTTTCCCGCTGCCCGTGAAGGTGATGAGTCGCACGCGCGGATCTTCGATGAGGATCTGTGCGACTTCGACATGACACGGCACGATGTTGACGGCACCTTCGGGATAACCCGACGCCTTGATGAGCTCACCAAGCTTCAACGTGGTGAGCGGGTCCTGCGGCGGTGGTTTCAGCGTGATCGTGGCGCCACACGCAATCGCCGGCGCGATCTTGTGAGCCGCAAGCAGCACGGGGAAGTTGAACGGGGTTATCGCGGTGATCGGAGAGAGCGGGAACCGGCGCGTGATCGCAATACGGCCTGTGCCCCAGGGCACGATGTCGGCCGGAAGGACCTCGCCACCGATGCGCGTTGCCTCTTCAGACGCGTCCCGGAAGACAAAGATCGCGCGGTCGATCTCGGTCTTCGCCTGCGTGATCGGCTTGCCGGCTTCGAGCGCCAGTGTGCGCGCGAATTCCGCTTTCGCTGCGTCCAGTGCATCGGCGATTTTGCGCAGAACCGCGGCGCGGGCGTGCGCGGGCA
>DATFVZ010000083.1:0-23394 GCA_035259785.1 Gemmatimonadales bacterium
AAGGGCTCGCCGACCTCCAACCGTGAAAAGGTCGGCAAAGTCACGCGCGCGCAGCTCAAGAAGATCGCCGAGATCAAGATGCAGGACCTGAACGCGACCGACCTGGAAGGCGCGATCAACATGATCGCCGGGACGGCGCGCTCGATGGGCCTGACGGTGGAGGGCTGATGCGCACGCACGGGAAGAAATACCGCGCGGCCGTCGCCACGCTCGAGGCGAAGAAGCTCTACGCGCCGCCGGCCGCGGTCGAGCAGGTGAAGAGCTCGGCCTTCGCAAAGTTCGACGAGTCGGTCGACGTTGCGGTTCGGCTCGGCGTCGATCCGAAGCACGCGGACCAGATCGTCCGCGGCACGGTGTCGCTGCCGCACGGAACCGGCAAGAAGATCCGCGTGTTGGTGCTGGCACAAGGTGAGAAGGCGAAGGAGGCCGAGACCGCCGGCGCCGACTTCGTCGGGATCGAGTACATCGCGAAGATCAAGGAAGGGTGGCTCGACACCGACGTGATCGTCGCGACGCCCGACGTCATGGGTCAGCTCGGCGCCCTGGGTAAAGTGCTCGGCCCACGCGGCCTGATGCCCAATCCCAAGGCCGGAACTGTGACGATGGACGTCACGAAGGCGGTCAAGGAGTTGAAGGCCGGGAAGATCGAGTTCCGCGTCGACAAGAGCGGCATCGTGCACGCGGCGGTCGGGAAAAAGTCGTTCACGGCCCAGCAGCTCGCCGACAATCTGCAGGCCTTCATGGACGCGATCGTGAAGGCGAAGCCGTCGGCGGCGAAAGGCCATTACATCCGTTCGGTGACGGTCTCGAGCACCATGGGGCCGGGCGTGCGGGTCGATCCGGCGGGGTACCATCAATGAACCGCACTAAAGCGCAGAAGCAGGAGATGGTCACGACGCTGGCGCAGCAGGTCGCCAAGTCGCCGACTATCTATGTCACCGACTTCACGGGTCTCAACGTAGCGCACATCACCGATCTCCGCCGCCGCCTCCGCGCGGTCGGCGTCGAGTACGTGGTGGTGAAGAACACGCTCGCGAAGCGGGCGTTGACGGAGTCGCAGCGTCAGCAGGGCGGACTGGAGGAGCATCTCGCCGGTCCAACCGCGCTGGTGCTGGCAGGTACGGATCCGGTGAGTGCCGCGAAGGTGCTCACGGATTTCGCGAAGGAGTTCGAGAAGCCCGCGATAAAGATCGGCTTGGTGGAGGGGAAGCCGGTCTCGTCCGCCCAGGTCAAGAGCCTGGCGGCGTTGCCCTCCAAGCAACAGCTGCTCGCGCAGCTGGGCGGCGTCTTGCAGGCGCCGATGGCGGGCTTCCTCGGAATGATGAACGGGTTGCTGTACTCGATGGTTGGCGCCCTGGAGGCGCTCAAAGAACAACGCGCCTCGAGCGGCGCTGCCACTCAACAGAGTTAGGGAGAGGACAATGGCGACGCAGACAATGAGTAAGGACGACATCCTCGAAGCCATCGGCAATATGTCGGTGTTCGAGCTGGCGGAGCTCATCGAGGCGTTCAAGTCGAAGTTCGGCGTCACGATTGCCGCGCCTGCCGCCGCGCCCGCCGCGGGTGGGGCTGGCGCCGGCGCCGCCGCTGCGCCGGCCGCCGAGGAGAAGACGGAGTTCACCGTCGTCCTCAAGGCGGGTGGGGAGAAGAAGATTCAGGTCATTAAGGAGATTCGTGCGATCACCAGCCTCGGTCTGAAAGAGGCAAAGGATCTGGTCGAAGGCGCGCCCGGAACGGTAAAGGAAGGCGTGACCAAGCAGGAAGCCGAAGAAATCAAAAAGAAGCTCGAAGCGCAGGGTGCGGTCGTCGAACTGAAGTAGCCTCGAGGCAGCCCCGGACCACAGGGGTCCGTGGGCTCACCCGAGTCTCGCTTCGGTTCAACGACATGCACGGACTGACTACACACCTGCTCTTTCAGAGCCCCAACGCTTGCCGCCGTCCCGCCGTACGGAACGGGGGAAGCTGGGCCTTTTGCATTACTTGGGGAGTGACATGACCACCAAGACATCGCCGCTACTTTCATTCGCAAAGCTGGAGACGGGCATGCCGATGCCCAATCTCCTCGACATCCAGACCAAGGCGTTCCAGTCGCTGCTCCAGCCGGACGGCAAGGGCAGCGAGCGCGCCGACGTTGGACTGGAGCGGGTGTTCAGGGACCTGTTCCCGATCCAGGACGTGAACGGGAATTACTCGCTCGAGTTCGTGAAGTACGCGCTCGGCGAGCCGAAGTACACCGTCGAAGAGTGCATCGAGCGCGACATGACGTACTCGGTGCCGCTCAAGGCCACGCTGCAGCTCGTGGTGATGGAAGAGGTCGGCGAGGTCACCAAGACCAAGCGGCCCAAGAACATCATCGAAAAAGAAGTCTATCTCGGCGAGCTGCCGATTCTCACGCCGCTCGGAACGTTCGTCATCAACGGCGCGGAGCGGGTCATCGTGTCGCAGCTGCACCGCTCCCCGGGCGTCGTGTTCGAGGAGAGCATCCACCCCAACGGCCAGCGCCTCTTCTCGGCGCGCATCATTCCGTTCCGGGGCTCGTGGGTCGAATTCACGGTCGACATCCATGACGTGATCTACGTCCACATCGACAAGAAGAAAAAATTCCCGGCGACAGCGTTGCTCCGAGCCTTCGGGTACGGCGACAACTCCGATATCCTCAAGCTGTTCTACGCGCTCAAGGAGATCGACATAACCGGCAAGCTCGAGGGCCGCGCGCAGAAGCGCGAGGTACTCGGCACGCTGCTGGCCGCCGACGTCCCCGACCCTGAGAACAAGAAGGGCGATCCGCTCGCCCGCGTGGGCGACGAGCTCACGCTGGAGCGGTTCAACACCTTCCGCCGGGCCGGCATCACATCGGTCCGCGTGTTCGCGGGCTACACCACCCTCGACTTGCGCGAGGACGCCCAGCCGACGACCACCCAGCAGGCGCCCAGCAAGTACGTGCTGGCGTTCGACGTGGCCGATCCGGACGGCGAAGTAGTCGGGGAGGGTGGGCGCGACCTGTCGGACACGCTCAAGAAAAAGCTGCTCAAGGCCGGGGTGAACAAGGTCGAGGTGCTGCTGCCGCCAGGGCGCAGCGAGTCACCGCTGATCAAGAACACGCTCGCCAAGGATCCGACGCACTCGGAGGCCGAGGCACTGGCGCAGATCTACACGCTGCTGCGGCCCGGGGAAGCGCCGAATCTGGAGACGGCGCGCGAAGCGCTGAAGCGTTTGTTCTTCCACCCGAAGCGCTACGACCTGGGCAAAGTGGGTCGGTACAAGATCAACCAGCGGCTCAAGGTGAACGTGCCGAAAGACCACACCGTCCTCACCGAGGACGACTTCGTCGCGATCATCCGGTACCTGATCGAGCTCTCGGAAGGCCGCGGCTACACCGACGACATCGATCACCTCGGCAACCGCCGGGTGCGGTCGGTGGGCGAGCTGATCGCGAACCAGTTCTCGGTCGGGTTGTCACGCATGGCACGGCTCATCAAGGAGCGGATGAGCATCAACAACGATCCTGAGCGCATCACGCTCGACGATCTGGTGAACGCGCGCACCGTGAGCGCGGTGATTCAGGCGTTCTTCGGGAGCTCGCAGCTGTCGCAGTTCATGGATCAGACCAATCCGCTCGCCGAGCTGACGCACAAGCGCCGCTTGAGCGCTCTTGGCCCCGGCGGGCTGACGCGCGAGCGCGCGGGGTTCGAAGTGCGCGACGTGCACTACAGCCAGTACGGCCGCATGTGCCCGATCGAGACGCCGGAAGGTCCGAACATCGGTCTCATTACGAGCCTCTCGTGCTACGCCCGCGTGAACGAGCTCGGATTCATCGAGACGCCGTACCGCGTGGTGAAGGACGGCAAGGTCACGGATGAGGTGCGGTGGCTGTCGGCGTCCGAGGAAGAGGATTACGCGGTCGCGCAGGCAAACGCGCGCCTCTCGCCGGACGGCCGCTTTGCCGACGAGCTGGTGCTGTGCCGCAAGCGGGACGACTACCCGCTGTTGCCGCCGAACCGCATCGACTTCATGGACGTGGCGCCCGAGCAGCTCGTGTCGATCGCCGCCGCGCTGATTCCGTTCCTCGAGCACGACGACGCGAACCGCGCGTTGATGGGCTCGAACATGCAGCGGCAGTCGGTGCCGCTCCTCTTCCCGCAGGCGCCGCTCGTGGGCACGGGACTCGAGGATAAGGTCGCGATCGACTCGGGCGCGGTCGTCATCGCGCGCCGGGCCGGTGTAGTCACGCGCGTCACGGCCGATGAGATCATCATCGACGCCGGCGACGACGAGACCAGGTCGGACAATGGCGACCATCCGCTGGCGCGGCTGAAGCAGCACGACCGGTATCGTCTCAAGAAGTTCTGGCGCACGAACCAGGACACCGCCATCAACCAGCGGCCGCTCGTGCACATGGGCCAGAAGGTGAAGGAGGGGCAGGTCGTCGCGGACGGTGCGGGCACGGAGCGGGGGGATCTCGCGCTCGGCGCCAACGTCACCGTCGCGTTCATGCCGTGGTACGGGCACAATTTCGAAGACGCAATCGTGCTCTCCGAGCGCCTCGTGAAAGACGACGTCTATTCGTCGATTCACATCCAGGAGCTCGAGCTGCACGTCCGCGACACCAAGCGCGGACGCGAGGAGATCACGCGCGAAATTCCGAACGTTGCCGAAGAGTCGCTCGTGGACCTCGACGAGCGCGGCATCGTGCGGATCGGTGCCCATGTGAAGGCGGGAGATATTCTCGTCGGTAAGATCACGCCCAAAGGCGAGACGGAATTGTCACCCGAAGAAAAGCTGTTGACTGCCATTTTCGGGGAGAAGGCCAAAGACGTCAAAGATTCATCGTTGAAAGTACCCCCCGGCATGGAAGGCGTGGTCATCGACGTGAAGATCTTCTCGCGCATCGAGGACCAGGTCGTCGAAAAGGACCGCGGCGAGCGCATCGGTGAAGTGCGCCGGCTCGAGACGGAAGAGAAGTCCCGGATCTCGGAGGCGATGTTCGCCGAGCTGGCGGAGTTGCTCGCGAATCAGGAAGTCGGGCTGATGCTGAAAGCGGGAACCGTCGAGGAGTTCCTCCCAGCTGGCACCAAGCTGAGCAAGCAGCAGCTCAGCGAGATGAACTTCGCCGACGTCGACCTGAAAACGCTGCGCGTCTCCAGCAAGACGGTCAATGAGAAAGTGCGCGCGGTGCTCGACGCCGCGGGCTCCGAGCGCGCGAAGATCGAGGAAAAGTCGGAAGACCAGATCGACAAGATTCTTCAGCCCGACGAGCTTCCGCCGGGCGTGATCCAGCTGGTGAAGGTGTACGTCGCCGAAAAGCGGAAGATTTCGGTCGGCGACAAGATGGCGGGCCGGCACGGCAACAAGGGCATCATCGCCCGCATCGTGCCCGAGGAGGACATGCCGTTCCTCCCCAACGGCCGGCCGGTGGACATCGTGCTCAATCCGCTCGGCGTGCCGAGCCGGATGAACGTCGGCCAGATCCTGGAGACGCATTTGGGCTGGGCCGCGCATCTCCTCGGCTTCGATGCCAAGACGCCTGTGTTCCAGGGCGCCGACGAGACCGAAATCGGCGTGTTGCTGCGTCTGGCGGGGCTGCGGTGGGCGGCGGAGAGCCTCAAGCTCGACGCCCGGCCGGCGGAGCTCGACTCCGCGCGCGTGCTGCAGATCGTCTCGGATCTGCGGAAGCTGCCCGCCACGAACGGCAGCCGTCCGGACATCGGATCGGCAGGCGTCGAACTGCTCGGCGGACGCACCGTTTCGGCCGAGACACGGGAGCTGCACCACCAATTCGTGGACTTCCTGAAGTCCGCGGCCAAAGAGCTTGCCGAGCGCGAGCTCGCGCAGCGTCGCATCGAGCAGGAGATGCACAACGCGAAGCTCGAAACGGCCGACGAGAAAGACAGAGCGCCCATCAAGGCGGGACTCAAGGAAGTCGAGAAGTTCCTTGCCAAGGACAAGCCCGCGGAGGTGCTCGAGGCGACGGGACGTCCCGCCCTCGCGGCGCTCTTCGGGGCCAAGTCCGAAGCCGACGTGGATGCGGCCGCGGTCGAGCTGCTCCAGGCCGCCGGCCTGTCGCCGGTCGGCAAGTGCCGGCTCCGCGACGGCCGCTCGGGCGAGCTGTTCGCGTCCGAGGTGACAGTCGGTTCGATCTACATGATGAAGCTGTCGCACCTGGTGGACGACAAGATTCACGCCCGCTCCATTGGACCGTACTCGCTGGTGACGCAGCAGCCGCTCGCCGGAAAGGCGCAGTTCGGCGGCCAGCGGTTCGGTGAAATGGAAGTGTGGGCGCTGGAAGCATACGGCGCCGCGCACACGCTGCAGGAAATTCTGACCGTCAAGTCGGACGACGTGAACGGCAGGAGCCGCGTGTACGAGGCGATCGTGAAGGGCCAGAACCTGCCGAAGCCGGGGATTCCGGAGTCCTTCAACGTGCTGGTGAAGGAGCTGCAGGCCCTCGGATTGAAGGTGACGCTCGGCACTACTGAAGACGTGGAGGAATAAGTGATCGACTTTCGTAGCGGCCACGAGCCCAAGAGCTCGAGCTTCGATTATATCCAGATCCGGATCGCCTCCCCTGAGGAGATCCGCGGCCCCAAGGACTCCAAGGAGCGCGAGCGCCTGGAGCTCCAGGGGCAGCGCACGTGGTGGTCGTGGGGTGAAGTCACCAAGCCCGAGACGATCAACTACAGGTCGTTCAAGCCGGAACGGGATGGCTTGTTCTGCGAGCGCATCTTCGGTCCGGTGAAGGACTGGGAGTGCCACTGCGGGAAGTACAAGCGCATCCGCTATCGCGGCGTGATTTGCGATCGCTGCGGCGTCGAGGTAACGCTGTCCAAGGTGCGGCGCGAGCGGATGGGTCACATCGAGCTCGCCGTCCCGGTGGCGCACATCTGGTTCTTCAAGACGCTGCCGTCGCCAATGGGCAATCTGCTCGACATGACGCTGCGCGATCTCGAGCGCGTAATTTACTACACGAATTACGTCGTTATCGACCCGGGTGAGCAGGAAGTGCAGGAGCGGGAGTTGCTCGATGAAGACCGCTTCCTGGAGCTGCGCGCCAAGTCGAAGCAGGAAGGCGACCAGGGGTTCCGCGCCGACATTGGTGCGCCCGCGGTCCGTTCGCTGCTCGAGCGCATCAACGTGGACAAGCTGGCCGACGAGCTGCGCGAGACCGTGGCAAATGAGACGAGTCAGCACCGCAAGAAGCAGATGCTGAAGCGGCTCAAGATCGTGGACGCGATGCGCAACTCCAGCAACGCCGGCGAGCAGCGTAACGATCCGCGCTGGTTGATTCTCGATGTCGTGCCGGTGATTCCGCCCGACCTACGGCCGCTGGTGCCGCTCGACGGCGGGCGCTTCGCCACATCCGATCTGAACGATCTCTACCGGCGGGTGATCAACCGGAACAACCGGCTGCAGAAGCTGATCCTGCACCGTGCGCCGGAGGTCATTCTCCGCAACGAAAAGCGCATGCTGCAGGAGGCCGTGGACGCGCTGTTCGACAACGGCCGCCGCTCCAAGGCGATCCGCGGACGCGGCAAGCGGCCCTTGAAGTCGCTGTCCGACATGCTCAAGGGCAAGCAGGGCCGGTTCCGCCAGAACCTGCTCGGCAAGCGCGTCGACTACTCGGGCCGCTCGGTGATCGTGGTTGGTCCCGAGCTGCGGCTGCACCAGTGCGGCCTGCCGAAAGCGATGGCGGTCGAGCTGTTCAAGCCCTTCATCATTCACAAGCTGGTCGAGAAGGGCATCGCCGAGACGGTGAAGCGGGCCAAAAAGATCGTGGAGAAGGAGTCGCCGGAAGTGTACGAGATCCTCGAGGAGATCATCGAGGACCACCCGGTGCTCTTGAACCGCGCGCCGACGCTGCACCGCCTGGGCATTCAGGCGTTCGAGCCGGTGCTCGTCGAAGGCAAGGCGATCCGGATCCACCCGCTCGTCTGCGCCGCGTTCAACGCGGACTTCGACGGCGACCAGATGGCCGTGCACGTGCCGCTCTCGTTCGAGGCACAGCTCGAGGCACGGCTGCTGATGATTTCATCGAACAACATTTTGAAGCCGTCCGACGGCCGGCCGGTGGCCGAGCCCAGCCAGGACATGGTGCTGGGGTGCCACTTCCTGACCAAGGACCCGGCCAACTTCGACCATGCGATCAAGACGGCGCCGCGCATCGGATCGATGGCGGAGCTCGAGATGACGCTCGCGCTCAAGCGCCTGGACTATCACTCGCCCGTGCAGTGGTGGGAGGAGACGACGAAGGTCTGGATCGGCACGACGGCGGGCCGGGTGATCCTGAACAGCATCATCCCGGCAAACCTGAAGCGCGACCTGGGCTTCCAGAACAAGGTGATGCGGAAGAAGGACCTTTCCGAGCTCGTGTTCGAGAGCTACCGCCGGGCGGGACTCGCTCCCACGGTGCAGTTCCTGGACCAGCTCAAGGAGTTCGGCTTCCGCTACGCCACGATGGGCGGCGTCTCGATCGGCGTCGCCGACCTCGAGATTCCGCACGAGAAGGCGCCGCTGCTCCACGACGCGGAATCACGGGTCGAGCGGTTCCAGCGCGCCTATGCGACCGGCCAGATCACCTTCGGTGAGCGCTACAACAAGGTGATCGACGCCTGGACGCACGCCAACAACGACATCGCCGAGGCGATGGTCTCGACGATGCGCAAGGCGAAGGGCGGCTTCAACCCGGTGTTCATGATGTTCGACTCCGGAAGCCGTGGCTCGCGCGATCAGATCCGGCAGCTCGCCGGCATGCGCGGCCTGATGGCGAAGCCGCAGAAGAAGCTGACGGGCGGCATCGGCGAAATCATCGAGAGCCCGATCAAGTCGAACTTCCGCGAAGGTCTCTCCGTGCTCGAGTACTTCATCTCGACACACGGCGCGCGGAAGGGTCTGGCGGATACGGCGCTCAAGACGGCCGACGCGGGCTACCTAACGCGACGGTTGGTCGACGTCGCGCAGGATGTGACGATCACCGAAGAAGACTGCGGAACGATCCTCGGCCTCGAGATGTCGGCGCTGAAGGAAGGCGAAGACATCATCGAGCCGCTGCGCGAGCGCATCGTGGGCTGCGTGGCGCTCGAGGAAGTGCTCGATCCGCACGAGCTCGATGAAGACGGGCGGCCCCGCGTGCTGGTCGAGGCGGGCAAGCTGATCACCGAGGAGACGTCGCAGGCGATCGAGGATGCGGGCATCGAGACGGTGAAGATTCGCTCCGTCCTCACCTGCGAGGCCAAGCGCGGCGTGTGCCGCATGTGCTATGGGCGCAACCTCGCGACCATGGACATGGTGGACCTCGGCGAAGCGGTCGGCATTCTGGCCGCGCAGTCGATCGGCGAGCCCGGCACGCAGCTGACCCTGCGGACCTTCCACATCGGCGGCACGGCGGCGCGTATCGCTGAGCAGACGGTGCGGAAGACCAAGGTCGAAGGCGTGATCGAACATGGCGACCGGCTGACCTTCGTCGAAACACCCGAAGGACACAAGGTCGTGACCAGCTACGAGGGCGAGCTGATCCTCAAGGCGGCCGCGCACGGCGGAGGACAGACCGGAGGCAAGCTGTCCGTGCACTCGCGCTTCCAGGTCCCGCTCGGCGCCACGCTGATGGTCAAGGACGATCAGCAGGTGACCAAGGACTCGGTGTTGTTCACCTGGGATCCGTACACGAACCCGATCATGACGGATGTGGCGGGTCTGGTGCGGTTCGTGGACATCGTCGAGGACGAGACGGTGCGCGAGGAGCTGGACGAAATCACCGGCCGGCGCCAGCGCGTCATCATCGAGGACCGCGAGAAGAAGCTCCACCCGCACATCGAGGTCGTCCAGAAAAAGGGCGACAAAGAGAAGCGGCTCCGTGACTTCGTCATTCCCGAAGGCGCGCAGCTCACGGTGGAGGACGGACAGGAAGTGTACGCGGGCCAGGTGCTCGCCAAGGTGTCGCGTGAGGCGTACAAGACGCGCGACATCACGGGCGGTCTGCCGCGCGTCGCCGAGCTGTTCGAGGCGCGCCGGCCGAAAGATCCGGCCACGATTTCGGAGGTGGACGGCGTCGTGCGGTTCGGCGAGATCAAGCGCGGCAAGCGCGAGATCTGGGTGCATCCGGAGGAAGGCGAGGCGCAGCTGTACGAAGTGCCGGCCGGCAAGCACTTGCGTGTGCACGAGGGTGACCGCGTGCGCGCCGGTGACCGGCTCACTGAGGGCCCCGTCAATCCGCACGACATCCTGCGGATCAAGGGTCCTCGCGCCGTGCAGGAGTACCTGCTGAATGAAGTGCAGGAGGTGTACCGTCTGCAGGGTGTAAAGATCAACGACAAGCACATTGGCGTGATCGTGCGCCAGATGCTGCAGAAAGTGAAAGTGGTGGAGCCCGGTGATACCGAGTTCCTCGAAGGCGAGAACGTCGACAAGCTCATCTTCAGCGAGGTCAACGAGCGGGTCGTGAAGAAAGGTGGCAAGCCTTCCACCCGCGAGCCGCTGCTCCTCGGCATCACGAAGGCGAGCCTGACGACGCAGTCGTTCATCTCCGCGGCCTCCTTCCAGGAGACGACGCGGGTGTTGACCGATGCGGCGATCCGCGGGGCCAAGGATGATCTGCTTGGTCTCAAGGAGAACATCATCATCGGGCACCTGATCCCGGCGGGTACGGGTATTTACCGGTATCACGACATCGAGATCGAGCCGCCGGAGGGCTTCACGCCTCCGACGCCGCCGGTCGAGGCCGCGCTGCCTGGTGTGGGCCCGGCACCGAGTCCGTTCCCGGCGGAAGTGGAAGCGGAATAGTCGGACGGTCGGACAGTCTGACGGTCGGACAGTCTGACGGTTGGACGGTCATGGAACGGCGTCGAGGCGACTCGGCGCCGTTATGACTTTTGGGGCGTCTTGTCTTGCATGAGCTTGCACCTGGCTGGGTATGATTCCACATCTTCCCAGACAAGCGAGCCGGTCAATGACCCGTCGTGCTGCCAGTCTCTCGGTCGTCCTGCTGCTGGTTCTCGCCGTCAGCGCCTGCAACCGCGATCAAGTCATGGACGTGCCGGCCATCGCGGCGCGAACCGAGAACGCTCCCAAGAAGCTCAAGGACGCCATCGCGTTCTTCACACGCCAGTTCAATACGACCGACGGCGGCCTGGCGGTCATGAACGTGGACGGTTCGGATCGGCGTGCCCTCCCAGGCGGGGAGCTCGGGTTCGAGCCGTCGATCTCACGCGACGGGCGGCGCATCGCGTTCTCGAGGAATACCGACGTCGGGGTTACGTCCGTCTACGTTATGAACGTCGATGGCACGGGAACGACCGAGGTCGCGCACGGGCTTGTGCTCAATCCCGGGCCAGTGTGGTCGCCGGATGGCTGTCGAATTGCATTTCGGAGTTTCGTGGACTTCGGCGGTGGTCCAACCGGGCGGATCTCTATCGTAAACGCGGACGGCACCGGCCTGCACCAGGTTACACCGGACGGGGATCCGAACAACTCCCCATTCGACGAAAGCCCAACGTGGTCTCCGGACGGCACTCGCCTGGCGTTCACGAGGAACTCGGTCCTCCACGTTATCAACGTCGATGGCACGGGATTAGCCGCGCTCCCCAATGAGGACATGGCGCTCAATCCGTCCTGGTCGCCGGATGGCCAGCGTATCGCGTACACGAGTCTCGATCCATTCGGCGAGATCCGCCTCAGAAATCCGGATGGGTCGAACCTAGCGCGGGTGACCACGGCGTCTCCCGAGAACGGGATCTTCGATTTTTGGCCGCGGTGGGCGCCCGATTCGCGACAGCTGGTCTCCGCGCACATCGCGGGCGATCAGATTCAGACTGTCACAATCAATATCGACGGTACGAACCCGGTTAACCTGACGCCGGCCGGTGTCCTGGATTTCATGCCGGATTGGAGTCCGCGGACCTCTGACATTGAGTTCGAAGGCACAGGCAAATGCGCGTTCTAAAAAGTTGGGTCGCGGCGCTCGGTGTCGTCCTGCTAGTCGTGGTTGCGGGCTCCTGTGCCAGGGACGAGGTTACCGGAGTTCCGGCAGTTTCGGGCGAGCGAACCGCCGGCGCGACGGCGCTCACGAATGTCATTCTCTTCTCCACAGAAGAGTTCGGTGGGTTTCCCCAGGTTCCGCAACTCTCCGTCATGAATCCGAACGGCTCGGGACGGCGCCGGATCACCACAGACGGCCAGGAGTACGGAACGCCGGCGATCTCACCCGACGGGATGCGCATCGCGTTCACGCGATTCACGCCCGAGGTAAACGGCTCCACGATCTACATCATGAATGCCGACGGCACCGGACAGATGCCGGTTATTCATCGGTCAACCCTGTTCGACGGTGAGCCGGTATGGTCACCCGACGGCATGCAGCTGGCCTTTTCGAGTTGGACGGAAGGTCCCTTTGGGCCATACTCGCGCATCTTCGTTGTCAATGTTGACGGGACTGGCTTGCGGCAGTTGACGCCCGACGTCGATAACAACGTCGAGTATGCCGCGGACTTCGGATTGGCCTGGTCGCCGGACGGAACGCAGATCGTCTTTGTGAGAAACGGCCGCCTGCACCTCATTAACGCCGACGGCACTGGGTTCATAGCACTCCCCAACGAGGATCTCGCGCAGACGCCGTCGTGGTCGCCCGATGGCACCCGAATCGCCTACGCGAGCCTGGATCCGTTCGGGGATATCCATATACGGAACCGTGATGGGTCCAATCTGACAGTGGTGACCACGGGCCCCGGCCAGGACTTTTCGCCTCGGTGGTCGCCCGATGGACGGCGGCTTGTTTTCGTGCGCGCGGGTGACGATTTCATTTCGCAGCTTTACACGGTCAATGTCGACGGCACCCGTGAGACACGCCTGAGTCCAGGCGGATTCTCCGAGTACAGTCCCGACTGGGGACCGGCGCCCGGGAGCGGTGTCAGCGGCGTCGAGGTGGCGGTGACACCTTCAACGCGGACCCTGGACATCGGCGAGTCGCAGCAATACAGCGCGGTCGTGCGGAGCCACAGCGGGGGTGTGCTCGGCAATGCTTCGGTGCGCTGGGAGTCGAGCAACCCAGCGGTCGCGAGTGTGTCGCCGTCCGGGGTCGTGACCGGCATGGGCCGTGGCTTGGTGCAAATCCGGGCCGTGTTCGGCGGTGTGACGGGCCGCGCTGAGGTTCAAATCGCGGAGCTCACACTACGCAACCGGATCGTGTTTGCCACCACGGAGCGCGGCTCGTTCGACCTCGGCGTCATTCGGCCGGATGGAACTGACCGTCATGTCCTGACCGGGACCAACAACGGAGCCAGAGTGTTCCTGGAGCCCGATATCTCTCCCGACGGCCGGCGCATCGCCTACCAAGACCTTGGCGATCTGTATCTGATGAACGCCGACGGAACCGGCATTACACCGTTCTTAATGGGACCGCCGTCCAACGGGTCTCCGCATTGGTCGCCCGACGGCATGCGCCTCGCCGTCACGAGGACAGTTTCAACGCCGCGTGGGGAGCAGACTCGAATCTTCGTGATCAATGCTGACGGCACCGGGCTGCATCAGGTCTCGCCTGAGCCCGCCGATCCCAACTTCGTCGGTGGTGACGGGTGGCCGTCGTGGGCTTCTGACGGCAGCAAACTGGCGTTTACCCGCAACGGTGAGCTGTTCACGATCAATGCCGACGGCACGGGGATGACGCAGCTGCCGACCCCACTCGGGGCTCAGGCTACGGCATGGTCTCCCGATGGGAGATGGATAGCGTACCAGAGTCTCAGCTTCCTAGACTTGCCAGCCGAGTTGTTTGTGGTCAGCCCGGATGGCGCAAATTCGATTCGGTTAACCAATAGCCCCGAAACGGAGACGTCGCCCAGCTGGTCGCCCGATAGCCGTCGGATTGTGTTCGCGCGTTGGGTGGACGGGATGACCGCTCAGCTATTCATCATCAACGTGGATGGGACCGCACTCATCAGAATCACCGATCCGAATCCCGCGCAGCCGTTCGCCTACGACGACGACCCCGCCTGGAGTCCAGTTCCGTAACGCGCGTCGAGGGAGTCGAACGCGGGAAGCAGGGGATGCCGCCCGGGACGGCGCCCGCAAGCAATCCCGGGCGCCGCTTTTTAGGTTAGAATCTCGAATGCCGAATCTCGTGCTGGCGATCGCGTTGTTGCAGAGCCCACAATCCGTCTATCACATTTCCGCCGCAGTCGATATCCCTGTGACGCTCGGCGCGGCCCTGGCTGGAGCGGTGCCCTACCTGTACACCGACAAGCTGATCAAGCCACGCTGCCCGTGCGATCCGGCGGAGGTGAATGGCTTCGATCGAGGCGCGATCGGAAACACGAATCCGACCGCGGCTAAGCTGAGCGACGTCACGGTCAGCGCGGTCGTCCTGGCGCCGCTTGCGCTCGACGCCCTCGACCTCGGCGGGTTCAACGAGGTCTGGTGGGAAGACGCGGTTGTATTTGCGCAAACCCTCGTGATCAACAACGCACTGGTCACTGCGGCCAAGTTCATCGCGCAGCGCCCGCTGCCACGCACGTACGCCGGCGATCCGAATCTGATCGACAAGGCGGAGGGCTACCGCTCGTTCTACTCGGGTCACACCTCCACGACGTTTGCGGCCCTCTCGGCAACGGCGATGACGATCCGGCTGCGGTATGGGGAAAAAACCTGGCCCTGGATTGTCACGGGTGTCGTCGGCACCAGTGTCGCCCTCGAGCGGGTGGCGGATGGGCGCCATTTCCCCACCGACGTGATCGCCGGGGCAGTCATGGGCACGGCGGTCGGAATACTGGTCCCCTGGCTCCATTCGCGTGATGGGACGGGCTCCCCGCAGGCGACCCGGGCTGCAGGGGGTGGTTTTCTGCTGGGCTGGAATCTGCGGTTTTGACCGGCCCCGAGTACTTGACCTAAGTCGAACTACCTGCTTAGTTTCGCGGGCTCCGGAGCACCTTTTTCAGCACGCGTACGAGGGGTATTTGCCGACAATCAATCAGCTCGTCCGGCACGGTCGCCGCGACGTGGAGAAGAAGGAAAAGGCGCCGCATCTGCGCGGCAACCCGCAAAAGCGGGGTGTGTGCACGCGCGTCTACACGACCACACCGAAGAAGCCGAACTCGGCGCTCCGCAAAGTGGCTCGTGTGCGGCTGACGAATGGATTCGAAGTGACGGCGTATATCCCTGGTGAAGGGCACAACTTGCAGGAGCACTCGATCGTGATGATTCGCGGCGGCCGCGTGAAGGATCTGCCGGGCGTCCGCTATCACATCATCCGCGGCACGCTCGACGCCGCGGGCGTGAACGAGCGCAAGCAGTCGCGCTCCAAGTATGGCGCGAAGCGTCCCAAGGAGGCCGGGAAGTGAGTCGTCGCAAATCAGCCGTCCGGCGTCCCGTTCCCGCGGACCCGCGGTACGACAGTCAGACGGTGTCGAAGTTTCTGAACAACCTGATGGAGCGCGGCAAGAAGTCGCTGTCGGAGCGGATTTTCTATCAGGCGATGGACATGATCGAGCAGCGCACGGGGCAGCCCGGCGTGAATGTGTTCAAGCAGGCGCTGTCGAACGTGAAGCCGGCACTGGAAGTGAAGTCGCGTCGGGTCGGTGGCGCGACGTACCAGGTGCCGGTCGAAGTGCGGCCGGAGCGGCGCACAGCTTTGGCGATGCGGTGGTTGATTCTGTACAGCCGCGCGCGCAAAGAAAAGACGATGGCCGAGCGCCTCGCCGCCGAGTTGATTCTGGCGTCGAAGGGCGAAGGCGAGACGATAAAAAAGAAGGAAGACACGCACCGGATGGCGGAAGCCAACCGGGCATTTGCCCACTACCGCTGGTAATGGTGGGCTGACCCCGGGCGGAAGCCCGGGGAAACCTGAAACCGACAACTTCGGGACCCTGCTTAAGGGATCCTGCACCGAGGAAGCCGAAAGCCTCCCGGTGTCAGCGGAGCGAAACCGGCCCACGATGGGCGCCTGGTCGCCCCGCGTTTTTGCTGAATAAAGGAACGAAATGGCACGCACGACACCGCTCAACAAGTATCGGAATATCGGCATCATGGCCCACATCGATGCCGGGAAAACGACTACGACCGAGCGAATCCTTTATTACACGGGCCGCACCTACAAGCTGGGTGAGGTGCACGAAGGTACGGCCACGATGGATTGGATGGAGCAGGAGCAGGAGCGCGGCATCACGATTACCTCCGCTGCGACAACCGCAAACTGGACCCGCCTCGGCCAACAGTATCGCATCAACATCATCGACACCCCTGGACACGTGGACTTCACCGTTGAAGTGGAGCGCTCGCTCCGCGTCCTCGACGGCGCGGTCACCGTGCTGGACGCGGTGGGTGGCGTGGAGCCGCAGACCGAAACGGTGTGGCGCCAGGCCGATCGCTACGGTGTGCCCCGGATCATTTTCGTCAACAAGATGGACCGCGTCGGCGCGGACTTCGACATGTGCCTCAAGATGGTGCGCGAGCGGCTTGGCACCAAGGCGGTGCCGATCCAGCTGCCGCTCGGCTCGGGCGAGCTGTTTACGGGGCTGATCGACCTCGTGCGCGAGATCGAGATCGTCTATGACGACGACACCATGGGCAAGAAGTACGTCGAGGGTCCGGTGCCCGAGGCGTTGAAGGAAAAAGTCGCGCAGATGCGGCATGAGATGATCGAGGCGTGCGTCGAGTCCGACGACGCGATTCTGCACAAGTATCTGGAAGACCACAAGCTGACCGAAGAGGAAATCCGGACCGTCATCCGCAAGGCCACGGTTTCCGGGCACGTCGTTCCTGTCATCTGCGGCGCTGCGTTCAAGAACAAGGGCGTGCAGGCGCTCCTCGATGCGGTGGTCGATTACCTGCCGTCGCCGGTGGACATTCCGCCGATCAAGGGGCACCTGCCGCATCACGATGCCACCCACGCCGAGCGGCCCGCGGCCGACGATGCGCCGTTCGCGGCCCTGGCGTTCAAGATCATGACCGACCCGTATGTCGGAAAACTCACGTTCTTCCGCGTGTACTCGGGCATGCTCAGCGCCGGCTCGTACGTCTACAACAGCACCAAGGACCGCAAGGAGCGCATCGGCCGTCTGCTCCAGATGCACGCCAACAAGCGCGAGGAGATCGAGGAGGTTCGCGCGGGCGACATCGCGGCGGCGATCGGGCTCAAGGACACGCGCACGGGCGACACGCTGTGCGATGAAGGCCATCCGATCATCCTCGAGGCGATGCGGTTCCCAAACCCGGTCATCTCAGTCGCGATCGAGCCGAAAACCAAGGCCGACCAGGACAAGCTCGGCGTCGCGCTCGCGAAGCTGTCGGAAGAAGATCCCACGTTCCGCGTGCATACCGACGCGGAGACCGCGCAGACGATCATCAGCGGCATGGGCGAGCTGCACCTCGAGATCATCGTCGAGCGCATGCGCCGCGAGTTCAAGGTCGACGCCAACGTCGGCCGGCCGCAGGTGGCGTATCGCGAGACGGTGCGCAAGCGGGTCGAGTACGTCGAAGGGAAGTTCATCCGCCAGTCGGGTGGCCGCGGCCAATACGGCCACGTCGTCATCCACATGGAGCCGGGCGAGCCCGGCACGGGATTCGTCTTCGAGGACAACATCGTCGGCGGGTCGATTCCCAAGGAATACATCAGCCCGGTCGAACAGGGCGTGAAGGAAGCGCTCGAGAACGGTGTGCTCGCGGGCTATCCGATGGTGGACGTCAAGGTCGAGCTGGTGGACGGCTCGTTCCACGACGTGGACTCGAGCGAGATGGCGTTCAAGATCGCGGGCTCGATGGCCGTGAAAGAGGCCGCGCGTAAGGCGAGTCCGGTGTTGCTCGAGCCGATCATGGATGTCGAAGTCGTGACGCCGTCGGACTACATGGGCGACGTGATCGGCGATCTCTCGGCGCGGCGCGGCAAGATCGGTGGCATGACGCAGCGCGCCGACGCGCACATTGTCGCGGCGAGCGTGCCGCTGTCGGAGATGTTCGGCTACTCCACGACGCTGCGCTCGATGAGCCAGGGCCGCGCGATCTATTCGATGGAGTTCTCGCACTATCAGGAAGTGCCGAAAGCGAAGGCAGACGAAATCGTTTCGAAAGTGAAAGGCTAACGAAATGGCTAAGGCGAAATTCGAACGGAACAAGCCGCACGTAAACGTTGGAACGATCGGCCACGTCGACCACGGGAAGACCACGCTGACGGCAGCGCTCACGAAGGTCTCAGCCGATAAGGGCCTCGGGACTTATGTGAGCTACGATCAGGTGGCGAAGGCGAGCGAGAGCCAGGGCCGCCGCGACGCAACGAAGATCCTCACGATCGCGACGAGCCACGTCGAGTACTCGACGGCGGAGCGCCACTACGCGCACGTCGACTGCCCGGGCCACGCCGACTACGTGAAGAACATGATCACCGGCGCGGCGCAGATGGACGGCGCGATCCTGGTGGTCAGCGCGGTTGACGGGCCGATGCCGCAGACGCGCGAGCACATCCTGCTCGCCCGTCAGGTGAACGTGCCATACATCGTGGTTTTTCTGAACAAGTGCGACCTGGTGGACGACGCCGAACTGTTGGATCTGGTCGAGCTCGAGGTCCGAGAGCTGTTGTCCAAGTACAACTTCCCGGGCGACGATGTGCCGGTGGTCCGTGGCTCCGCGCTGAAGGCGATCGAGGGCGACAAGCAGTGGGTTGCCAAGATCGAGGAGCTGCTGGCGGCACTCGACAAGAACGTTCCCGTGCCGAAGCGCGAGATCGACAAGCCGTTCCAGATGCCGGTCGAAGACGTGTTCTCGATCACCGGCCGCGGCACGGTCGCGACGGGTCGTATCGATAAGGGCAAGGTGAAAGTCGGCGATGAGGTCGAGATGGTGGGCTTCGGGACCGACAAGAAGACGGTCGTGACGGGCGTCGAGATGTTCCGCAAACTGCTCGACGACGGCCAGGCGGGCGACAACGTCGGTCTGCTGCTGCGCGGCATCGAGAAGGACCAGGTGGAGCGCGGCATGGTGTTGGCCAAGCCGGGCTCGATCAAGCCGCACACGCAGTTCGAATCCGAAGTCTATGTCCTGACAAAAGAGGAAGGCGGGCGGCACACCCCGTTCTTCAAGGGCTATCGGCCGCAGTTCTACTTCCGCACGACGGACGTGACCGGCTCGGTGGAGCTGCCCGGCGGCGTCGAGATGGTGATGCCGGGCGACAACACGAAGATGACGATCGATCTGATCACGCCGATCGCGATGGAAGAGCAGCTGCGGTTTGCGATCCGTGAAGGGGGCCGAACGGTGGGCGCGGGCGTCGTTACCAAGATCTTGAAGTAAGGGGATCCAATGGCCAGCAAGATTCGGATTCGGCTCAAAGCCTTCGATCATGCGCTGATCGATCAGGCCGCCGCTGACATTGTTCGGACGGCGGAAAAGACCGGTGCGCAAGTCTCCGGTCCGATTCCGCTGCCGACCAAGCGCCAGCTCTGGACGGTGCTGCGCAGCCCGCACATCGACAAGAAGAGCCGCGAGCAGTTCGAGCTGAAAACGCACAAGCGGCTGATCGACATTCTGGATTCGCGCTCGCAGACGGTCGATGCGCTGACGAAGCTGGATCTGCCGGCGGGCGTCGATGTGGAGATCAAGGTTCAGTAGCAATCTCGAGGGATTATGAACGGGTTGATTGGACGAAAACTGGGGATGACTCGCGTATTCGACGCCGCGGGCACGCACGTGCCCGTTACGGTGATCGAGGCCGGGCCCTGCCCCGTGATTTCGGTCGGCGATGGCCGCGCCGAGCTGGGCTTTGGCGCCAAGAAGGCCAAGCGGACGCCGAAAGCCCTCGCGGGACACGTGAAGAAGGGCGGCATCGACGTCGCGCCCCGCGTGATCCGTCGCTTCGCGATCACGGGCGAGGCGCCCGCCACGGGCAGCGCGGTCACGGTGACGATCTTTGCCGAAGGCGACCGGGTGAAGGTCAGGGGCGTGTCGAAGGGCCGCGGCTTCCAGGGCGTGGTGCACCGCCATCATTTCGGCGGCGGTCCGCAGACACACGGCAATACGCGGCATCGCAAGCCGGGGTCGATTGCGCCGGGTACCGACCCGTCGCGGATCATCAAAGGGAAGCGCATGCCCGGCCACATGGGTGCGCGCAACTTCACCGAGCTCGGGCTCAGGGTCGTAAAGATCGACGCCGAGCGGAACCTGTTGTTCGTGCGGGGATCGGTCCCGGGCCCGATGAATGGTCTGGTGACGGTTCGCAAGCAGGGAGGTCCGAGCCGCCATGATTGAGGCTCCCCATTATTCGGCGGCGGGCGCGAGCAAGAAGTCGGTCTCGCTGCCTGAAGCATTGTTCGACGGCACGGTCAATCAGGACCTGCTGCACCGTGCGGTGATCACGTTCCTGTCGAATCAGCGGCAGGGCACGAGCAACACGCTGACCCGCAGCGAAGTCTCCGGCGGCAATCAGAAGCCGTGGCGGCAAAAGGGAACGGGTAGGGCGCGGCAGGGTTCGACACGCGCCCCGCATTGGCGGCACGGCGGCATCGTGCACGGCCCGCATCCGCGCAGTTACCGGCTCGCGATCCCAAAGAAGATGCGTCAACTGGCCAAGAAGTCGGCGCTGAACGCGCGGGCCCGTGAAGGCTCGCTCGTCGTGGTCGACGCGCTCGAGTACGCGAAGCCGAAGACCAAAGACTTCGCCGCGCTGCTCGGCAAGCTGGGTGCCAAGGAGAAGAAAGTTCTGGTGCTGACGGCGAACGACGCACACAACGTCTACCTGTCGGGGCGCAACATCCCCGACGTGCAGGTCATGCGCTTCGCCGACGCCACGGCGTACGAAATCCTGTGGGCGCAGACGGTCGTCGTCGAGATCGGTGCGCTGGAGCCCGGGGCGCGGCCCCAGGGCTTAGAAAAGCAGGAGCAGCAGGAGGCGAACGATGCCTGACGTACACGTCACCATCGTGCGTCCGGTGGTCACCGAGAAATCGTCGGCGGCCTACGGCGCGCGCAAAGAGTACGCGTTCCGCGTCCATTCCGATGCGACCAAGCCGCAGATCAAGGCGGCGATCGAGTCGTTGTTCAAGGTGTCCGTCACCGGCGTCCGCACGATGGTCATGCGTGCCAAGCGGCGCACCTACGGCCGGTATCAGGGCCGCCGGCCATCGTGGAAAAAAGCGATCGTGACCCTCAAAGAGGGCGACGCGATCGAGGTATTCGAGGGCTAAATGGGCATCCGACAGTTCCGGCCGATGACCCCGGCCACGCGCTTCCGCTCCGTCTCCGATTTCACGGAGATCACCAAGACGGAGCCCGAGAAGTCGTTGCTCGAGCCGATCAAGCGGACGGGCGGGCGCAACAACAAGGGCCACATCACCACGCGCTGGCAGGGCGGCGGCCACAAGCGTCAGTACCGGCGCATCGACTTCAAGCGGAACAAGTTCGGGATTCCGGCACGGGTCGCGGGCATAGAGTACGATCCGAACCGGACCGCACGCATCGCCTTGCTGCACTACTCGGATGGCGAGAAGCGCTACATCCTCGCGCCCAAGGGACTCAACGTCGGGGACACCGTGGTCGCCGGGCCCGGCTCGGACATCCGGATCGGGAACGCGATGCCGCTGTTCGAAATCCCCCTGGGTACGGCGGTGCACAACGTCGAGCTGAAGATCGGCCGCGGCGGCCAGCTGTGTCGCAGCGCGGGCACGAGCGTGCAGGTCGTGGCGAAGGAAGGGAATTACGTCACGCTGCGGTTGCGCTCGACCGAAATGCGGATGGTGCGTGGCGAGTGTCTCGCCACCATCGGTGAAGTCGGATTCGCGGAGCACGAGCTGCTGTCGATCGGCAAGGCCGGAAAGACGCGGTGGCTCGGCAGGAGCCCCCGCGTGCGCGGCGTGGCCATGAACCCGGTGGATCACCCGCTCGGCGGCGGCGAAGGGAAGTCGTCCGGCGGCCGGCCGCCCACCAATCCGTGGGGCAAGGTCGAAGGCAAGAAGACACGGCACAAGAAGAAACCGTCTACGAAACTCATCGTGCGCGGGCGTAAGCGCGGGAAGGCGACGCAGTAATGGGACGCAGCGTCAAGAAGGGTCCGTACGTCGAAGAGTCGCTGCTCGTGAAGATCAAGGGACTCAACGACCGGAACGAGAAGAAAGTGTTCAAGACCTGGTCGCGGCGCAGCACCATCACGCCCGACTTCGTGGGTCACACGCTCGCGGTGCACAACGGGAACAAGTTCATCCCGGTCTACATCACCGAGAACATGGTGGGCCACAAGCTCGGCGAGTTCGCGGCCACGCGGCTGTTCCGCGGCCACGGAGCCAAGGGTTCGGCGGCGGAGCGGGAGGCCGAAGCGGCCGAGGCCGGCGGCGAGGGCGGAGAGAAGGAGTAACGATGGAAGCTCGAGCGATTCAGCGCGGCGTGCGCCAATCGGCCCGCAAGATGCGCCTCGTGGTCGATTTGATCCGGGGACTGGCGGTGCCCGAAGCGGACGCGATCCTGCGCTTCTCCAAGAAGCGGGCCGCGCGCCAGATCCATAAAGTGCTGAAGTCGGCGGTGGCGAATGCGCAGCAGGCGGCGCAGCGCCAGAACACGCCATTCGACGCCGACACCCTGCACGTGAGCTACGCCGTGGTGAACGAGGGCCAGACGCTGAAGCGCTACACCGCCGCGGCGATGGGACGTGGCACGCCGATCCTCAAGCGGACGAGTCACGTCGAGATCCGTGTCGTGGGGGCGGGGGCCGAGGCGCCGGTGGCACCGCCGCCGGCGGCCAAGCCAGCGGCGAAAGCGGAAGCGAAAGTGACCAAACCGCGCGCGAAGAAGCCCGCGGCGGCAAAGGCGAAGAAGAAGAAAACGAAGGCGCCGGCCAAGAAAAAGAAAGCGAGATAGGTAAGTGGGACAAAAAACACATCCCTACGGGTTCCGGCTGGGCGTCGTCAAACAGTGGCGCTCCCGCTACTTCGCCAAGCGCAACTTCCCGGAGCTGCTCAAGGAAGACGAGCTGGTCCGGAAGTACCTGAAGACGCGCCTCAGTCACGCGGCGATCGCCGACGTGCACATCGAGCGCAAGCCGGGCAAGGTGACCGTCACGGTCCACACCGGCCGGCCGGGCGTGGTGATCGGCAAGCGCGGCGCGGAAGTGGACAAGCTGCGGGACGAGCTGGCGCAGCTGACGGGGAAGGAAGTCGGGATCAACGTCGAAGAGATCAAGCGTCCCGAGCTGGACGCGCAGCTCGTCGGCGACAGCGTGGCGCATCAGCTGACGCAGCGCATCTCGTTCCGCCGCGCGATGAAGCGTGCGGTGCAGAGCGCGATGCGGATGGGCGCGCAGGGCATCAAGATCAAGACGGCGGGCCGCCTGGGCGGCGCCGAAATCGCGCGCACCGAGGGTTATCACGAGGGCCGCGTGCCGCTGCACACGCTGCGGGCGAACATCGACTACGCGACGTCGACGGCGAAGACGACGTTCGGCAC
>DATFVZ010000084.1:0-13570 GCA_035259785.1 Gemmatimonadales bacterium
GGCTTGGCCGTGCCATCGGAGACGAGATAGTTGCCCAGCTCACCCTTCGGATTCTCGATACCCACGTACGCCTCGCCGACGGGTGCTTTCACGCCTTCCATCACCTGCTTGAAGTGGAAGATCATGGCTTCCATGTCGCTCATCGCGCGAGTCTTCGGCGGCAAGATGACCCGCGGGTCGTCGACGTTGATCGGACCGTCCGGCAGCCGGTCAAGCGCTTGCTCCAGAATGCTGTTCGACTGGTAGCACTCCTCGAGCCGCACGAGATAACGGTCGTAGACGTCGCCGTGCTCTCCGACGACCACATCAAAGTCGTACGTTTCGTAATCGAGGTACGGCTTGTCTTTCCGCACGTCGTACGGCACTCCGCTGGCCCGCAGCATTGGTCCCGACAGCGAGTAGTTGACTGCCTCGGCCGCCGTGAGCGTCCCGACGCCCTGTGTGCGACCCGCCCAGACGGCGTTGCGCGTAAGCACGCGATCGATCTCGGCCAATGTCTTGGGGAACGCCTGGATGAATTCACGGAGTTTCGGCACGAATCCGTTCGGGATATCGGCCAGGAGTCCCCCGACGCGCGTGAGGCTCGTCGTCAGGCGCGCGCCGGTCCACATCTCCTGGAGATCGTAGATCTTTTCGCGCTGCTGAAACGCCCAAAGGAACGGCGTGAACGCGCCGAGGTCGATCGACGTCGTGCCGAGCCACACCATGTGTGAAATGATGCGGCTCATCTCGCACGCGATCACCCGCAACACGGTGCAGCGTGGCGTGATCTCGATCCCCATCAGCTTCTCCGCTGCCAACGCGAACCCGACGTTGTTCGACATCGGGGACAGATAATCCGTCCGATCGGTCAGCGGAATGATCTGATTGTAGTGGCGATACTCGCCGAGCTTCTCGAAGCCCGAATGCAGGTAGCCGACGTGCGGGATACAGCGCACAACCGTCTCGCCGTCGAGCTCGACGACGAGCCGCAACACGCCGTGGGTGGCGGGATGCTGCGGGCCCATGTTCATGAGCAGGTGCTCGCCCCCGAGATCGGGTTCGCCCGTGTCCGAATCGGTCCGCGCCGTCAGCGGGACTCGTGCCGGCCGCCCCTGACTATCGACGCCGGTCGTCGCGAGCTCGAGCTCGACAGTCCGTTTGCTCACGGCGAACCGGGCGACTGAGGCGGAGGGAGTGGATCGGGGATCACGCCGCGCTCGCCTCGCCGCAGCCGATCGCGCATATCCTCCGGGAGATCACCGCCGGCTTCGGCGATGGAGAGCTCTTCGAGGGAATAGTGCGCCTCGGGATTGGCGTTCAACGCCTGCCGGACCTGCTCCGCGCGGGAAAAGCGCCCCCGCAACGGGAAGCTTTTCCGGAGGGGATAACCCTCGGCGTAGGTCTCCCACATGAGGATGCGGCGCAGGTCGGGATGACCGCGGAACGTGATGCCGAACATGTCGTACACTTCCCGCTCCAACCAGTCGGCCCCGTGCCAGAGACTCCAGACGGAGTCCACCGCCAGCTCGTCGGCGGGGTGCAACTCCACTTTGATCCGGATATCGGCGCGGCGCTCGAGCGAGCGCAGGAAGTACACCACTTCGATCGGTCGCTCGCGGTCGCGGAATTCGACGGCGGTCACGTCGACGAGATAATTGAACTGCTGGCCCGGCGTGTTCTTGAGCCAGGTCATCGCTTCCAGCAGCCGGTCGCGCGCGATGTAGACAACCCGCTCGCCGTCGCGGGCCACCGCTTCTCGCACCGCGCCGGGAATCACGACGAGCGGAACTGGTGGACGGAGTTACCGAACGGCTCGGAGATTTCGTCGATCGTTTCGGGCGCCAGCCGAAGACCCTTCTCGTCGAGCGGCTGCTCTTCCCGGCGCCGCACGGCGTCAAACAGCGACTCGCCCTTGATCTTCTTGTGCAACAGGAGAATACCGTACAGGAGTCCTTCGGGGCGCGGCGGGCAGCCGGGCACGTAGACATCCACCGGGACGATCGTGTCGATCCCCTGCACCATTGCGTAGTTGTCGAAAACGCCGCCGGTGGACGCGCACGCGCCCATCGAGATGACCCACTTGGGTTGCGGCATCTGATCGTAGATGCGGCGAATCACCGGCGCGAGCTTGAACGGCAGCCGGCCGGCGCAGATCAGCACGTCGGCCTGCCGCGGAGAGAATGCCTGGCGCTCCATGCCGAAGCGCGCGAAGTCGTAGCGGCTGGCGGCGGTCGCCATGAACTCGATCGCGCAGCACGCGGTGCCGAACGGCATGGGCCACAGCGAATTCGCGCGCGACGAATTGACCGCCCAGTCCACCAAGTCCTGGAATTTGGTCAACAGAAAATTCTGGCTTTGAACTTCCCCAACTCGCTTCATACGCTCTCGTTTCGACGTCTCCTGCGACGCCCGTTCAATCGACGTTTCTTAAATCGACGCATTTCATTTGACGTGTCAGTTCAACGTCTTAATCCCAAGTAAACGCTCCCCGCTTCCACACGTACACATAGCCGACGAACAGTATGAGCAGGAATACCAGCATCTCTACCAATAGGAAGCCGGTGGTGACGGTGCCATTGCCCATGAAGACCACCGCCCAAGGGATGAGAAACACCGTTTCGATATCGAAGAGAATGAACAACACCGCGACGAGATAAAACTTCACCGAGAAGCGCTCATGCGCGTCGCCGAGCGGCGGCATGCCGCTTTCGTACGGGCGTTCTTTGACATCGGTGGGCCGGCGCGGCCCCAGAAAGTGGGACGCGATGATCATCGTCGCGGCGGCGATGATCGCCAGACCCAGCAGCATGAGGACCGGAATGTAGGGCTGCATCGCGCTCGTGAAAAAATTCACTAAGTCGCGGGCGTTCGTCAAGTTGACGAGGGGTCATTACATTGCGCCCGCATGTCCATCAAATCTGATCGCTGGATTGCCAAAATGTCGAGGGAGCATCGGATGATCGAGCCGTTCGCCGACCGGCAAGTCCGCGACGGCGTCATCTCGTACGGTGTGTCATCCTATGGTTACGACATGCGCGTCGCTCCCGAGTTCAAAATCTTCACCAATGCGCTGTCGGCGGTCGTCGATCCCAAGCATTTCGATCCGAAATCGTTCGTCGAATTCACGGGCGACGTGTGCATCGTGCCGCCCAATTCATTTGCTCTGGCGACCTCGGTGGAGTACTTCCGCATTCCGCGGAATGTGCTGACGATCTGCCTCGGCAAGAGCACGTACGCGCGTTGCGGCATCATCGTGAACGTCACGCCGTTCGAGCCCGAGTGGGAAGGATACGTGACGCTCGAGATCTCGAACACCACACCCCTGCCCGCCAAGATCTACGCCAACGAAGGGATCGCTCAGGTACTGTTCTTTACGGCCGATGAAGGAGACGAGTGCGAGGTTTCCTACAAGGACAAGAAGGGGAAATACCAGGCCCAGCGTGGGATTACGCTACCGAAGCTTTAGCCTTCCGGTTGTACGCGTACGCCACGGCCAGGGCGATGATCGCGAGCGCAAAGAATGAGCCGACGCGGTACAGCGCATGAAGGCTCGATAGATCGACGAGCACGATCTTGAGGCCGGCGAACGCCGCGACGGCGAGGCCGGTCGAGCGCACGACTCTCTGATTCAACCGGAAACCGATGAAGACGAGCGCTCCAGCAAAGAGCAGCCACCAGACGCTGAGCGCGAGGTTGCCTGCCAGAGCCGCCATGCGCCCGAAATACATTTGGAACTGGATCGAGCCACCGAGCAACACCGCCGATCCGCACAGCAGCCACATCCACCGCGCCAGTCGGCCTGGCTGCTTCCACTCCCGCGCCATGAGTGCGCTTCCGGCAAGGAACACGTAGAACGCGATTGCCCAGCGATCGGTGAACACGGCCCTGTTGGGCAAGCGATCGAAGAGTGCAATCGTGAACACACAGAGCCAGGCGGCACTCGCCAGCGCGACGGATGCACGCCGGCCGCCTGGGCGGCCTCCATCGCGTTCGGCCAGCAACGCCAGGACCGCCAGTGCCGTCCACCCCATCGCGATGTTGAACGTCGACCATGGGAATACGATCGCGAGTGCAATGAGCGAAAATCCCGCGATCAGCTGACTGGCGCTCCGCCGGAACCAGCCGGCCGGGAGATAGATCGCGGCCAGCGCCGCGGGAACGACCTGGAACGATCGATTGAGCAGCGGAGTGTCCGTTACGGCCGCAAGAAACAACAGTGCGACTGGATTCATCAGGAACAACAGTCGCTCGAGCGATATCTCGGACATCTGGTCCAGCGTTGCTTGTGGCTTCGGGATGAAGGGGTCGGACCGGAAGTGCTGCCACCAGAGCAAGGCGAAGACTGCCGCCGGAGCGGCGAGCGCGAGCCAACGGCTCGATTCGGGGGCGCTCATATTCATGAGCCCCCCGGCCAGCATGATCCACGCGAGCGTCGGGATTCCGAGCCGGGCCTCCGGCCACTTGCGTAGCGCCGTGACGTGAAGAACCAAGAGCGTGCAGGCCGCGATCAGCCAGCACCCGAGTGGTGTGGCGATCGCATCGGCAGCGCCCGCTCCCGCGAGCACGAGGTACCCGAACAATGCCAGGTTGAACGTCGCGCGCCAGCTCATCGTGTACGCAAGAATTGCCGTGCCCAGACCGACAACTTCGAGATAGCCGAGGAATGCGTGCGGGTTGGGGCCACTCGCGAGAATGATGGGGGCGAGATAGGCACCCCCCAGCGCCCAGATCGCGAGCCCCTCGATCTCGTGATGCAGCGCGAGGAGTGTCACGGCCACAGTCGTTGCCACGAGCAGCAGAACGCCGAGGCGGCGATCCACCAACGCGTACGGTCCGGCCGCGGCCCAGATGCCAAGATAGACCAGGCCCCCGCCGGCGCCGATCATCGAGGCGCCGTACATGCGCATACCGCGACCGATGCGCTCGTGTCCCCAGCCCGCGACGCCGATTCCGGCGATCACGGCAGCGATGGAGCGCACCAGCGGCGGGATCCAACCGCGATCGACTGCGTACTTGAGGAAGAACGCTGCCGCGATGAGGAGGGCCGCGACACCGATGGCAAGCAAGCCGCGCTGTCCGAACCACTGCTCCCAATCGACGATGCGATCGGGCGCGGTCGGCGTCGAAGTGATGTCGATTCTCGGGCGAACGAGGACCCGCGGTGGTGCGGGGGCGATCGTGTCGGTCGGGGCGATCGGCGTGGATTCTGGGAGTGTTGCTTCCGTGCTGTCGGTGAGCCCGGGCGCACTGGCGGACACGACTGGAGACAAGAGCTGTCGAACCAGTTTCTCCAGTGCCGCGATGCGCCGTTCGAGCTGTTCGAGACGGTCGTCAGCCATGTCGCCTCACACCGTCGGGCCGCCCCCTGCCCCGGCTCCAACGCCTGAGAGATTGCGCGCTCCGGCTACCGTGATCACGGCGGTCACGACCACGATGATGATCAGATCTGGAGTCCATCCGAGCTCGGTGATAGGCACAGCCATTTGCAAGAAGTACATCACGAAATCGAAGACACCGATCGCCAGACCGAGCAGTACCGTAAACCGCAGCGTTCGGCCCATTCGCGCGAGCACACCACCCATCAACAGCGCGACGGCACCCTGGCCGGCGGCGATGGCAACCGCGGTCACGATGCCTCCAACCAGCGTGCTCACGAACGCGCTGGGGCCGGCATTGTAACTGAAGAACAAGGTGTGGATGAGCGCGATGATGCTACCGGCTACCGCGGCGCAAATCGTGGCCCAGATTGCGTAGTAGACGACGACGCGTGTGTGCATCAGCCCTCGCTCCCGATCGAGAGTATCCTACAATAACGAATCGGGTTTGCGAGGCGCCAGCCGCTAGCGCAATGCCGCCATAGCGTCCGCGAGTGCCGCGCGGGCTTGATCTACTCGGGTTACGAGATCAGCAAGCTCCCTGTTGGCCGTAGGGGCGTCACTGTAGCGAATTGCCTCGTTGACCGACGGGAATGCCATCGTGGCGTAGCCGTTATCGAGGTCGGAGGCGAACTGCAGGCTGCGGAACCAGGGGCGGCTCGTCAGTCCTTCCGGGCGTGTGAGCCTGCGCTCGACCTGCATCAACGCGCGATTCACGCGTTCTGCACGTGCGGGATCGATTCGCGTTTCTTGTGCCAGCGCACTGTCGCGGGCCGCGCCAAACGACTGCGCCGCGGCCGTAAAGCGATCGAGCGCGTCCCGCAAGGTCTGCGTGCTGACAGTGCTCCACTTCTTGCGCGCGAGTCCAGAATCGAGCTGACTGACCAGGCGACCCATCTCGCTGCCGAATGCGGCGTAATCGAGCGGCAGCAGGTCGCTGTTGGCGAGCCGAGCTAGGATCACGGCGACGAGCTGCGCGCCGGCGCGATGAGCCTTGTAGCCGGGGTCGCCGAAACGCGTCATCCAGTCGTACGAGTCGTACATCGAATGGTAGATCCCATCGGGCCCGTCGAAGCCGATGCCGCCCGAGGGAATGCCGAGATGGTGGTAGAAACCGGCGAAGTCGGAGCCGCCACCGAGATTCCCGAAGGTGAGCGCGGTGCTGTCGCCGTTGTTGCTCTTCAGCCAAACATCGTAGACGGTGCCGGGTCCCACTGGGTGCGGGACGAGACGCGACGCCGCGCGAAACAGCGGCTTGAGGGATGGTGAGCCCGCGCCATTGAAGTTTGGACCGGAGAACGTGCCATCTTCATTGATGTAGGCGACGGCCCGGGCCCGCAGTGAATCCTCGAGCTCCTCCACCCACTCCGTGGAACCGATGAGTCCCCACTCTTCCGCATCCCATGTCGCGAAGACGAGCGTGCGCGCCGGTCGCTGTCCTGCGCGTGCGAGCGTGGCGAAAGCACGCGCCGTCTCGAGGACGGCGATCGTGCCGCTGATGTTGTCGCGCGCACCGGGGCCCCAGGAATCGCGATGGGCGCCGACGACCACCCACTCATCGGGCCACCGCTCGCCGCGAATCATTCCGATCGTGTTCCAGATCTTGTGGAAAGCACGTTGTCCGCGCTCGGTTTTCACATGTAACCGGGCGCGCGCCGGTCCCGGTCCGACGTGATACCGGAACGGCAGGGCTCCCTGCCAGCTCTGGGGCACCGACGGACCCGTGAGCGGCTCCAGGAAGCGCCGGGCGTTCCCGTAGCTCATCGGGATGATGGGAATGCGTGGAATGGCGAGCGAATCCTCCTCGATGCGCCGCGCGCCTTCCACGGAGGACCACGAGGGCGTAGTCGGGTCGCCGTTGCCATTCATCATGCTGCCGCGTTGGATTCCGCTGGCATTCCGCATCGGCCCTTTGGGGTAGACATCGCCCTGGAAGTAGCCGTCCTGTTGCGGATCGGAGTACACGATCAGCCCGACCGCGCCGCGTTTCTGCGCTTCGCGCGCCTTGATGCCGCGGAAGGAACGGCCGTAACGCGCGATCGCGATCTTGCCGCGCACGCTTAGCCCGAGAGAATCGAGCGTCTCGTAGTCTTCGATCAGCCCGAAATTCACATAGACGACGTCGGCGGTGACGTTGCCGTCGCCGGTGTAGCCGTTGAACGGGGGTACCTGCGGACCGGCTCCCGGCTCAGACAGCGAGAGACGCTGAGGTTGCGCACGCGGCCCGGCAATGATCCAGGCGGCGACCGTGTCCGGTTGTGGCAGATACACGGTGTACTCTTTACTCCAGGCGTCGACGCCCCACGACTTGAGGCGATCGAGCACATAGTCGCGCGTCGTCGCCTGGGCCGGCGTGCCCGCCATATGCGGCACCGCGGTGAGATCCTTCGACATCTGCCGCATGCTGGCGGTGTCGGGAACGGCGAGGAGGCGCTGCTCGAAAGACTGGGCAGACAGTTGGACGGTTGGACTGTTGGACAGAAGAATGAGTGCGAGCCCGGCTCGTCTCATCACCGTCCAACCGTCCCACCGTCCCATCGGCCGACTGTTCCCGGTCATCGAGGGTTCAGAATCCTATCGATCCGCGCTGCGAGGTCCGCGTAATGCGCGCGCGTCGTCCTGTCCGCCGCACGAGAGGTCGCGGTGCGGAGCCCGCTTTGAAGTCCTTGCAGCTCGAGCCGCGCGAGCGCGCGTGCGTCGGTTGGACGAAGAGTCGGGTTTACGCCCGGGAACCCCTGGAGCTGTGGCGGCACCGGCGTCAGCAGCGGTGTCGTGATCAGCCGCTCCATTTGGTCCACGAACGATTGCTGCACGTTGCGGCGATACGGATCCACCGCACGATTGCCCGACAGCTCGGCGAAGATGCCGCCTCGCACGTCGCCGAACAGATCGGCCAACTTGTACGCCGGTTGCTGTCCTCCCGCGGTCGCCTCCTGCTCGGCCAGCCGGCCAAGGCGGGCATCGTTGAACAACGTGTTGAGCAGCGCGGTCTGCCGCACCCGGATCCGTTCGACGAACCCCGACGGCTCGATGCGACGCAGCACTTCCGTGTCCAGGAAGTACGAAGGCGTTGCAAAAGCGTTCTCATTGAGGAAGCGCACCGCCGCTGCCTGGCGAGCGCGCGGCACGGCTGTGTGGATGACGCCCGCCTGATCTGGATACTTCTCCTGCCGGTAGACGCCGCCAACAACGACGGCGACGTGGTTCATTTCGAGACCCCATTGCTGGATGAGCCGGTCGTAGAGGTCGTCCAGCAGACTGTAGTCGTCGAGGTGATTGGTCGTGGCTGCCGGAATGAGCATCGGCATAAGGCGTTTGATATTCGCCAGCCCGTACGTCGTCGCTTTCACCGGATCGTCGCCGAGCGCTTCGGTCTGGGTGCGCGGGTCGATGCCGTCCGGGTTGCCGAACCGCAGCCATGGCTGAGCATCTTGCAACCGGGCGAGCGAATCGAGGATGGGACGCTCGTCTTCCGGCTTGTGTATGCGGGGATACCGCCGATACCCCCAATTGATGATGTAATAGTCCCAGGGACCGATTTTGGGCGTCAGCTGCACGTTGTCACCGGGCTGCGCGACGTAGTTGTTGCGCGCGTAGTCCATGATGGAGTACGACGTGCCATTCGCGCGCGAGTAGGTGGGGCTGCGCAGTGAATCGACGGGATAGTAGCCGGACGAGACCTGGTTATGCGGCAGTCCGAGCGTATGACCGACCTCGTGAGCCGCGACGTAGGCGACCATCTCACCCATGAGCGAATCGGGGAACGGCAGACGCCGCGCCCGCGGGTCGACCGCTCCTACCTGCACCCAGTACCACGCTTGCAGCAGGCTCGTGATGTTTTGGAACCAGCCGATATTGGACTGGAGGATCTCGCCCGTGCGCGGGTCGTTCACGTGCGGACCGTACGCATTCTCGATGGTCGACGGGAGCCAGCGAATGGCGGAATAGCGGGCGTCATCCAGGTCGAACTCGGGATCTTCCTGTGCGGTCGGTGCGGGGCGAGCCGTAATCGCGTTCGAGAAGCCGGCCGCGCGGAATACCGGCTCCCACATTTGGACGCCCTTGATGATCCACGGCACCCATTTCGCGGGCGTCGCTGGGTCCACGTAAAACACGATCGGCTTCACCGGATCGCTCACCGCTGCCGTCGAGTCCTTTGGCTCGAGGCGCCAGCGCGTGATGTAACACCGTGTCGGCACCTTCGGCTCGTCGGCGCCGTAATCTTCGAATCCCAGTGAGAAGTAGCCCATCCGATTGTCGCACAACCGCGGCTGCATGGCGTGCGCCGGCAGCAGTACCATCGAGAAGTTCGTCGGGATCGTCATCGAATTGAGCGAGCGGTCGAAGGCGGCGGCCCCGGGCGCTCCGGGCAGCGAGTCGATCTCGAATGTCTGCAGCGCCGTCACCTCGACATTGAGCGGGAAGCTTCTGGCACGCTCCACATACGAGCGCGCCGGATCGAACCGACGGACGCGGACGCCGAGCTGCCGGACATTCAATTCCGAGACATCGGTCGTGAACAGGCTGGTCACCTCGATCACGGCGTTGGAGTCGCGACTCCAGGCTGCAACGTCGAAACTCTTCAGGATCGGGGGTGTGTTGGAGAGATCCACCGAGCGGGCTACCGGAAGTCCAGAGTCGGCACGCATGGCGTAGCTGATCAAGCGCACGAGCACGCGATTGTTGACCCGGTCCCAGCGTACGACGCGCGCCGCGATCTGCTCCCCGGCGTAGCCGATGCCACGGATCGTACCACGCCGGTCCACCACCATGCGGAACTGTCGGCCGAACATGTTGCGGGGGATCTCGTAGTACAGCTTTTCACCGATCCGATGGACCAGGAAAACACCGGAATCCGTCACCGCGTTTGCGGTGATAACCTGGTTGTAGGGTTTCGGCGCGGCCGGATCAGGCGCCTGGCGTGCGCTCGCCGGGCGTGACGTATCTTGGGGAGCGGTGGATCGTGCCGGTGCCGGCTGCTGAGGGCCTGCCGAGGCGCCACGCGAGCAGCCAAGGGCACCGAGTATCAGGACCAGATGTAACGGGCGCATGTTCTACCAAAGTGTGGGGAACGGACAGATTAGACCTGCCCGCGCGATCCGTCTAGTGGCGTTGCCACCAAAGGGCCTTTGACGGGTATTGGACCGACATGCTGATTGTTGTCGTGCTATTTGCCACCGTGCTGCTGCGGTTCGCGATCGTGCTCGCGGCCGTTTACCTCATGCTGCCCGCGACCCGCGTCTGCCCGCACTGCGCCGGCGATCTCACCTTGATTCGGCACCCCGTCCTGCGACGCCTGATCCCCCGCGTCGAACACCGCTGGTGTCTGGGCTGTGGCTGGAACGGGCTCGTGCGCCGTACGCTGCGTCGCGTTCCTCAGTCCCGCGTGATCAGCCGGGCGGCGCGTTCGTAGAAGAAATAGTCCCACGCCCAGTTCAGCAGCACGAACAACTTGTTCCGAAAGCCGATCAGCTGGACGATGTGGATCCCGAGCCACAGCACCCACGCCGGGAAACCCTTGGCTCTGATGCCGTAGACGTCCGCGACTGCAGCATTGCGGCCGATGGTGGCCAGGGTCCCCTGATCGCGATAATGGAACGGGACGAGCGGCTTGCTCCGTAGCGCATTGCGGATGTTCAGCGCGACATGCCGTCCCATCTGAATCGCCACCGGCGCGACCATCGGCAGCGGCTGGCTGTTTTCGTCGAGATATGCAGCGTCGCCGATAATGAACACTTCCGGATGGCTGTGCAGCTGCAGCGTGGGTTCGACGGCGATGCGGCCCTGCCGGCCCGGAGTGAGGCCGAGGTGGGCATTGAGGGGCGCCGCCTGCACCCCAGCCGCCCAGATCACCGTGCGCGCAGGGATAACCTCACCGCTCTTCAACCGGACCAGCTCCCCGTCATAATCGGTGACGACCGCGCTGAAGCGCACTTCTATCCATTTCCGCCACAGTGTCTTCACGGCGGCCTCGCGCAGGCGCTCCGGCAGCGCCGCCAGGATCTTGTCGGTCGCTTCGAGCAGCAGGATGCGGACGTCCTTGATGTTGAGCCGCGGGTAATCTTTCACGAGGACGAGGCGAATTAGCTCCGACAGCGCACCCGCCATTTCCACGCCCGTCGGTCCGCCGCCCACGACGATGAACGTGAGCTTGGCGCGACGACGCTCGGGGTCGGTCTCGAGCATCGCCTGCTCAAAACACGTGAGCACATGGTTGCGGATCCGCAGGGCGTCCGGGATGTCCTTCAAGCCGAACCCGTGCTGTCGCATCGATTCGAGACCGAAGAAGTTGGTCTGGCTTCCATGAGACAGGATGAGATAGTCATACGCGACCGGCCCCGCGCTGGTATCCAGGCGGCGCTGCGTGAAGTCAACGCCGGACACCTCCACCAACCGAAAATCAAAATTCTTTTGGTCGCGCAAGATCGCGCGGACGGGACGCGCGATCTCCTCGGGCTCGAGACCGGCAGTTGCAACCTGATAGAGGAGCGGCTGGAAAAGATGGTAGTTGTTGCGATCGAGCAGCAGGACATTGACCGGGGCCCGGCGCAGTGCGCGCGCGGCGTTCAAGCCGCCGAATCCGCCACCAACAATGACGACGGTGGGGATCAGGCTTGATCCATTCGGAGCACGGTCTGGAGAAGCACGTTCGCCCCGTTCGTCACATCGTCCGGCCGAGTCAGCTCGAGAGGTGAATGGCTGATGCCTTTCACCGACGGCACGAAGATCATTCCCATTGGTGCAATGCGAGCGAGATCTTGCGCGTCATGCCCGGCCCCACTCGGCATGAGCTGGCTCGAGAGTCCTAATCCGCGCACGGCATCGGCAATCACCGCGCGAACTGCCGGGGTCGACAGCGCTGGCGGGTTCGTGTGCTGCAGCGTGTAGTCGAGCGTCACGTCGTATTGTTTGGCAACAGCCAGGGCTTCCGCATGAATCTGCGTCCACAGCTGCTCGATCTTTTCCGTGGACAGGTCGCGCAGTTCGACGGTCAAGTCCACCTGTCCCGGAATGACGTTCGGCGCACCGGGTTTAACCAGCAGCCGCCCGACCGTGCCGACTTGCCGTCCTTCGACGGAGCGTACCACCCGGTCCACGATCAAGACGAGCTGGGCTGCCGCCAGCATGGCGTTGCGGCGGCGGTCCATCGGCGTGGTCCCGGCGTGATTCGCGAACCCCTTGAGCGTCACGTCGTAGTGATGAATCCCAACGATCCCCTCGACGATGCCGATCTGGATGCCGCGCTCGTCGAGAATACCGCCTTGCTCGATGTGCAGCTCGATGTAGCCGGCGATGCCGCCCTGGCCGTGCCGCGCCGCGGTGATGCGCGTTGGATCGCCGCCGATCCGTCGGATCTTTTCCGCCAGCGCGACGCCGTCCCGCCCCGGTCGGGCGAGCTCCTCGGCCGGCAGGTCGCCGATGAAACCCCGGCTGCCTGTGAGCCCGCTTTCTTCGTCGCACCAGATCACGACGTGAAGAGGATGCTGGTTGCCGTAGCGTCGGTCCGCGAGCGTGTGCGCCACCTCGATCGCTCCGCAGGAGCCGACGTCGCCGTCGTAATTCCCGCCCTCGGGGACGGAATCGATGTGGGAGCCGAACAGAATGGGCCGCGCTGTGGGCTGCGAACCGGCCCGGACGCCGAAGATGTTGCCGACGGGATCGACGCGCACCGTCAGCCCGGCATTGCGCATCAGGTCCATCATGAAGCGCCGGCCGGCGATATCGGCTTCGCTGAAGGCGACCCGGCTGACGCCGCCCTGCGGATTGGCCCCGAACCGCGACAGGCCGGCGAGGTGCTGGTTCACGCGAGCGCCATTCACGCGCCAACTCTTCCAGTCGCTCTGCTGCGGCAGTAGTGCGAGGGCGGCCATCGCCTGCACAAACTCGCGGCGTTTCAACCCTTCCCCCTTCCCCCTTTCCCCTTCCCCGTGATTTTGCGCAATAGCGCCGCGATCGGATCGTAGTTCACGTCGACGACGCGTTCTTTTAGCGGAATGATCGCGTTGTCCGTGATCGTGATCGATTCGGGACACACTTCAGTGCAGCATTTGGTGATGTTGCAGTAGCCGATCCCGCCCTCCTGGCGTAAATGCCGCCTCCGGTCGGCTTCATCGAGCGGGTGCATCTCGTAGACTGCGGCGCGCACCAGCATTGCGGGCCCCATGAACTGCTCGTGCTTCTCGTGCGTGCGGAGCACGTGGCATACGTCCTGC
>DATFVZ010000085.1:0-11661 GCA_035259785.1 Gemmatimonadales bacterium
CGTTCGTAGCCTCTCTCTATTTGCCCGATGTTGTATATCACCGAGTCACCCTGCGCAGCGAGCGCGGCCAGCACCATCGCCATGCCTGCGCGAATGTCCGGGCTCTCCATCACCTGGCCGCGCAAGGATGACGGTCCAGCGATCACGGCCCGATGGGGATCGCACAGCACGATGCGAGCACCCATGCCGATCAGCTTGTCCACGAAAAACAGCCGCGACTCGAACAGCTTCTCGAAAACCAGCAGCAACCCTTCGCACTGCGTCGCGACGACGATCGCGATGGACATGAGATCGGCCGGGAACGCGGGCCATGGACCGTCTTCCAGCTTCGGCACATGACCGCCGAGATCGGGGCGGATGCGCCGTTCCTGGCCGGCATCCACGATGAGCTTCACGCCTTCGACGCGCGGCCGCACGCCCAGACGCTCGAATGCGAGGAGTGTGGAACGCAGGTCATCCGCGCGGACCCCGTCGATCGTGACCGCCCCGCCAGTGACCGCGGCCAGTCCAATGAATGAGCCGATCTCGATGTGATCAGGGCCGACCGTGTGCGCTGCCCCGCGCAGGGGCCGGCCACCCTCTATGGTCAACGTATTGCTGCCGATCCCGTCGATTGGGGCGCCAAGCGCGACGAGAAAACGAGCAAGATCCTGCACGTGAGGCTCCGACGCAGCATTGCGCAGCACCGTTGTACCGTGCGCGCTCACGGCGGCCATCAGGGCGTTCTCGGTGCCCGTGACACTCGGCTCGTCGAGGAAAATGTCAGCGCCCTTGAGTTTCCCCTCGAGTTTGTACGCGTCCCCCACGCTCACGTCCGCGCCCAGGTGTTCGAGCGCGAGAAAGTGGGTGTCGACCCGGCGCCGACCGATGACATCGCCGCCGGGAGGCGGCAACGTCACGCGGCCGAACCGTGCCAGCATTGGTCCCGCGAGCAGAATCGATGCTCTGATTTCCTTGCACAGAGCAGGATCGAGCGGCCGCGGCTCGGCACGGGACGTGTCGATCACCACCGTGTTCGTGCCGTCCCATTGCACCGTCGCACCCACGTGCTGCAGCAGCGCGAGGAGCGTCTCGACATCACGAATGCGGGGAACGTTGTCGATGCGGCAGGGACCGTCGGCGAGCAGGGTTGCCGCGAGAATCGGAAGAGCCGCGTTCTTGTTGCCGGCGGGGCGGATGGTACCCGTCAACGGGCGCCCCCCCGTGACTCGGAACGACGGTGGCATAGGTCGCCCAAGCTACCGGGACGCTTGCGCCTGCGTCAAGCGTTCGCGAACGTTGGCCCTCGTGCCTCCTCTGCTCGCGCTGGCCCTGATCGTCGTGGCCGGCATCGGCGTGACGCGACTGTCGCGCCCACAACTACGACCTCCAGCTTGGCTTCACGATATCGTCGCCACCGGCGCGCCGTTTCTGGTGCTCGGGTTGGCTGTCGGGCCCGGACTCGGCGTGATCGACCCTGCCGGCCTGCGTCTGCTCGAGCCGCTCGTCACACTCGGGATCGGGTGGGCCGGCGCGCTGTTCGGCGCGCGGCTGGAGTGGCGGATGGTGCGCCGAATCTCACTTCGCACCTGGATCGTCGGCGCCACGCTCGCGCTGCCCGTCCTTCTGGCGACCACCGCGGTGGCGTTTATTCTGGCGCGCGGGTTTCCTTCCCTCGCGCAATCGTGGGGGCGCCCATCCCTTCCCGTCGCCCTCGCCATCGGTGGGGCACTGACGACGGCGGCGTCACACGGAGGCCGTCTCGGCCGTCGGAACGCGCTGCTCGATACGGCATTCGGTGCCGGGGCTGTCGCGCTCGCGCTGGCGGTGTATCAACCGCACCTCGCCGTGCGAAGTCTCATGCTTACACTGATTGGGGGCGCTCTCCTCGGTGGACTGTTCGTCGGCGCGGCTCGATGGCTGCTGATTCACGAACCCGGTGACGCCGTTATCGCGACGTTCGCCGTCATTCTCGCGGGTGCGGGCTTCAGTTACGCTGCGCGACTGTCGCCGTTCGTCGTTTGTGGGCTGGCAGCCGCTGTGTTCATGAGTTTCGCGCCCCCGCTGGTGCGTCATGCCGTAGCCGGGGCCCTGACTCGGTGGGAGCACACGCTCTATGCCGTTCTCTTGATCGTTGCGGGTGCGCTGCTCCGTCCGATCAGCCCGTGGGTCGTGCTGGCAGCGCCGGCGCTCGCGCTGGTCAGGTTGTCAGTTCGGTGGGTGACCGTACGATTCGGCCTCGATCAAGTCGATCCGGTGTGGCGGTCACTGCCCTTTGCCCCACCACGGGAGTTCGCGCACTCGGCCGTGCGCCAGGGCGCTAGTGCGGTGGCGTTGTCGGCCGGTTTCGATCTCGTGCGAGGGGCGCCTGGCGCGGTGATCGTCACGATCCTGCTAAGCGTGATGGCCGCCGAGGCGCTCGCTACACGGACCCCGTTGACAGCTTCACCGCGCCAAGCAGAGGTTTCGTAATGCTACCGACCTGGGTCGGCGTTGTGTCAGCGGTGAGTCTGATGATCATCGCGCTCGCTGCCCTCGTCGGGGGCGTGGCGATCGTGGCGGCTGCGCTTGGGGTCCGCGCAGCGCTCAAGGCGTTGAAGAGCATCACTGGACCAGCCATCGCCGACGTCCGCCTGCTTATTACCAACATCAAGACAGAAGCTGATGCACTCGTCGGCACATCGCGGGATATCCGGCATCGCATCGTGCGCGCCGCGGATGCCGCCGAGGAGCGGCTGACCGCATTGGACTCGGTGGCAGAGGTGATGCAGGCCGAGCTCGAGGACGCCGCGGTGGACGCCGCCGCCACCATGCGGGAAGTGCGGCGTGGCCTTTCCGTGTGGCGCTGGGGCAGCAAGCTCGTGAGGCGTAAGAAACGACCGTGAAGCGATTCGCCGTCGTCATGGGGCTTGCCCTGCTGGCCCTCGTGGTTTTCCCCGGCGTGGCGCACGCCTGGACGCCAGGGACGCACATCTTCCTCGGCGAAACGGTTCTCGCGAATCTCCACCAACTCCCCACTGCCATCACCGACTTGTTACGCGCCTTTCCGTATGACTTCCTGTACGGGAACATCGCCGCCGATACCTCGATGGCGAAGAAGTACGCGCCGGTCGGCCGGCATTGTCACGCCTGGCACGTCGGGCAAGAGATCTTCGATCTCGCACCCAGCGATCCGCTGCGTGCCTTTGGACTCGGGTACCTGTCGCATCTCGCAGCCGACACGATCGCGCACAACTTCTTTGTGCCGCGGCAGCTCGTGTTGACTTCGAGCACCGCGGCGCTTGGCCATTCGTACTGGGAAAGCCGGTTCGAGACGCATCTCGGAGATGCGTACGCGCGCGAGGCCCGCGACGTCATCATGAAGGATCACGCCGCGAGCGACGAACATCTCGACGCCATCCTCTCCCCGACGCTCTTCAGCGTACGCACGAATCGCCGGCTGTTCCGCGGGATGGTGCATCTGACGGAAAGTCAGAGCTGGCAGTGGGTGTTTCAGGTGATCGCGGGGACCAGTCGCTGGGATCTCGCCGACTCCGACATCGAGCGCCACATGGCGGTGGCGTTCGAATACGTCATGGAAACGCTTGGCGCAGAGGCCAGCGACGCCGCCGCGCGGCGCCTGGACCCGGCCGGTGAAAAGGCGCTGGGGATGGCGAAGCGGATGCGGCGCCAGGCGCTGCGCGAGGGCGGGCGTCACGAACCCGCACGTGTCGAGGAAACGGCCGAGCAGCATTTCGGATTGCCGAACCCATCACTCATGTACTGGAAGCAGTCGAGCTCGCAGCGGCCTTGGCGAGAGAGCTGATGGGAGCCCCGCAGGACGATCTCAACGTGCTCCGCGACCGCGTGCGCGCCAACCCCGACGACGTCGATCTCCGGTGTCAGCTCGCCGAGCGACTGTTGAGCGCTGATCGGCTGGAAGAAGCGGAATCGGAATTCAAGGAAGCGCTGCGGCGTGCACCCGATGATGCGTGGCTGAAGGTGGGTCTCGCGCGCACGTTCTACCGCTCCGGCAAGAGCTCCGCCGCCCTCGTCGTACTGGAAGACGTGATTCGAGACCCGCAGGCGCCCGCCCCCGCTCATCTGCTGCTCAGCCGGCTGGCGCTCCAGATGGGCGAGGTCGAGCGTGCCGTCACGCACTACAAGCGCGCCGTGGCCCGTGACCCCGAAGCGGACGATCCCGAGTTGCGTGCGCGTCTGGGCATCGGCGCGGCCTCCGACGATGAGGTCAATGATGGCCGGCTCCGCGCGGCAAGCGGCGAAGGTGAGAATTCGGCCGGGATCGTGCTCGAGCGCCCCAAGATCACGTTTGCCGACGTCGGAGGGATGGACGGTCTGAAGGACGAGATCCAATTGAAGATCGTTCATCCGCTGCGGCATCCCGAGCTCTATGCGGCCTATGGCAAGTCCGCGGGCGGCGCAATTCTGCTCTACGGACCGCCCGGCTGCGGCAAAACATTCCTGGCGCGCGCGACGGCGGGTGAGGTCGGTGCGACGTTCCTCCCGGTGGGCCTCAACGACGTCCTCGACATGTGGATCGGCCAGAGCGAGCGCAACCTTCACGCCGTGTTCGAGCAAGCGCGCGAATCACATCCGTGCGTGCTCTTCTTCGACGAGGTGGACGCGTTGGCGGCCAGCCGCAGCGACTTCCGCGGCAGCGCCGGCCGTCAGGTGATCAACCAATTCCTTTCAGAGCTGGATGGTGTGCAGTACAGCAATACCGGCGTGCTGATTCTCGCCGCCACCAACGCACCGTGGCATATCGATCAGGCGTTTCGGCGGCCGGGACGGTTCGATCAGATGATTTTCGTCCCGCCCCCGGATGGCTCGGCCCGCGCGGCGATCCTGCGACTCGCGTGCCGCGCCAAACCACAGGCGGAGATCGAGTTCGAAAAACTGGCGACCAAGACCGAGGGCTTCTCCGGCGCCGATTTGGTCGCCATCGTGGACAAAGCCGTCGATGAGAAGCTGCGCCGCTCGATCAAGAGCGGAAAACCCGAACCGCTGACGACTCACGACCTCGTGGCCGCCGCGAAGATTACCCGGCCGAGTACGCGCGACTGGTTCGCCACTGCCCGGAACTACGTGCTGTATGCGAACGAGAGCGGCTTCTACGACGCTGTGCGCCCCTATCTGAAACTGTAAGCCCAATGTCCGCCACCCGCGACCGCGCGTTTATGCTGTTCGACCAACAGCGCTACGAGCTTGCCGAACGCGACCTGCGGCAGGTGCTGGCACAAGATCCCGGAGACCCAACCGCCCACGCATTGCTCGCGCTTTGCCTCAGTGAGCGAGAGCGGTTCAACGAGGCCGAGGCCGAAGCACGCGTCGCGGTGGGCCGCGGACCTGATCTGGCATTCGTGCATTACGCGCTGAGCCGCGTTCTGCACGATCGCAACCGCCTGGACGAAGCTACTGTGGCCGTGCACGAGGCCATCCGCCAGGATCCGGAAAACGAGGCGTTCTTCACGTTGCTCGGGACCATTCATTATGACGAGCGACGCTGGCCGCAGGCTCTGGAGGCGGCCGACCAGGCGTTGGCACTGGACCCTGACTACTCCAATGCTCTTAATCTGCGCGCCCTGGTCCTGCGCAAGCTTGGACGTGACCGAGAGGCAGCCGAAACGATCGATGGTGCGCTGGCGCGGGACCCGGAAGGCGCACTGACGCATGCCAATCGCGGTTGGGGCGAGCTACAGCGTGGCAACCCGGCGGGTGCGCTCGAGAGCTTCCGGGAGGCTCTGCGGCTCGATCCGACGCTCGAAACGGCGCGTGAAGGCACGGTCGAGGCGCTCAAGGCGCGGCATGCCATCTATCGCGTGTTGCTGAAGTACTTCACGTGGATGGGAAAGCTGAGTCGCCGGGATCAATGGGTCGTGCTGGTCGGCGGTTATTTCGCGGTCCGTGGCCTGCGGAGTGTCGCGGCGGAAAACTCCGCTCTAGCGCCGATCCTGTGGCCGCTGATCGGGGCGTACGTCCTGTTCGCCTTGATGACGTGGATCGGCCCGGCAGTGTTCGACACCACGTTGCGCTTCAACCGGTTCGGACGGCTGGCTCTGTCGGACGAAGAGCGCCTGCAATCAACTTTGGTGAGTAGCGCCTTGCTCTTCGCTGCGGCCGCCACGATCGTGTTTCTCGTAACCGGCGCTGCCACGGCGGCCGCCGGGATCTTCACTTCATTGCTCGTCTCGATCCCGATAGCTGCAACCTTCCGGACCCAACGTGGATGGCCCAGAACGGCCATGATGTGGTATACCATCGGGCTCGCCGTGCTCGGTGCGGTCGTGATTCTGCTTGTTGCGTGGAGCGAGTGGCGTGGGAGCAACGACGATCTCGGTTGGGGCTTGTTCTTCCTGTTCCTCTTCGCGGCGTTCGCTGCACAGTGGATCGGCAACTGGCTCGCCGGGGTGCGCCCGAAGCGCTGAGCGGTCAAGTCGTGAGCTTCGCCTCCAGCACGCGCTGGGCCAACTTGGGGTCCGCCTTGCCCTTCGACTTCCGCATCAACTGACCCACGAAGAACGGCATCAGCTTGGTCTCACCCTTTCTGTATCGTGCCACCTCGGACGGATGATCCGCCAGCACATCCGTCACCCACCCTTCGATCACGTTCGTGTCGGCGACCTGGATCAGCCCGAGCGATTCCGCGATCGTGCGCGGATCGCCGCCCTTCGCGGCGACCTCGCCGAAGACGCGCTTCGCCGCTTGATGGCTCAACGTCCCGCCCTTCACCAGCGCGACGATCTGCGCCAAGGCCCCCGCGGGCACGCGCAACTGTTCCTGGTGGTCCTTCGCGTCGGCGAGCGCCTCCGTCATCACCCAGTTGGCGGCGGCCTGCGGCTCTGCTCCGGCGCGGACGACATTCTCGTAGTACTCAGCGACGGTCCGATTCGCGGTCAATACGGCCGCATGCTCGCGACTGAGCGTGTACTGCGCCGCGAACCGATCCCGTTTGGCGGACGGCAACTCCGGTAGATCGCTCTGCTGCTCGGCAACGAACTCGGGCGTCAACACGAGCGGTGGCAGATCGGGTTCTGGGAAATAGCGGTAGTCGTGGCTCTCTTCCTTGGAGCGCTGCGGCCGGACGCTGTTCTCCTTGGCATCGTACAGCATAGTCTGTTGTATAACGCTTCCCCCCGATTCGACGACTGAGATTTGACGGTCCCGTTCGACGCTGAGTGCTTTTTCGACGAATGCGAACGAGTTGATGTTCTTCACTTCGGTACGGGTACTCAGCGCGGCCGCGCCGGCTCGGCGGATGGACACGTTCGCGTCCACACGCAGGCTCCCCTTCTCCATATCGCAGTCTGAGATGCCGATGTATTCGAGTAGCTGCTTCAGCGTCAACAGGTATGCGCGCGCTTCCGCCGGCGACCGCAGGTCGGGGGCGCTCACGATTTCGATGAGCGGCACGCCTGACCGATTGAGATCCACCGCGGTCCGCTTGGCGAAGCGATCATGGATCGACTTGCCGGCGTCCTCTTCGATGTGCAGCCGGATGATGCCGATGCTGACGGCACCGCGTTCGGACGAGATAAAGGAGAGCGTGCCGCCGGTCGCGAGCGGCTGGTCGTGCTGCGAGATCTGGTAGCCCTTCGGCAGATCCGGATAGAAGTAATTCTTACGCGCGAAGATGCTTTTAGGGTTGACGGTGCATCCGAGTGCGAGCGCCGCACGCACAGCCAGCTTGATGGCCTCACCGTTGGCTACGGGGAGCGCCCCCGGAAGGCCGAGGCAGACGGGGCAGACCTGCGTATTGGGCGGAGCGCCGAACGCCGCCCCACACCCGCAAAACATTTTCGACTTCGTCCGCAGCTGTACGTGCGTCTCGAGACCAATCACGGTCTCCCAGGCCGCGCCCATTACGCCTCGTCCGTCGCCGGGACGACGCGCTCGAGCGCGTACGCCGCTTCGATCATTTCATCCTCGAGGAATGCCTGACCGATCAGCTGCCCGCCGATCGGCAATCCCTTCACGCGGCCGATGGGAATCGACATCGCCGGCAGACCCGCGAGGTTGGCGGTCACGGTGAAAACGTCCGATAGGTACATCGCAACCGGGTCGCCGAGCTTCTCGCCCGCTTTGAACGCGGGCGTGGGCGTCGTGGGCGTGAAGAGCAGATCCACACCGCGGTCGAAGACGTTGCGGAAATCCTGCGCGATCAAGGCTCGCATCTGCTGCGCGCGACGATAGTAGGCGTCGTAAAACCCGGCGGAGAGCACGTAGGTCCCGACGAGAATGCGGCGCTGCACCTCGGGGCCAAATCCCTGGCCGCGCGTGGAACGATACAGCGACCGCAGGTCCGCCGCCCCGTTGAAGCGCGGGCCGTAGCGCACCCCGTCAAAGCGCGCCAGGTTCGACGACGCTTCCGCCGGCGCAATCACGTAATACGTCGGTACCGCGTACGGCGTATGCGGCAACGACACCTCTCGGATCGCCGCACCCTGTTCCTTCATGAGGCGGACTGCCCGCTCGCACGCCCGGCGCACGGCGGGATCGAGCTCGGGTGGGAAGTACTCGCGCGGCAAGCCGACGACGAACCCCTGGAGTGACTCCGGCACCGTGGGGAGGCGCAGCGGATCCCGATCTTCGCAGGTCGCGTCGCGCGCATCCCGGCCGCTGATGACCGATAACACCCGTGCGGCATCGTGGACGCTGCGCCCAAACACGCCGATTTGGTCGAGCGAGGATCCGAAGGCCACCAGGCCATAGCGGGACACGCGTCCGTACGTCGGTTTGATGCCAACGATGCCGCAAAACGACGCCGGCTGGCGGACCGAGCCGCCCGTTTCCGAGCCGAGGGCGGCGGGGATCGCGCCTGACGCAACGAGCGCCGCCGAGCCGCCGGACGATCCGCCGGGGACGCGCGCCTTGTCCAGCGGATGGATCACGCGTCCATACGCCGAGAACTCGGTCGACGAACCCATCGCGAACTCGTCGCAATTCGACTTGCCCGCGATCAGCGCCCCCGCAGCCTTGAGCTTCGCGACGGCGGTCGCGTCGTACGGTGAGCGATAGCCCTCGAGAATGCGGGACCCGCAGCTCGTGGTAAACTCGAGCGTGCAGATATTGTCTTTCACGGCCACGGGCATGCCATAGAGCACGCCGGTCGGCCGCGCCGCGGCAGCCTGCTGGCTGAGCGACTTGCGAAGATCCTTGGCCGGGGTGAGCAGCGCGTTGAGACGCTTGACCTTCGTCAAGCGGTCGGCGACTGATTTCGCGTCGCTCACTCGAACTGATCCAGCCGCGGCACGACAAAGAATCCCTCTTTGAATGCCGGCGCGAACTTGTCCGGGCCCAGAGCCAGCGGCGCCGGATTCACTTCGTCAACGCGGAAGCGAATCGCATCGGGACCCGGGACAAACACTTTCACCGACCCGTTCGCCGGCACCGCACTCAGCTGCGCGACGTAATCGAGAATGCGCGACATCTGATCCGCGAGCTCGGGCAAGGTCTCTTCGTCTACGTCAAGCTCCGCAAGGCGCGCGATGCGGAGCACCTCGTCCCGCGTCACACTCATGCACTGTCTCCTTCCCAATCCCGCTCGAGGCCCGCATAGGCCGCGAGCAGCTGTTTGGTACCGATGTCTGGATCGTCGAAGTCCACGCTGACGCGCAAGTCGCGTCCTTCTCCCGAGACGGCACGGACAATGCCGCCGCCGAACTTGCGATGTCGCACGCGCTCGCCGCGCACGTAGCGCGGCGCGTCTTGTGACACTTCCTCCGGGAACCCGAGCTCCACGGGCAACCGCCTGGCCGCGGCGCCGCGCGGCCGCGCGGGTTGCGGCGGCCGCATCGTGGGTTGCCACGACGGCGTCGTGGTCCGTTCCTCGATCACCTGCGGCGGCACCGCCTCGAGAAAGCGCGACGGCTCGGCGAGCTCCAGCCGGCCGTTGCGATACCGCGTGCGCGCCCATGAGAGATACAACCTTTCCCGCGCGCGCGTGAGTCCCACGTAACACAGTCGTCGCTCCTCTTCGACGCCGCCCGGATCATCCGCCGCTCGACTCAACGGAAACAATCCCTCCTCCAACCCCGCGAGCGTGACGAAGGGCCACTCGAGTCCCTTCGCCATGTGCGTCGTGGTCAATGTGACCCCGGGCACGTCGCGATCCTCATCTGCCGGCGTGATCAGCGCCGCCTGCGTCAGGTAACGCTCGACGGGACTCCCGATCAGCGTCTCCATGGACTCGGGATCCTGCACCTCGGCCCAGGCCGCGGCACCGGCCACGAGCTCCCGCACGTTCTCGATCCGCTCGAGACCCTCCGCACCTTCCTCGGCGAGGTACTGCTCATAGCCGGTGGTGGCGAGCACGGTTTCGAGCGCGGTGGCGGGATCGGCCTGCCCGACCGCCTCGCGCAGGCGGTCGAGCAGCTCGGCGACTCCGATCAACGCCTGGCGGACGTTGGGACGGAGGTCGCTGATCCCATCAGCGCCTCGGGCGGTCTCGAGCAGCGTCTTCTTCCAGCCAGTGGCGGTCTTGCCGAGCACCGCCAGCGAGGCATCTCCAATCCCCCGTCGCGGCGTATTCACCACGCGCAAAAAGGCCTCATCGTCAGCCGGATTGGCGACCAACCGCAGATAGGCCAGGAGATCCTTGACTTCCCGACGCTCGTAGAAGCTGATCGCCCCGATGAGACGATACGGAATACCGCGGAAACGAAGCGCCTCTTCCAGCGGGCGCGATTGCGCGTTGGTCCGATAGAGAATCGCCATGCCATCGTACGGGACGTCGCCCTCGGCCGCACGGCGCGCATACTCATTCGCCAGCCACTCGGCCTCATCGCGCTCGTCTGCCGCGGAGAGCAGGACGACCTGCGCCCCGCCCTTTTTCTCCGTAAACAGGGTCTTTCCGAGCCTCGTCTTGTTCTCGGCGATAACCCCATTCGCGGCGTCAAGAATGACTTGGGTGGAGCGGTAGTTCTGCTCCAACCGGACGAGCTTGGTCCCCGAGAAGTCATTCTGAAACGACAGCATGTGCCGCACGTCGGCACCGCGCCAACCGTAGATGGCCTGATCATCGTCGCCCACGACGCAGAGATTGCGGTGCCGCTGCGCGAGCTGCTTCACGAGCAGATACTGCGCGGCATTCGTGTCCTGAAACTCGTCGACGAGCACGTACTGGAAGCGGTCCTGCCAATACGCCAGGCGCTCGGGATGTTCGCGGAACAGGGTGAGTGGGTGGATCAGCAGATCATCGAAGTCCATCGCGTTGGCCTGCTTCAACGCGGCGACCAGCGCGGCATAGATCTCCGCTGCAACTCGAACGAGCGGCGAATCGGCCTGCGCCCCCAGCTCTTCCGGCAGCTGCATGCGGTTCTTCGCCCCGGAGATGACTGCGTGCACAGCGCGCGGCGGGTAGGCCTTTGGCGACAGCTGTTTCGCCTCGAGCAGGCGCTTGACCAAGGCCTCGGAGTCGTCGGCGTCGTAGATCGTGAAGTTCGGTCCGAAGCCTAGCAGTGGCGCTTCGCGGCGCAGCAGGCGCGCCGATAAAGAATGGAACGTGCCGATCCAGAGGCCGCGCGGATCGCTTCCGAGCAGCTGCGCAACCCGCGTGCGCATCTCCCCCGCAGCCTTGTTCGTGAAGGTGACGGCGAAGATCCGCTGCGCGGGAACCTCATGCTGCGTGATGATGTGAGCGATCCGCGCCGTGAGCACGCGCGTCTTGCCCGAGCCCGCGCCGGC
>DATFVZ010000086.1:0-2345 GCA_035259785.1 Gemmatimonadales bacterium
CTCGGAGACAGGTTGCTGGCGATCAATGGCGATCAGCGACGCGCGGTGTTCGGTACGTACGCATGGAGCTTTGAGGACGGCGGCAAAACCTACCGTGTCGATCTCGACCGCCGCGGTGAACGAGTGTCGCTCGAGTTGTCGCTGCCCCTCATCCCTGGCCAGCAGCTCACGCCCATATACGCGTTGGTTGGCCTGGCCTTCTTCATCTGCGGGGCGGCCCTTGCGCTCCTGCGGCCGCACGATCCTCAGGTCCGGTTGGCTGGGCTATTTCTTATGTCGGTCGGGTTTGCCACGCTTTCACAGGCGTTGGGGGGCGCGTATACCTTTCTCGTCGGGTGGGAGCGAAAGGCTTACTTTGTTAGCTTGGCGACGTCGCTGTGGGTCTTGCCGCTGGCTTATCACTTCTTCAGCCGCTTCCCTGTCTGGAGAAGTCCGGGTCCGGTGTGGCGGACCATACAGTGGCTGCTGTACGCCGTGTTCGTTCTGGTGATCTGGCCAACAAATATGATTATGTACGTGGGGCTGGGCCTCTGGGACGGCGCCACGCGATTTCTGGTCGCTCATCCCTCGCTCTACTTGACCGCCCGCCAGGTCATGGGTCGCCCGCGGTATGTTTACTTGGTTGCTTGCCTTGTGCTCTCGTTGGCTGTGGCCGCGCGCAACTACCGGCGCCTGCGCGATCCAGACAGCCGGCGGCGAATCCGTTGGGTAATCGCGGGAGCGACGATCGCCGTGATCCCGTTCGTGGCTGTGCAATTCGCGGTTAACGTAGCCGAGTGGGGGTACTATTCGCGGGCGTACTATCTCTACTCTCCGCTCAGCTTTCTGGCGATGCTCTGCATCCCAGTTTCGATCGGGGCGGCGGTCTGGAAGGAGCAACTGTTCGATATCCGGGTGCTCGTCCGGCGCGGCTTGCAGTATCTGCTTGCACGGACGGCGCTCCGCACGCTTCTCGTGCTTCCGATTGCGTTGGTGGCGCTCTCGATTTTCTCAAATCCCAATCGCACCATCGCTCAGATGCTCACGGAGGGTTCAGGTTGGCTGAACCTGGTCTTGATCGGCGGCATCGGCGCGACGTTATACTGGCGACGGCGGGTTCAGACGTGGCTGGACCGGCGCTTTTTCCGCGAGGGCTACCAGCAGGAGCAGGTGCTCGTGCACCTCATCGATGAAATCCGGCAGCGGGACTCGCTTGCGGAGATCGCGCAGCTCGTGAGCGCGCGCATCGACTCGGTGCTGCACCCGACGTCGCTGCACATCTTCTATCGCGAACGGGGAGACAGCGAGTTCGTCTCGGGCCGCTCGGCTTCCCAGCCGACCAGTCAACAAGACGTATCGCGACAGCAGACACTTGCGGGAGTGATGGATGACGCCCCGACGCAGCAGCATCTCTCGCAGCAACAAGCGCTGCTGCGCATGCTCGAGGGCTCTAAGACGATACTTGATTTTCGGACCGACCTGAGCGACTTGCCCGGAGACGAGCGCTCCTGGCTGGAGAACCTGGGCGTCCGATTGATCGTGCCCATCACTGGAACTCGCGACAGGCTGGTCGGCGTGCTGCTGCCGGGGGGGCGGATGTCGGACGAGCCGTATTCCGCGACAGACAGGCGCTTGCTTGAAGGGATTGCCGCGCAGATCGGTCTCGTATATGAGAATCAGCATCTACGGGAACGGGTGCGACTGGAGGCCGACGTCCGGCGCGATGTACTCGCGCGGCTCGACGAGCGGGGCGTCAGCCTGCTGAAGGAATGTCCGAAGTGCGGCGCCTGCTACGACAGCACGACTAACCGCTGCGAACAGGACGGCGCGGAGCTGACCCTGACGCTGCCAGTGGAGCGGACGCTCGATGGGAAGTATCGGCTTGAACGAGCGCTGGGGCGCGGCGGCTTCGGCGTCGTGTACGAAGCGTCAGACCTGAGATTGCAGCGCCGCGTAGCAGCAAAGGTGATGATGGGATCATCGTTCGGCGACGTAACCGCCTTGCGCCGATTCGAGCGTGAAGCTCGGGCGGCTGCGAGAATTGATCACCGCCACATCACGCGGGTGTACGACTACGGCGCCGTCGGATCAGGCGGGGCCTACCTTATCATGGAACTTATCGCTGGTCGGACCTGGCGCACGGAACTCAAGCGCTGCGGCGTGATTGCTCCTTCGCGAGCTGCTGAATGGTTCCGGCAACTGCTCGAAGGTCTCCAATTTGCTCACAACATAGGTGTCGTTCATCGGGACCTGAAGCCGGAGAATGTGATGATCGTAGAAGCGGCCGACGGCGGCGGCGAGCTAAAGATTATGGACTTCGGCATGGCGAAAGTTCTTGCTGGAGAAACAGGCGTCACCGATTCGCT
>DATFVZ010000087.1:0-4846 GCA_035259785.1 Gemmatimonadales bacterium
CGACTCATGTCCTGAGGCGCTGGCGAATCTGCCGGGCGTGGTGGCGCGCGTGGATGACGTGGAAGTGCATCCATTCTTCGATCGTGAGATCGCCCATGCGGGGATGCTTCACGAACAAGTCGACCCGTCGCGCTGGCAGCAGCGCGCGATCAACCTGATCCCACACGTCTAGCCCAGTGAGGAAATGCGTCTCCGCCGCCACGCGCGTGATCTGCGCCGCGGGAGTGGCGCGTTCCGGCGCCTTGCGACCCGGCGGAAACCAATGCAGCCCGAAGATCAGGAACTTCGCGACGTGCTCGGCGGGCGTGCGTGGGCGCCGGGACATGGGGGCGTGATTGCGGCGCTTCTGGAACGTTTCCGCGCTCGACGTCAGGCCGAGGGCGAGGTGCTCGACGATTTGGGCCGGCGTCCATTTTCCCGCCGGGCCACGTTCCCATTCGCTATCATTGCGACCCTGCAGCGGGCCGAGCACCAGCGAGCGCAACTCCGCGAGCCGCGTGTGCGGCGCTGTCATCATCGCGTGCGGGCCCGTCGACCTGTAGTTTCCATCCGACCCGACATGCGTGGAAATTTGGGAGTGAACCTGTTACGCCGCCACCCGGTTGCGATCGCGCTGGTGGTTTTGCTGTTCGTGACGGCGATTCGTCCGCTGCCCTCTCTCGTCGACGCCATAACCAGGTCCGCGCCGGGCGATGTCGATCTCGATCGTCCAGTCTCGTATGTGGTGCTTGCGCCGCTCTCCAACACGCTCGACGCGCTCACCTTCTTTAGCCTGGCCCGTGCCGAATGGGCGCTCGGCGTCTGGGTTCTGGCGTCCGCGGCCTGGGGCGCGCTGCGCCGTTCTGCGACCCCGGGTGGGGGGGCGCCGCTGACCGTGCGTCGCAGGATTGGGCGCGCCCTCATTGGCCCGCTCGTCATCGTGCTGTTCGCGGTGGCGGCGGTTTTGCTCCCTCGACCCGTTCCGCGCTTGAGCTCGGCGGACGCCGCTGGAACGGTGATCGACTATCACGCCCACACCGAAGCATCACACGACGGCCGCCCCGGCTGGACCTTGGCGCGCATGGCAGCGTGGCACAGGCGGCAGGGCTTCGACGCGACGTACGTCACGGATCACAACGTCGTCTATGACGGTTCGCTCCCCGCCCCACCCGGGATCGGCATCAGCCTGCTGCCGGGCGTCGAGTGGAGCGCGTATCGTCAGCACGTCATCGCGATCGGTCCAGTGGCGCCATTGCCGCGCGACAGCTTCGGCGGCACTACGGCGCGGATGACGCGGATCTTCGACGCCATCGAAAGCCAGGGCGCGTTGAGCATCGCGTCGCTGCCCGAGTACTGGCGCAACCACTGGGATGATCTCGGCGCGTTCGTGGTGGCGGACGTCGACGGATTCGAAATCGTGAACTGCGCGCCGAAGCCGCTCGCGTTCCCCTCGTCGGCCCGGCGGGAAGTGGTGACACGCGCGGCGGGACACGACCTGCTGGTCGTGGGGGCGAGCGATAATCACGGGTGGGGCCAGGTGACGTGCGTGTGGAACGTGTCGCGTCCGGGTGCCCAGGGATTTCAGACCAATCGCGTGTACGCCCGGCCGCTGGCGCTCGCGCAGGGCGACTGGGCGCCATGGAATGCACCGCTGAGCCAGCCCTGGCTTATGCTGCGCGCCCTGAACTGGAGCGAGCGAATCAGTTGGCTGACCTGGGTCATCATCATCCTGCTCTATCGCGCCATGCCGCGTCGCCAGGGCCAATCGGCCGGGATCGGCATCCTGGCGCGCTCGCTCCTCGTCCGTCCTCGCAAGGAAACCGTTCCTGACCAGATTCCGACATGACATTGCACATGTAGACGGCGAGCTTCCCTTTCCTCCCCCTTTGGAGACCGCACCATGCAGTCAACTGCTCGTTTGTTGGCAGTCGCTTCACTCGTCGTTCTATCAGCGCAATCGGGCGCGGCGCAGGCCCCGCTCCCACTCAAGCACGCGCCGCTGCGCACGCAGACGTCCATCACGCCGGCCGACTTGATGACCCGCATGTATCTCTATGCCGACGATTCGATGATGGGACGGTCGGCGGGCACCGAATACAATCTCAAAGCGACCGCGTACATCGCGGCTGAGGTAAAGCGCCTCGGCCTGATTCCGGCGGGAGACTCCGGCAGCTACTTCCAGAGTGTGCCTCTCGTCCAGCGCGGACTCACGAGCGCCACACGCCTGGCGGTCGACGGTGGCGAACTGCGGCTGTGGCAGGATTATCTGCCGCGGGATCAGGGCGGACCGACGCATTCGATCGATGGTGCACAGGCGGTGTTTGCCGGCGCGTGGGGCGACTCCGCTATGCTTGCGCCCGATCAGGCGGCGGGCAAAGTCGTGATCATCGCGACGCCACGTCGTCCGAACCCTGGCCAGCCGTCGTGGTTCGTGCCGCGCGCCGGCGCAAGCGGCCGGTACAGAACGGCCGCCGCGGTGGCAATCGTGAGCCTCGATTCGTTGCCCGCGCAGCTCAAGGATTTCTTCAAGAATCCGCAGGTTTCCATGAGCGGTGGCGCCACGCCTCCCGAGCAACCCTCGTACTTCTATGTGACCCAGACGGCTGCGCGGCAGATGCTCGGTCGACCCATGGACAGCGCAACCGTCGGCCTCTTGGGGAAGACGTTCCAGGGCAGCGTGAACTTTGTCGAAACGCCTGCTCCGGCGCGCAATGTCGTCGCAGTCGTGCAAGGCAGCGATCCCAAACTGCGGAGTGAGTACGTCGCGATCGGCGCACACAACGACCACGTCGGATTCAACGCCTCACCGGTCGACCACGACTCGATCCGCGCATACAACGATGCCCGCCGCAAGCTCGAGCTCGCAGCGCCAAATCATCAGGTGAGCGCCGAGCAGGCCGCGCAGATCAAAGTGAACGTGGACAGCCTGCACCGCGCGCATCCTGCTCGACGCGATTCGATCTTCAATGGTGCCGATGACGACGGTTCGGGAACTACCGCGGTGCTCGAGCTTGCGGAAGCCTTTGCCGGCGCAAAGACGAAGCCGAAGCGGTCGCTGATCTTCGTGTGGCATACGGGCGAAGAGCTCGGCCTATTCGGCTCGCAGTACTTCACCGACAACCCCACGGTGCCGCGCGATTCGATCGTCGCGCAGCTCAACATGGATATGGTGGGCCGTGGTCGCGCCGATGACGAGCCCGGCGGCGGGCCGCGCTACCTCCAGCTTATCGGCACACGCCGGCTCTCGACGGAGCTTGGAGACATCGTCGAGAGCGTAAACAAGCAGCGCAAACAGCCGTTTACGTTCGACTATCAGTACGACGCTTCGGGCCATCCCGAGCAGTACTACTGCCGCAGCGACCACTACATGTACGCGCGCTACGGCATCCCGATCGCGTTCTTCACGACGGGGAATCACCGCGACTACCACCAGGTCACGGACGAGCCGGAGTACATCGACTACGACAAGCTGGCGGCCGTGTCGCAGTTCGTATATGACGTGGCCACGACGGTGGCGAATTTGGACCACCGGGTGGTGGTGGATAAACCCAAGCCCGACCCACACGGAGACTGCGTGCAATAGCAGTGGCAGGGTATTCAGGGAAGCGTTTGGTGGACAAGCTCGGCATCAAGCCGGGCACACGAATCGCGATCGTTAACGCCCCCCGGGGCTACCGCGCCACGCTCGGTAAGCTCCCGGAGGGCGTGATCGTTTCTGCAACGGCTCGTGGATCGCTGCCCTTCATCCAGTTCTTCGTGAAAGATCGCGGTGTGCTCGAAGCGCAGTTGCCCGCCCTGCTTCAAGCGCTCGAGCCCAGTGGGTCGCTATGGATCTCCTGGCCCAAGAAGGCGTCTGGCGTGCTGACCGACATCACGGAAGACGTCGTCCGTGCCGTAGCCTTGCCCACCGGCCTCGTAGACGTCAAAGTCGCTGCCGTGGACGACGTTTGGTCCGGCCTCAAGCTCGTGCGCAGGCTCTCAGCCCGATAGCTAAGTTTGAGCTTTGCATTACAAAGTACTTGACAACACCAGCCGATTTCGCCAACTTTCAGGCATGACGTCGCCGCAGCCGCTCCACGACCGCGCGCTGGACAACCTGCAGTTCATTCGCTCGACGATGGAGCGGGCGGGTTCGTTTACCTCGGTGCCGGGCTGGGGAACCGTGGTCGTCGGTGCCCTTGGCCTCGCGGCAACATGGCTCGCGTTGCGGCAGGAGTTCGCGGCGGATTGGCTCGCCGTGTGGCTCGGCGCAGCGGTGCTGGGCGTGCTCGTCGGCGGGGCCGCGATGGTGCAGAAAGCCCGGGCGGCGAACGATCCGCTGTTGTCCGGACCGGGACGGCGCTTCGGTCTCAGCTTCCTGCCGCCAATTTTGGTTGGCGCGCTGCTGACGATCGCGTTGCACCGGGCGCAGCTGTTCTCGCTGATGCCGGGAACCTGGCTGCTGCTCTACGGGACGGCCGTCGCGAGCGCGGGTGCATTCTCAGTGCGGATCGTCCCGCTGATGGGAGTGTGTTTCATGGTACTCGGGGCAGCGGCTCTGTTCGTACCAGCGGGTTTGTGGCCCTGGTTTATGGCGGCGGGATTTGGCGGTTTGCACATCGTTTTTGGCCTGATCATCGCGCGGAGGTACGGTGGCTAAGAGCAATGCGGCGCGCGTCGCGCGCGCAGAAGTGGAACGAGCAGTGAAAACCAAAGTCCAACCGGCTCCCGCGGACCTGGACCGGCTCATTCACGAGCGCGTGCGACTCGCGATCGTGAGCGCGCTGGCGGTGCGCGAGAGTCTCACCTTCAACGAGCTGAAAACGCTCCTCAAGACGTCCGACGGCAATCTCAGCGTGCACGCACGCAAGCTCGAAGACGCCGAATA
>DATFVZ010000088.1:0-9830 GCA_035259785.1 Gemmatimonadales bacterium
ACTCCCCCAGTCACTTGCTAACCGTACCGAGCGTCGATAGCGGCCCGGATCTCGTCGAGTGACTTCCCTGATTTGTGGAGTCTGAACGCGTAGCGCGCGTGACCCTGACACTGATCGCAGTGGAGCGCCATCGGAGTGGGCTGCTCGAAGCAGGTCAGCAGCGAGTAGTAGCCGGGCCGTTCGGCGCAGCCGCAATGGCAACGGATACCGTCGATGACTGCGGGGATTTGGCGAACTTCGTCAAACGCTGCAATGACGTCTTCACTGCCTTTGACCTGGTCTGCGGCGAGAACCTTCGATGCATCGACGCCGGGACGAGGCGTGGGGTGGGGGCTCTGGGGGCTCTGCGGTTGGCGTCGGAGCCACCCGCTCCTCGCCCCCGTGACGGCGACGCAGCTCAGCGCTAGGAACTCTCGGCGTGAAAGGAATGACACAGCGCCGTTAACCATGCACCTGGCGCGAGCACTGTCAAGGCTTCGCCGAGTTAGATTCCGGCTCGTTTGGCCTTGGGGGTTCTCTGAGCGAGAACAATCACATCATCCGCGTGCAGGGTCTCGTGCGGACGTTTGGAACGCTGACGGCCGTCAATGACGTCACGTTCGAGGTCCGTAAAGGGGAGACGTTCGCGTTCCTGGGTCCCAACGGGGCCGGGAAGACGACGACGATCAAGATGCTCACGACCGTGCTGCGGCCCACGAGCGGCACTCTCGAGCTCGATGGCCTGGATCCCGTCACGGATTCCACCGAAGTTCGCAAGCGCTTTGGCGTCGTGTTTCAGGATCCGAGTCTCGACAGCGAGCTGACCGCGTGGGAGAACGTCGATATTCACGGCGTTCTGTATCATGTCCCGCGCGCGGAGCGTCGCGCGCGGGGGGAATCGCTGCTCAAGCTCTTCGAGCTCTGGGACCGGCGTAACGACCTGGTCAAGACGTTCTCAGGGGGGATGCGGCGACGTCTCGAGATCGCGCGCGGTTTGTTGCACACACCCAAGGTTCTGTTCCTCGACGAGCCGACGCTGGGGCTCGACCCGCAAAGCCGCAATCAGATGTGGAGCATCGTGAAAGATTTGAATTCGACGGAGGGAGTGACGGTCTTTCTCACGACGCACTACATGGACGAAGCGGATCGGGTCGCTGATCGGATCGCGGTCATCGATCACGGCAAGATTGTCGCGACAGGCTCGTCCGCCGAGCTCAAGCAGCAGACGGGGACCGACTCGCTCGAGGCGGCATTCCTCAAGCTGACGGGGACCACGATCCGCGACGAGACATTCAGCGCCGAAGATCGAATACGGCAGGTCTCACGCGTCTGGAGGAAATAGCGGCATGAACGTCATCTACATCCTGTGGCTGCGCGAGGTGAAGAAGTACCTGCGGTCCAAGCCGCAGATCATCGCCTCGCTCGGACAACCGTTGATGTACCTGGGCGTCCTGGGATTCGGGCTCGGCCCCGTGTTTCGCCGCGCCGGCGAGGGGAGTTACCTCCAGTTTGTCGCGCCGGGAGTCATCGGCATGACGGTGCTGTTCACCGCGATGTTCTCCGGGATCGCGATGCTGTGGGATCGCCAGTTCGGATTTCTCAAGGAAACGCTGGTCGCGCCGGTGCCACGTGTGCAGATCATGATCGGCCGTACCCTTGGTGGCGCCACCGTAGCTCTGCTGCAGGGGACCATTATTTTCGCGATTACGCTGCTCTTGGGATTTCGCCCGACGAGCGCGCTGGCGGTGCTGGTGGCGTTTCTCATCATCATGCTGATTGCCGTGGTCTTCTCCGCGCTGGCGACGGCGATCGGTTCGACTATAAAGGAAATGGCCGGCTTTCAGATGGTCATGAACTTTCTGGTGATCCCGCTCTGGTTCCTTTCTGGCGCGTTGTATCCGTTGCAGGGATTGCCCACCGCCCTCGCGGTGCTCACACGGATCGACCCACTTACGTATGGCATCGATGGCGTGCGCGGCACGATGATCGGCACCTCGCACTTTGGCGTGCCGCTGGATGTTGGTATTTTGGTGGGCGTCGGCGTCCTGTTCGTTACGGCCGGCGCGTGGCGATTTTCGCGGCTCGAGGTCTAGATCTTAGGGTGCTGGTTCCTTGGATACCATCGTCCCATGGAGACGTCATGACCCGTTTAATCGCCGTCGCGCTGTTGTCGCTGGGCGCCGCTTCGCTCACGGCGCAACAGGACTCGGTGCCACCCGCGTTACGAGATCGCGGTCCGGGAATCCGGATGTCGGAATTCCAGACCTATATCGAGCGTGGGCAATTCTTCATCATGCCGTCCGCTTCGTACATCAAGGATCACAACCTCGAGTATAATCCCGTCGACTGGGGCTTCGGCGACCAAACCGCTCTGCGCGGCACTTTCCACGGCAGCTCAGGCCAGCTGCTCCTCGCCTATGGTGTGAACGACTGGCTCGCGCTCGAAGCGGAGGCTTCGTACATGGACGCGCACTTTGAGCGCTCGCCGCAGGATACAGGCAACACGCCGCCGCAGATCCACGAATCCGGCATCGGCGATTTCGCGTTTCAGGCGCGCCTGCGGTTCGTGAAAGAGAGAGGCAGCCGTCCCGAAATCTGGGGCTCGCTGGAGTTCATTCCGGAGTCGAACAAGGATAAGGTGCTCATCGGCGACACGCCGACGGACCTGCAGGCCGAAATCGGCTTTACGCGGGGATTTGGGTTTGGCACGATGACGTTCAGAACCACCATCGAATACACCCACATCGACAAGGCCTGGGATTTCGGCGAGACGTCCATCGAGTATCTGCGACGGCTGTCCGAGACGTGGCGCGTCATGGTCGGGCTCGAAGGCGGTGAAGGAGGCGGCCCGGACGAGTTCGTGGCCGTGACCAGTTTTCAGGCACGACTTGCTTCGCGCGCGGTCCTGAACTTCGGCAATTCAATCGGTTTCTTTTCCAAATCAACCGACTGGGAGCCGTACGTGGGTCTTCGATTCGAGCTGCCGTGAGTCTACGGCGACCGGCTGTCCTGGCCCTCCTTGTACTGCTGCCAGCCTGTGGCGGCGGCCAACCGAGCGGGGATCTTGCCCCTCAGGGCGGCACGATCATCACGCGGGAGCGGATTGCGGCCTCGGGGGCCAGGACCGCGTGGGACGCGGTGCGGCTCACGGTTCCGAACGTGCAGCTGCGGGAGAGTCGAGGCCAAGCCGCACGCATTCAGCGACGCGGGCGCGCCAGTCTTTACCTCGACGACCAGGTACGGGTCATCCTCGACCATGTGCGCCTGGAGGATGTTCAGGCCCTGCAACAGATCGCCGCGGCGGATATTCTGACCATCCAGGTACTGAACGGCCTGGATGCAACGACGTATTACGGTGCGGCCTCGACGAGCGGCGTCATCATCATCACTACGAGCCGCGGCTCTTGAAAAAAGGGGCGCCGGCAGCGGCGCCCCTCGATGTTTTGCTCCGAGACTGCGATCTACGGGAGCCGATCCATACAAGCCACGAATCTCGGATTGTTCTGCTCTTCCACCGGCACGGGCATTTGAATCGCATCGCCGAAATTCCCGCCCTTGAACCAGGCACCCGTCGGATACACCTGTTCCGCATTGCGGCCATACTGACGTAGCAGTCTCCGCATGTCGCCGAGCCGATGCCCCGTCCCGAACATCCAGAAAGCGCGCTCGCGGAACATGAGATCCACACGCAGCGAGTCATTGGGCGACGGTCCAGGATCAACGAGCGGCGCGAGCGTTGTGCCTGCGCGCGGCCGATAGACCGTATCGACCGGCGTGGGAAGCAGCGCCGAGTTGGCCCGCAGTTGATTCAACTTCGCCAGCCAGGTCGCGGCATCGGCCGCCTGGAGCGCCGCCTCTGCTTCGATGAGCCGGGCCTCGATCCCTGTGGCGATCCTGATCGCAGTCTCCCGACCCCAAAGCCCCTGCCGCACGACTTGTAACGGGAACGAGGTGTCGAAGATGCGGTTTGCTGAGCCGGTTCCGACCCAGGTCGGAATGCGCGGATCGTTGGCCGCCCGATAATTCAGGCCATTCCCGCCTTCGGTGTTGGCCAGGGTGTAGCGCCGGGCGCTCGTGTTGAGCGCCCAGATCTGATTGTCGATCGTCGCGACTGAATACTCGACGTCGTAGCGGAAATTGTCAGGTACCGCGGCGACCGCGGCAGCAGCCAGCGCGAACTGCCCGCGATCGAGCAGAGCGCGCCCGCGCACCACCAAGGCCAGCGATGCTACTTTGGCGCTGTCGCCTCCACCGACGTTCGCCAACGCCGAATCGGTGTTCGCGATTGCGAGCGTAAACATCGAGTCGTTCGAAATGGGATCGCCGGGAATGATCGTGCTTCCCTGCAGGGAGCTAATGGGCGTTCCGTTGCAATAATGCTCGCCCATCAACGCCTCGACGTACCCGATGAACGCGAACATCCGGCCGATGTTGCTTGCCGGCGTCGGCTTGAATTCGCGAAGACCTGTAATGGCGCCTTCAGCCAGGACGCGTACGCGATTCAGGTTGCGGTATGGACCGGCATTGAACGTGTTCTTGGGGTTCCAGATCCGCTGGTCCATCGTATTCCGCTGGATGAACGTGTCACCCGACTGCCATTCGTCCGTGAGCAATCCGCCGAACACGAAAAGGGCGTCCGGCCCCTGGGTTCCGGCCGTTGCCTGCTCGAGCCGGAAGATGGCCCCATTATGGATGCCGATCGCGCCCGACGCGGAGCTCGCCTTGAGCGTCTCCTCGAGGATGATGTCCGGGTCGTTCACTTCCAACAAATCTTTGGTGCAGCTCTGCAGTCCCAGGACTATGGCCGCACCGAAGAAACCGAGTATCCGTGTGATGTGCGGTCGCATGGTCAGAACCCCACGTTGAGGCGGAATGTCCAGGTGGTCGGGGGTGGCGCTGTCTGGAAATTGCTGACGACGCCGGTCGCGCCTTCGAAGTAGTTTGCCTCGGGGTCCATGCCGCTCCACCCGGTCGACTTCCAGAGGTTGCGGCCGGCCACTGTCAAACTGAGGCGGGTGGCGCGGACAGCGCGCGCCCAGTAATCGGGAAAGTCGTAGGTCGCTGCCGCTTCGCGCAGCCGGATGAACGATGCTTTCTCCATAAAGCCCCACTGCGTCCGCGACGGCGTTTCCCGCAGCGCGACCACGCGCGCCTGCTCCCACAGCGGCGCGGTCGGATCCACGAGCCCGCGGCAATTGAGCCGCGACTCGCAGCGGATGCGGTCGGTCCCATTGAGCTGATAGTAGCCGCTCTTGTGGTCGAACAGCCCGACGATGTGCAGCCGCTTGAAGAGATCGAACCCTGGACTGTAGGTCACCTCCCAGCGCGGATTGGCGTAGCCGACGAACTGCGCGCTGTCCGCGACGGTGATCTCGTTCGCGGTGATGATGCCGTTGCCGTCCAGGTCACTGAACGTGTACGGCTGCTGCCACCAGCCATTGATCGGATAGCCCGCTCGTTGCTGGACCGTCGTGCCGATGATCGGCGGGATCGGCTGACCCGTCACCGGGTCGTGGCCCATGTCGGCGATGAAGTTGGTGTTGTAGGCGGCGTTGATGGTCAAGTCGAAGTTGAAGTCCGACGATTGCACGATGCGCCCCGACGCCAGCAGTTCCACACCGCGGTTGACGACGGCTCCGAGGTTCTCGAACCGCGTGATGCTGACGCCGGCGGACGTCGGCAGCGTGCGGGCAATGAGGGCATCGCTCGTCCGCTTGTTGTAGTAGGTAAAGTCGAGATTCAGACGGCTGTTGAAGAGGAGCGCCTCGCCGCCGATCTCCAACTCCCGGGCCCGTTCCGGTTTCAGATTCGGGTTCCCCAGTGCCGAAATCACGATCACGGGAGCGTCTGAATTCTCGATCCGGGCGACGCCCGGTTGCCAGAACCGGAGTGCGTCGGTGCTTCCCGGTGCAAGGCCGGACGCGCCGATCGCCGCGCGCAGGCGCACGCTGTTCACAAAACTCCACGCGGGGAAGTACGGCTCTTCGGAGATGACATAGCTGATACTCAGCTTCGGGTAGTAGACCGCCTTGAAGCTCCGACCAAAGGCACTGTTGTCGTCGACGCGCAGGGCGCCGGTCACGAACAGCCGGTCCTTGTAGCCCATGTGCTCTTCGATAAATCCACCGACCGTCTTGCTGATGTCGGTCACTTCGGAGACGTCGGGAATGGCGCCCGCGTCCAGGTTTGTGGACCCTGGCGCCAGATCCTCGGCGAACGCCCCGTTCCGATCGAAGGCGGTCTTGACGTACTGGAATCCGACCGTCGTGCGCGAGGACAGAGTGGGATTCAGCTGGGACGTGGCCGTCGCGCTTGCGTCCAGGGTGTAATTGAAGAAGTTCGTCCGGTTGTCTTCCTTGAAGCCGGTCTTGATCGTTCCGAAGTTGACGCATTCGTCGCGGCGGCAGAGGTCGCTGTCGCGCCGGTTGGTGTAATCCACGCCGCCGGTCGCGCGCGCCGCGAGCCAGCGGGTCGGCCGCCAGTTTGCCGTCCCGCTGCCGATAAACCGGTTGATGTCCTGGTTCACCGTTTCCGCGAAGAACTCGTTCGGCGTAAAGGCGCGATAGCCGAAGAGGCAGCACGTGGAGCCGTTGTTGCGGTGACCAGGGCCACCGAGCGCGTTGGACAGCAACCCGGTGGTGTTGTTGTCCGTCTGGGGCAGCCGCTGCGTGCTCGAGATGAATCCCGTCGAGACACTGAGATCGAGCTTGGGACTGGTGTGCGCCTCGAGATTGGCGCGCACCGCGACACGCTGTTTGCCGTTGGGTCGCTCCTGCTCGAACGGTATCTGGCTGATCGATCGGATCCGGAGGACAGAATCCCTGGCAAATACCGGCATCTGGAGCTGGCCGACTTCATTCTCGAATTCGCCCGACACGAAATAACTTGCGACGTCCGAGCCGCCCGACACCTGTAGCCCAAGTTGGTTGCGATAGCCGGTCGTGTTCGGTGTGGCTTCCTTGTCGTTGAACAGATTGAATCGCGTGACGCTGTCCTGCGTGCAGGTGCCCGCGGCGACCTGCGTGAGTATGCATTGTGTGCTGTTGGTCGGCAGGGATGCGGTCGGCGTCGTGCGCCATGCGCGGTAGGCGTCGGGATAGCGGTTGTGGTCCCTGATGAATCCCTGCTCGGCGTAGATGTTCCAGCGCGTCGGGCCGGGACGGCCGCGTTTGGTCTTGATGATGATCACGCCCGTCGAGGCGGCGGTGCCATACAGTGCGGCCGCCGAGGGTCCCTTGATGACTTCGATCGACTCGATCTCTTCGGGGTTGATGTCATTGATGCGGCTGGGATTGGTGCCGCCGATGCCGATACTCGACGAATTGTTGTCGGCAACCATTCGGACGCCGTCGATGATGTACAGCGGCTCGTTGTTGAGAGAGAGGCTATTGGTGCCGCGAATGCGAACGCGTGAGCCCGATCCCGTCAAGTTGCCCGCCAGCACGTCGACCCCGGGGGCATGGGCGCTGAGCAAGTCGTTCATGTTCGAGATCGGCCGCGTATCGACCAGGCTATCAACCTTGATCGTGTTGATCACGTTGCCGACTTCACGCTTCGCTTGCTCACCGGTTGCGGTCACGACGACTTCGTCGAGCGAGTACGGCTGCAGCGTGAGTCCCACATCCTCCACATGCTCTTCGCCCGCGGCGAGCGTGATTGGCCGGTTCACGGACGCATAACCGATGGCACTCACGCGGAGCGTCACCGTTCCGGGGCGTACATCGCCCAGCCGGTAGCGGCCGTCGGCGTTGGTCTGAGCGGTAAGGGCCGTGCCAACAATGATGACGCGGGCCCCAGCGATCGGCTGACTACCGACTTGATCGGTGACGCGGCCGCTCACCGTCGCCTGCTGCGCGGCGAGCAGAGCAGCTCGAGGGCCGATCGAATTAGCAAGTAGCGATACGAGAGCCAGCGGAAAAACGGAAATTCTCATAGGAGACCTCATGACGGGGTTGAGGCGTAACGGCTGCCTTTCATTCGAAATGAGGATGAACCGCTGGAGGGGGAGTACCGTTCTGTGGGGTTAAGTCATTCGGTGACGATGTCTCGACCAAGTGGGTTAGCTCGTACGGTCCGTATTTGACACGCAACGAATGAGCCGGCCGCGGGGCGGCCGGCTCTGCTCTGCTGCGGTGGAGCTCAGTTGACGGGCCAGTTCGCCCAGTTGGCGCAGTGCCCGCCATCGTCCGTGCCTGTCAATTCGCGCAGCGGACCTGCATAGACGGCGTTCATTACGGCGCGAGGCGATATCCTGAGGGTATTGTCGCTCCGCAGCACCACGGTCCCGAAATGCGCCTGGCTGAGGCCGTGCCCGCTCTCGTGGAGCGCGACCGTCTGGACGTCGACATTCCCGCCATCGGTCCGCCAGATAAAGCTCGGGTCGTAGTAGGTCTCGCGGAACGCCGCGTCCGCGCGTCCGTCAGCGTTGATGTCGGTCGGCGCGCCGTCGTCAGTCACGAACACGAACGTGAACGTCACGCCCAGGATGCCGCCGGCGAAATTGATGTCCCGCCAGCCCGCGTGTTGAACATCCGCAACGATGGCGAAACTGCCGCCCAACCCGTTTAGCGCGGCGACGAACCCGATATCTGTGGTTCCCGACGCGTTACGCGTCAGCGCCAGGTCGGAGCAGGTCTCTTGGTCCCACGTGGTCATGGCACTGACGATGGCGGCGTCCGTCTGCGCGGCCGTCAGACCGCCGCGTGGAGGCACGGCGTCGCCCGTCCCGTCGATCGCGAATGTGATATTGTCGAAGCCGGCCGCCGCTCCGCTCCATTCTGCACGCCGCGGGTCGCCCGGAACGAAGTCGGCGCTGAGCATCTTGTTGCCCACGTTCTTGGCGAGCACGGTGTCGCCGGGCACACCGTCCGATCCATCCGTGACGTACTCAGCCATCGCCACGCGATAGTCGGCTCCTTCCGTGCCGAGTACGACATTCATGTTGTCCATCAGCGTGGCGAGGTCGGACGGGGTGTCGGTGGCTTCCGAGCCGCTTAGTGACGCGGTCAATGATGGGGCCGGGGTCGTGGTGGAATTGGTCGTTATTTCGGGTTCGGGTGGTAGGTGGCCGTCGCAGGCGGCGAGGCCGAGTGCTGCGGCTGTCGCCGCGGCGAGTCTCCGTAAAAGGGGCGCCATGCATGCCTCCTGGTCGGTTGTAGCGGACCGTTCGGTGGTGGGTGGTGCCCCAACTTCTACCACGAGCCGCGAGCCTTGATCCACGTGCGGCAGGTGCCGAGTTCAGGCGGGTTTTCGGCGTTCAAGGCGTTGGTTAGATTCTCAGCCCTAGGCGTCCCAGCAGCGGTGAGTCTTGGCGTCCAGCATTCTAGGTCCGTAGCTCAATTGGTAGAGCACCGGTCTCCAAAACCGGGGGTTGCAGGTTCAAGTCCTGCCGGGCCTGTTGCAATTGTTGGAGTTAGCTGCAGTTACTGCTTGGCTGGATTCTCTTGTCTATCCGTTGTCTGCACGTTGAAGCGCTTACTCACCGCGTTAGCTAGGTCAGATTCGTCAATGACGTTGTAGCGGTCAAAGACGCTGCGAGTTGTCCAACCACAGAGTTTCATAATCTCACCTTCGCTAACTCCCGCACGTCTCAAATCTCCAGCTGCTGTCCTTCTAAGGTCGTGAACCAATCGGCCTGCCAATCCCGCCCGTTTTGTTCCGTGCTTCCATGCTGAACGAATGGCACCAATTCCGAGAGGCTGCCCCTTCTGATGAAATACAAAAAGCCCGTCGCGCACTGCCCAACGTCTTTCAAACAACGCCTTGAGTGAAGGAGCTAAAGCAAACGGGAACGTTCGCGGCTCTCCGGATTTGCTGCGCGTTTCTTCCAGTCTAATTACTCCTGCCTCCAT
>DATFVZ010000089.1:0-2109 GCA_035259785.1 Gemmatimonadales bacterium
GTCGGTGGGATCGTTAGCTTGGTTCCGTCGTCGAGGGTGACCATTTTACCGCTCGGGTCGACACTCTTGATCTTGCCTTCGAGGACGTCCTCCGCCCACGCCATCGGGGCGAGCGCGATGACAAACGCGACCAGCGCCACCGCCAGAACAGCCCTTACTGACCTCATCGGATTGCCTCCTCAAGAATGGAAATTTCGACGCGGGGCCACGTGGCGCCACACCGCGTGGCGTGCCCGGCCGTCCGCGAGAGCAATACCCGTGCCCCGGTGACGATCCTGTCGATGAAGTCAAGGACGGCCAAACGCTAGCGCTTGCTGAATGCGCATAAGATGCCCAACTGTCAGCGAGCGAACACGCCGGTAAGTCTTACATCCGCGCGGGCTCAACCACGAAGCGCAAACGGGAGGCCTCAGGAGGGACGATCGCGCGGCTTAGGAGGTTCTTCCTTTGCGACATGGCTGCTCGTAGGGCCCGGCGATCACAAGAGGCGAGCGACGACTTCCACGGACGGGTCGGTGCGGTCTGGAACAGCCTCCGCAGCGCCACGGACGGGCGAGCCGACGACCTTTATGGGGGAGTCAACTGCCTGATCGAGTGGGGGCTGGTCGGAACGCTCGGGCTCTGGTGTCGGCGCCCTCGCCCGCCACCTCCGGACCGCACCTCCGACGCCAAGCAGAGCCAAACCGCCGACGAACAGCACAATCGGCGCCGGCACCTCCATAGGATGCTCCAAGAAATAGATGGTCGTCTCTGCGCCAACCGCCGCAGGGGTGGCGAGAACCAAGAGCAACGACCAAAAGGAGCGAGAGCACTTCATGTTGCCACCAACCCGCAAAGAAAGTGCCAGATGCTTCTGGGAATTCGCCTAACCCGACATTCACAGAAACCGTGGGCTCTCCCATCCGCTGGCGGTTGGCTCATGCGCAGGGACTGATATTGCGTCCCATCAGTGTCCGGCTCGTAACAGATGTGTAGACTTTTCACGCTGCGCATGTCGGTTGACGACGAGCGCGTCAGCGTGAATCGCGCGAAAGAGACCAAGGGATGATGTTCGTCGCGCTTTTCCTGCTCGCCCCGGCTCCGACAGCCTATGCCGAGTGCGCGTGGGCGTTGTACATAGGGGGGAACTGAAAGTTGGCCCGAAGGACATCGGCCTGTGCGAACGTTCTGTTGCTCACATTGAACCGGGCCGCCCTATGTTGAAATCATCTTGATGAGCATGCAACCCGACTGGCTCACGTGGGCGCGCAAGCTTCAGGCTCTGGCGCAAACCGGGCTGACTTACGCCCAAAATCCGTACGACAAGGAACGCTATCGGCAATTGCAAAACGTCGCCGCCGAGATTTTCGCCGCTCACACGGGCCAGACGCTAACGACCATCGAACAGTGGTTCGCTATTCAACCCGGCTACGCCACGCCCAAGGTGGACGTGCGCGGGGCCTGCTTTCGCGACGGCAGAGTCCTGCTGGTGCGCGAAAAGTCGGACGGTGGGTGGTGCTTGCCCGGCGGTTGGGCCGACGTCGGTGACGTGCCATCGAATGCCGCCGAGCGCGAGGTGCTCGAAGAGGCGGGCTTTGAATGCGAGGCACGGAAAGTGATTGGCATATTTGATTGCAATCGGACGGGAGGCGAGCCCTTGGCCGCCTATCACGCCTTCAAGGTGATCTTCCTCTGCGAAATTACGGGCGGCCGACCAAACCCCGACCATGAAATTCTGGAGGTGGATTTCTTCTCGCGTGACGATCTCCCACCGCTCTCGGTGTCTCGCACGAACGGAGCGTGGCTGCTCGAATGTTTCGCCCATCTGGATGATCCACATCGGCCAACGGCGTTCGATTAGCCCGCGCTGCGGAGTCAGAATCCGGCGCTCGGGCTCGTTCATCCATGAGAACGCGCCGGTCGTCAAGGCAGTCCTGTCCGACCTCCCCGCAGCAGCGTCCATCAATCATCCATTCGCGCAGTATCCGCGCAGGACGTCGTATGCGATCGGTCAGAACGTCTGCCCGAGGGCGCAGTGTGCTGCGGTCGCCCCCCTCATCACACGTGAGCGCGCGTCGGTGCCGTAGCAGCAGGCCGACAAGAAGCTCTCGGCTCTTAGCCGGCAACGCC
>DATFVZ010000090.1:0-9777 GCA_035259785.1 Gemmatimonadales bacterium
GGCTACGTCTGCGCCATTCGCTGCGCGCAGCTCGGTCTCGCGACGGCGGTGATTGAGCAGGAGAAACTGGGCGGCGTCTGCGTTAACATCGGCTGCATTCCAACAAAGGCGCTCCTGCACTCCGCCTACCTCGCCCATGTCCTGAAGGAGTCGAAGGACTTTGGCGTGGAGGTTGGTGCCGTAAAGACGGATTACGGCGTCGCCATGAAACGCTCACGCAAGGTCGCCGATCAGAACTCCAAGGGCGTGGAGTTTCTGATGAAGAAGCACAAGATCACGGTGGTCAAAGGCACGGGTGTGCTGCAGCCCGGCAAGAAGGTGAAGGTCGGCAATGACGTGTACGAAGCCAAAAAGGCGGTCGTCGTTGCGACCGGCTCACGCGTCAAAGGCATTCCGCAGATTGGCCTCGAGATCAACAAGACGACCGTCATTTCCTCGGACGAAGCGCTCCTAATGGAGCGGATCCCAGAGACGCTGGCGATCATCGGTGCGGGCGCGGTCGGCATGGAGTTCGCCGACATCTTCTCGGCTTTCGGTGTGAAGGTAACGCTGATTGAAGCGTTGCCGCGCATTCTGCCCATCGAAGACGCCGAGGCATCGGATACGCTGGCCAAGAGCTACCGCAAACGAGGGATCGAGGTCATCGCCGGCGCCAAAGTCACCAAGGCGAACGTCGCGAAGGACAAGGTGACGCTCGACGTGGAAGCCGGCGGCGAGAGGAAGCAGGTGGTGGCGGCCGCGGTGCTCATGGCCGCGGGGCGCGCGGTGAACACCGAAAACATCGGTCTCAAGGAGTGTGGCATCCAGCTCACGGACCGCGGGTTCATCAAAGTCGATAAGAACCTGCAGACCACGGCGCCCGGCTATTACGCCATCGGTGATGTGGCCGGCCCGCCCATGCTGGCTCACAAGGGGAGCCGCGAGGGAGTGCTGGTCGCCGAGCTGGTGGGCGGTCAAAAACCGCATCCCATCAAGTACGACAATGTCCCCAGCGTGACGTACTGCCATCCCGAGGTCGCGAGCATCGGGTTGACCGAAGATCAATGCAAAGAGAAGAAGCTCGACTACGTGGCGGGCAAGTTCCCCTTCTCCGCCAATGGGCGCGCGCGCGGCACGGGCGAGACCGAGGGGTTTGTCAAGGTTCTGCGTGACAAGAAGTATGGGGAGATCCTGGGCGCGCACATCGTCGGAGCGCACGCCTCCGAGATGATCCACGAGCTGGCCGTGGCGCGGGAGAACGAGTACACCGTCGAGGAAGTCGACCTGGCCATTCATGCGCACCCCACCATGTCCGAAGCCGTCGCCGAGGCCGCACTCGATTCGCTCGGACGCGCCCTGAACATTTGAACGACGACGCGCCGAAGGATCCGCTCGCGCTCGGTCTGGGCTCGCTCGGTGGCGGAGCCGGGTTCGGCAGCGCGTTCATGACCATGTCACAGATCGCCCTCCGTGTGCTCCAGGACCAGTTCGAGCGAATCGGCTACCAGATACTGGCTGCGGGCGTGATCGCCGCTGTTGGGGTCGGTGGTGCCTATGGCTGGTATCGCAGTTTCAGCTTGAACAACGTCTGGCAGCGTGGAGTGATTGCGGTGCTCGCCTCCGTTGGCGCGCTCCTGATCGGCTTCGTGGCAGCGCCACTGGATGGACTCTTCGGAATCGCCGGCATGCTCGTCTGGCTGGCGCTCAACATCGCGTTCGGTGTCGCCTCCGCTCGTTGGGCCCTGACAGGCAAGGGGGTAGAGGGAAGCGGCACGGGTGAGGGAAGCGAGACTGGTAAGGGAAGCGGGACGGGTGTGAGATGAACTCGCTGGAAATCATTGAAGCGGGACTCGTACCGTACGGGGAAGCACTGCAGTGGCAACGCCGGCTCGCCGATGATCGGATCCGTGGGCGGCTGTCACATGACGTGCTGCTCTTAATGGAACACCCTCCGGTCCTAACCCTCGGGCGCAACTCGAAGGCCCCACACCTTCTGCGTCCCTCGGGGATCGATGTGTTCGAGGTTGAACGAGGGGGGGACGTCACGTTTCATGGACCGGGCCAGCTCGTCGGATATCCCATCCTGGACCTGAGTGGCTACACGCGGGACCTGCACTGGTACCTGCGCACGCTGGAGCAAGCGTTGATCGACGGCCTCGGTCTGCTCGGGATTCCCGCGGAGCGCAATCCCGGATATACCGGCGTGTGGACGCGTGGGAAGAAGATCGCAAGCATCGGCATTCACGTGAAGCAGTGGGTGACGTGGCACGGGTTCGCGCTCAATGTCAGCACCAATCTCGAGGATTTCGATCGCATCGTCCCCTGCGGCATTCCGGGTGTCGTCATGACATCTGTGGAACGGGAAACGGGAAACGAGAAACGGGAAACGTTGTGGCAGGAGAGTATTGGTGCGGTCGTCAAAGGTTTTGAAAGCGCATTCGGAGTAGATCCCGCGTGGAAAATCCAAGAGTCCCACCAGGCCAGATAGTCACCACCAAATGGCCGGTACTCCACTACGGTGAGGTCCCGACCGTAGACACATCGAATTGGACATTCAGGGTTTCAGGGGTGGTCGAGCGACCATTCTCGCTCACCTACGACGAGTTTCTCTCCCTCCCTCGCAAGACCGTCCACTGCGACATTCACTGCGTCACGACATGGAGCCGGCTCGACAACACGTTCGAAGGAGTGCCCGTGCAGACGCTCCTCGAACGCGCGCGCCTGAAACCCGACGCAAAGTATTGCCTAGTGGTCGCCGAGCAGGGATTCACGACCAACTTGCCGCTCTCGGATCTGAACCGCCCCGAAAATCTGATAGCCCTGAAATGGGCGGGAGAGCCGTTGACACCCGAGCACGGGTGGCCCGCTCGGCTGCTCGTGCCCCATCTCTATTTCTGGAAAAGCGCGAAGTGGGTACGGGGATTCGAGCTATTGGATGAGGATCTGCCGGGTTTCTGGGAGCAGAACGGCTACCATATGCGTGGTGATCCGTGGAAGGAAGAACGGTATGGTGGTCGAGGACTGACGCAGCACGAGATCAACAAGTTTCGTAATGCGAGTAAGAAGGCGGGAGTTAGGAGTTAGGAGTTGGGATCAGGAGTGCCTCCACCTCCTCAGCCGCTTCTTGCTGATAGCGGCTCTCTTCGTTCAAGCCACGCGCAAGTGCAGCAAGGTTTTCTCCTGAGCCTTGAGCGGCTTGCCAGCGGCTGAGCGCGGCGCTGGCATCCTGCAGGCGTCCTGCCAGAAGATCGGACCCTTGTTTACAGCGCTCGAGCGCGTCGTGCCAACGTGCCGATTTCTCAACATTTGTGGCCTGCTGCGCGTCGAAGGCGGCGAGGTGAAGCTCGAGCGCAGAAAGCTGGCGAGCCGCGTCGGCTGCCGCCGAGACCAGCGGCTCGACATATGCCACCAGCGCGCTGGGCACAACTGATGCGCGCCGCAACAAATCGGAAAGCAACGCGCGTCCCTGCCCCGCCGCAGGGAGCTGTCTGAGCACTTCGAGCGCACCGCGCTGCCATGCGGGAACCGGATTCATGAACGTGGCGGCGATGGCGAGTGCGATGGCTACTGCCGGACTAGTGACGAACAACACGGGCATCGCCGCCAGAAAACCAGCAGCAGTACCACCGACGGCGACTGCTACGATCAGGGGCAGCATGTCCGGGGGCAGCCGTGCGCGCCACATCGCAGGTGCGAGTGTCTTCATTGCTGGTCGTCGTTGCCAAGCCGCACGAGCGTTTCCCGCGCGGACCGCGTCCAGCCGTCGTCCGCATGGTAGTTCGCCAGGAACGCCGTGAGATTCTTGCGCGCGAGCTCTGCTTGGCCCAGGCCGTACTCCGCCATGCCGGCGTGATACAGCGCCATGTAATGGTTGGGCCAATACTCGATCACCAGCTCCATGATGGGCCCAGCGGAGCGATTATCGCCGGCGTCGGCGATCGGGTGCGCGACATTGAACACCACGCCCGCCGCTTGGTAGCGCTCACGCTGAGGCAAGCGGTCGATGATGGCGCGCGCTGAATCGATCTTGCCGGCCAGCGCGTAACAGGCCGCGCTATAGCTCTGGCCGTCGAATGTCGGTGGTGGCGGCGTCATGCGATGTGCAAGCTCAACTTCTACCGCATTGCAGCGCGCTTTGGTGCGACCCCACCAGCTATCGCCTGCTGCCGAGGTAGCTGTGGTTGGCCGTTGCCGATTGCGCAGCACAAGCATCCCGCAGATCGCGAGGTAACCGAGCCCGGCAAAGTAGAGAGTTCTTCGCATGGTGGCTTCCATAATGAAGGACGACGATGGAAGCCGGCTGTGCACAACGTCACACCCTAGGAGGAGCCGTTTCTCCCGAGCAGCTCGTAAAACTTCCCAAACACTTCGATCCCATCCCACAGCTGCTTCAGTTCAAGCTTCTCATTGGGCGCATGGAGGCGATCGTCCGGCAACCCGATCCCGGTGAGGATGACAGGCGCCCCGGCAGATGCAAGCGCCGGCACAACGGGAATCGACCCACCAGCTCGGGCCGGGACGGTGCCCCGCCCCAGCACCGCCTTGAACGCGGCATCAAGCTTGGCAAAAGAGGAATCGGTGAGCTTGATCTGAGCCGGGTCGGCACCGTGCAGAAACCGCACGCTCGCGGTGACATACTTTGGCGTGAACCGCTTGATGGCGGCGGCCAGTTGACGCTCGACCGTCTTGAGTTTCTGATTCGGTACGAGGCGCATGCTGACCTTCGCGGTCGCCTCGGCGGGGATCACCGTCTTCGCCCCTTCGCCCGTGAATCCTCCGAGAATGCCGTGAATCTCGAACGTCGGGAGCGCCCACAACCGTTCGAGCACGGAGTACTTCTTGAGACCGACGAGACCTTTCCCCTGGACTCGCTTCTCGAGGAAGTCCTTTTCCTTGAAGGGCAGCTTCTTCCACGCGGCGAGCTCGGCTTTCGCGGGTCGCTTCACGGCGCCGTAGAAACCCGGAATGTTGATCTGCCCGTCCTCGCTCTTGAGCTGGGTCAGGAGGCGGCACAACTCTTCGTGCGCGTTCGGCGCCGCACCGCCGTATTCACCGGAATGCAGGTCGGTCTTCGAGGTGCGAACCGTGATCTCGGCATAACATAAGCCGCGCAGCGTCGAGTAAACCGCGGGCCATCCCGGTGCCACATACGACATATCCGCAACCAGCACGGCGTCGGCAGCCACGCGCTGCGGCTCGCGCTTCAGCAGATCGAACAGCACCTTGGAGCCGAATTCCTCTTCGCCTTCGATGAGAAAGCGAAAGTTCACAGCCGGCTTGCCTCTCCCTTCGATGGCCTTCAAGAGACAGAAGACCTGTCCCTTGTCATCGGCCGCGCCGCGCGCATAGAGCCGTCCATCGCGCACGGTCGGCTCGAACGGCGGTGTCGTCCATTCGCCGAGCGGATCGGGCGGTTGCACGTCGTAATGGCCGTAGATCAACAGTGTGGGCGCGCCGGGGACCTCTGGTCCCTCGCCCCACACCACCGGGTGTGTTTCGCTGCCGAGGAAGTCGACATTGCGGCAGCCAAGTCTGCGCAATTCCGTCGCCACCCAGTCTGCGGCGCGGCGACAATCCTGATTGTGCACGGGGAGCGTCGAGACTGACGGAATGCGCAGGAACTCGCTCAGCTCGCGTAGCAAACGTTCTCGATCCATCGCGGCAGAAATGTAGAGATCGAAGTCGCGGCTAGCCAGCGACAAGCCCCCGGGTAGATTTGAGCCTCTCATGCGCACTACCGCCTCCTACGACCTCTTTCCCGACGCTCGCAGCGAGCGCGCGCTGGCGCGTGCTCGCTGGTTGGCGCGTGAAGGAAGAATGAAGGACGCGCAAACCGCCTACGACAAGCTGCTGGCCGAGAAGCCGGAAACGAAGGCATGCTGGGCTGAATACTTCGAGCTGCTGCGGACGGCGGGGTTGCGGGAAGAGGCGCTCGAGCTCGCGAATCGCGCGCGCACGGTGTTTGGCGAGACGGGGTTCTCGTACACCCTGCGCGGTGCGGCACTGACCGAGTTGGAGCGTTATCCCGAGGCGTTGGCAGAGCTCGAGCGCGCCGTCGAAGTCGATCCCGACCTCGCACTCGTCTGGCACGAGCTGGGCTACGCCGCCTACAAGATCGGCGACCGCAATCGAGCCATGTTGGCGCTGGACCGGGCGTTTGCTCTCGAACCCCACACCGACACGCTGCGGCTGCGCGGGCAGGTGCTGCGTGAGTCGGGGCGGTATCAGGCCGCCGAAGTGGCATTCGAAGGCGCGGCGCAGGCAGCCGAACACCCCGAGCAGCGGCTCGATGCTGAGCAGCAGATCTGGGCGACGCGCCGCTACGCCTCATTCGCCCCACGACGGCCGGAAGACCTGACGCCGGCCGAGCGATTCTTCGCGGATACGGGGACAGTCGTCCTTGCCTCCACACCGGGGCCCGTGGCGCCGAGTGATGAGACGCTCGCTGCGACATTCGCTGAAGTCGCCGCCAATGCAGGCTGGCACTTCGGTCAGGTCATCTTGCTCGGTCCGGAATTCCCCGCGAGCAACGATATCGCCTATCGCCTGGGCGCCCCGCTGGTCACGCCGTCGGCATTCGATCCGACCGTCTGCCCACTCATCGTCGCACTGCGGCCGATGTTGACCGACAAGACCTGGATTGGCATCGTCGGGCGGCTTGCCGATCAGTCGACGGGGCTGGTGCTCTCGATGGAGCATCCCGCCGAGGAGTGGGCGGGAACGACGGTCGATGTGGCGGGCGTCCTGACCGATGCCGGCAAGCGCCGCGAGCGCGCGCCGAATCCCACGCAGGCCCTCAGTGAAGCTCAGAATCCGAACTCGCGGCTCGCCGGGCGGCGACTGCGCACCCGATGATGCTCGTCTTAGTCACACCCTGAAGGGTGTGCTCGGCAGACACAGCTTTAGCCTGTCCAATTCGGCAACGAGACCATGACATCAAGCGAACCATCACAGCGCCTCACCCGCGCGCCCATGTCGGGCCGGGCGATCGTCCAGAACCAGTTCGAACGGGCGGCCGATCTCATCAACCTCGAAGCGTACATGCGGAAGATCCTCATGTCGCCATTTCGCGAGGTTCAGGTCGAGGTACCCGTGCGCATGGACGATGGCCGCATCGAGGTATTCACCGGCTATCGCATCCAGCACAACGGGGCGCGGGGGCCCTGCAAGGGCGGCATCCGCTACCACCCTGAGGCCGATCACGACGAAGTCCTCGGCCTCGCGGCCATCATGACGTGGAAGACCGCCCTGATGGACATCCCCTTCGGCGGAGCCAAAGGCGGCGTCACGGTGGATCCCAAGAAACTCTCCAAGCTCGAGTTGGAGCGACTCACCCGGCGCTTCACGCAGCGCGTCGCGATCGTCCTCGGTCCCTACCGCGACATCCCCGCGCCGGACGTCAATACCAATGCACAGGTGATGGCGTGGATCCTCGATGAATACTCGAGCCGGCAGGGCTACAGCCCCGCGGTCGTCACCGGCAAGCCCGTGTCCCTGGGCGGCTCACTGGGGCGCGAGGAGGCCACCGGCCGGGGTGTCATGTACGTGATGCACGAATACTCACGCGACTTCGGCATCCTCCTGAAGGGCGGCCGTGTCGTCATTCAGGGATTCGGCAACGTAGGCAGCCATCTCGCTCGGTTGCTCGACACCGAAGCGGGCGCCAAGGTCGTCGCGGTGAGTGACGTATCGGGTGGCATTTACAACGACACGGGACTCGACATCCCGGGGCTACTGGCACACTCCGCCGGGGGCAAGCCCGTATCGGAGTGGCCGGGCGGCAAGCGCATCACCAATGAAGAGCTCTGGACGATCCCGTGCGAGTGGCTCGTGCCGGCGGCGCTCGGCGGCGTCATCACCAAGGAGGCCAACGCTACGACGATCGACTGCAAGGTCGTCGTCGAGGGCGCCAATGAACCCACGACGCCGACGGCCGATCGGATTCTCGAACAGCGCGGCATTGCGGTGATCCCCGACTTTCTCGCCAACGCCGGCGGCGTCACAGTCAGCTACTATGAGTGGGCCCAGAACCTTCAGCAGTATCGATGGACTCACGAGCAAGTGAATCGGGAGCTCAAGGCCACGATTACGAAGGCCTACGCATCGGTGCGGGATCTGGCACGAGAGAAGAAAGTGACGTTTCGAACTGCTGCCTACGGTATCGCTCTCCAACGCGTTGCGGACGCTGAGCGACTGCGGGGGAACTAGACTCCCCTACTCATTTATTCCCGGACGGGAGTAAAGCGCTCGGTATGGATCGCGATCCGGTTGAGTGAAGACGCGAATCTGGATTGCTCTCACAGTTTCGGCGATATCCGCGTTGTTCTGCAGGTAAACATCATCGAACAGATTCAGATCCATCCGGTACAGCCGCTCCGCAACCACGACGGCGTTGTTGAGCGGTGCCTGGGCGAACCAGCGCCAATCGTACGTCTCCAGCGACTGCCCTACCGCCCCTCGAAACTGGTCGCGCGCCCAGCCAAACAAGATGTCGCGCACTTGCTCGACACGGTGTGCCGTAACTGCCTCGGCGTAGGCGGAATCAAGTCGCCGGGCGAGCTCCGCATAGAACACATCGAGCGTGCGCTCGTCGCGCCACCGAGCCGCCGCGCGGCGGGCATCGATCGTGTCGCTCCGTGAGCGAAAGAAGGCCTCCGCACCGCGGTACCCGACAAAGCTCGCAAAGCTTTCATTGAAGGGGGTCTGGCTTTTCACGTACAAGGTGTTGTGGGCCAGCTCGTGGATCACCGTCGCGACGAGCTCCATGGTGTCGCGGCTCATCGCGGTCGAGAACAACGGGTCGCTGAGATAGCCGAGCGTCGAGAACGCGCCGGATGTGCGCAGAAACACATCCAGCCCCTGTTGCTGGAGGTTAAACGCTTCGCGGTGCGCGTACGAGGCCTTGAAGAATCCTTTGTACGGGACGACACCGACGATCGGGTACCGCCAGGTGACTTCGCGCAGTCGTTCGCGCCGGCTGGCCGAGAGCACGAGCAGCAGGGTGTCCCGGCCCACATCGACGTAGCTGGTGTAGGTCTTTCCCACCGCGAGACCGAGCGAATCAGCGGCAAAGGCGCGGGCGGCCAGCACGAGGCGGAGGCGCTGGCGCAGCGGCGCCGGGGTCGCCGAGTCAGCGATGAGCTTCTCGATCGACCGGCGTCGGAGAAGCAACCGAGCTTCTTCGATGCCCGCGCGCGCGACGTAACGCGCGTCGGCGCTGATCACGAGCATGAAAGCGCTCGCACCAAAGGCCGCGCCGGCCGTGATCGCGACGATCCTCTTGAGCAGACGTCCCCAGCGAGGCCGGGCGCGTTCGACTAGCCCGTCCACTACGGCGTCCACCGCAGCCCCACCCGGTGCGTCCCCCCCATCAGGTCATAGGACCGGAATGCGTAATCCATCGCGAGCCGGCCGAGCACTACCCCGCCACCGAATGTCCAGGGAGACGCGTCCGTGATCGCGGGACGCGTGGAGAAACCGACTCGCCCCACGATACCCACGCCGCGCGCCACCACGCCGGCTTCGAGCCCCTGGATGAGGACTGCACTCTGATTCTTGGTCCACTGCCCTTCGAGCGTCGTGAGGAGACGATACGTGCCCTGTGGATCCGTATAGTTCAGGGTCAGACCAGCGCGCGTGCGGCGCGGTAACAACGCGCCGGCTCCGAGATCGCCCCCGAGATTCTGGACGCACACACCAAAGGCCATGATATCAAACACAGCGACGGCCATCCCGATATCGCCGGCCCAGGCATCGCTCATTTCCGCACCGATCTGCTGGCGGTTGTACTTGCCCGTC
>DATFVZ010000091.1:0-2572 GCA_035259785.1 Gemmatimonadales bacterium
AAACCGAGGCGGTGCGTGATCTCGCCCGCCATGGGTGCGTGACGCAGATGCATGTGGTGCGCCTCCTGGCGCCGCGTCTCGAAAACGAGAACCACACCAAGGATGTCGATTTCACCCCATCCGGCATCGCCATGCGCCGCGAGGCGGGTTACGAGGCCACGATGCGCGCCCTCGAGCGGGCGCCATGGCAAGGAGAGTTCGATCCGATCGAGGGCGTCATTCTGCACGAGTCGACGCTCGCTCTTCCGGCGGCGGCGGAGTGAGAACGCGCTCGCCGTACCACGGGAACCGGCTTGACGAGGAAACACCATGAGCGATTACGATGCGATCATCATCGGCACCGGGCAATCCGGGCCGTCGCTGGCGCGGCGCCTCGTCGCTGCGGGCCAGAAGGTCGCCGTCGTCGAACGCAAGTTCTTCGGCGGCACTTGCGTCAATACCGGATGTACGCCTACCAAGACGCTGGTCGCGAGCGCCTATGCGGCCCATCTGGCACGCCGTGGCGGCGAGTATGGCGTCACGATCGGCGGTCCCATCGGCATCGACATGAAGGCCGTCAAGGCTCGCAAGGATGCCGTCGCCGGCACCTCGCGCCGGGCCGTCGAGCGCTCGCTGAAGACGCTGGAAGGGTGCACGGTCTACGAAGGCCACGCCCGGTTCGTCGCCGAGAAGCAAGTGGCCGTGAACGATCGCGTGCTCGAGGCCGAGCGCGTGTTCATCAATGTCGGCGGGCGAGCGTCGGTTCCGCCGATACCCGGCCTGGACCAGGTCCCGTACCTTACGAACAGCTCGATGATGGACGTCGATTTCCTGCCCTCCCATCTCGTCGTTCTCGGCGGCAGCTACATCGGGCTTGAATTTGCCCAGATCTATCGTCGCTTCGGCAGCGAGGTGACTGTCATCGAACTGGCGCCGCGGCTGATCCCGCGCGAGGACGAGGACGTCTCGGACGCGGTGGCCGCATTCCTCAGGGAGGAGGGCATCGACGTGCGGGTCGGCAGCGAGGTGATCGGTGTGAAGCAGCAAGGCAACCGCATTGCCGTCGACATCCGATCGGCCGGAACGATTGCGCAGGTCGTGGGCACTCACGTGCTGGTGGCGATCGGGCGGCGGCCGAACACGGACGATCTCGGCCTGGACAGGGCCGGCATTGCCACGGATCCGCGCGGCTATATCGAGGTCGACGATCAGCTGCGCACCAATGTGCCCGGCATCTGGGCAATCGGCGACTGCAACGGCCGCGGCGCGTTTACCCACACGTCCTATAACGATTTCGAGATCGTGGCCGCCAATGTCCTGGACAATGATCAAAGGCACGTAACCGATCGGATCACCGCTTACGCGCTCTATACGGACCCCCCGCTCGGTCGTGTCGGCATGACGGAGGCAGAGGTACGCAGGACCGGCAAGCCCGCGCTGATTTCGACCATGCCGATGGAAAACGTCAGTCGCGCGTTTGAAAAGGGTGAGACCAGGGGATTCATGAAAATCCTGGTGGATCGAGACAGCCAGCACATCCTTGGGGCTTCGTTCCTCGGATTGGCCGGCGACGAGGTGATTCACGTCATCCTCGACATGATGTACGCCAAGGCACCCTACACGGTCGTGCAACGCGCGGTGCACATTCACCCGACCGTCTCGGAGTTCGTTCCGACCATGATGGGAGACCTCAAGCCCTTGCAATGATCGGCGGATGCCACGGGCTCTTTCCGGCGAAGCTGCGCCCCTTCCTCGATTTCGCGGCGCCGCGGTTGAAGGCGGGACTTTCGCAATAACCCGTAGGATGGGTTGAGCTCCTGCGAAACCCATCGCTTTGGCTTCAGGAATGAGGATGGGTTTCGCTGCGCTCAACCCATCCTACGTGATGCACAACGCGACCGTGATCGACGACAACGGACCGCCACGTCGCGTGACCTGACCTCTATCGGGCAGATTTGGGGAGCAGAAAATTCTCTTCCCCGTGCCCAGACCTTAAAGGCTAGTGCGGCAATTGGTCAGTGCCGCTGTCGCTATTTGCCCTCCCCAACACCTTGATGGTCACCAGAACCTGGGCGACACTACGCTCGTCCGGGAAGCCGCCACCGTGTTGCGTAAAGCCCGATGCTCTTGTAACGGTCCAGAACTATTTCGCGCGCTCGATCCAGGTTGAGCGAAAAATAGCGTCGTGGATAGCTCTGGCTTTCGATCGCAGCGCGGAAGGCCGCCGCGTGACGACCTGGACGCGTTGCGAGCTCGCGTGGAGCATACCAATTGGCGCGTTGCCGAGAGCGAGCGGCTCGTTGCGGTTGGCGCGAGTCGATTGAGATTGAGCAGGGGGCAGATCACGATGTGACCGTGGCCCGTGACCTGCTCAAAGCTTTCCAAACAGGTATGGACGTAGCTATGAGTGACAAGCAGGAAGCGGAAAAAGCGCTGGCGCAACGATTGGTCGACATTTTTGAGGGAGTCAGGGGCCGCCTGCCACAGAACGAACAGGAACTACACGAGTGGCTCGCATCGCCCGAAGGCCAAGCCGCCGCGGCGTTTGAACCCACGTTGCTATCCCCGTGGGGCGAGATAGGTCGGTCATAAC
>DATFVZ010000092.1:0-11150 GCA_035259785.1 Gemmatimonadales bacterium
CGGTGTTCATGTACGGAAGCTCGGACGGAACGCCGCCGGCACTGGTGCTGAATCTCACGCACAACAAGGTGCTGCACGAAAAGATCGTGTTTCTGACGATCACCACCGAGGACGTCCCGCACGTCGAGCAGGACAACCGTGTGACGGTGAAGCGCAGCGGCAAAGGCTTCCACAGCGTCGTCGCACGCTACGGATTCATGCAGGACCCCGACATCGGCGAAGTGCTCGCGGCGTGCAAGAAGAGCCATCTCGACATTCCCATGGAAGGGACGACATTTTTTCTGGGGCGGGAGACGGTGATCGCGTCGGATCGGCCGGGGATGGCGATGTGGCGCGAACGGTTGTTCTCGTTTATGTCACGGAATGCGTTGCGTGCGACCGCATTCTTCAAGATCCCGTCAAATCAAGTATTCGAAGTAGGAGCGTATGTAGAACTCTAGTCGCCAGCGACGAGTGTGCTCTCCGTGAAGGGTGTTTCGTGAATGACCGCTGGCTTTCGCCTGGACAGCACCAGCCACCATTCGCGTGCCGACGTAAACACGAGCATCACGACCACCGCCATAAAGAACAGCGCCACAATCGCATTCAAACGATCGTTGATGATCAGTCGCGCCGCGTTGGGGTCTGCGGCGTGTACGAGCGAAGCGGCATGGGCGAAAAAGCCGAGTTTGGGATCGGCGGAAAAGACCTTCTGATATCCAGCAGTCATCGTGACGATGATGAGCCAGACGAGTGGTCCCAATGTCACCCACAAATAGCGCTGCCGGCCCATCTTGATCAGGATGGTCGTCGCTACACACAGCGCTACGGCCGCGAGCAGCTGGTTCGAAATTCCGAACAGCGGCCACAGCGAGTTGATCCCGCCCAGCGGATCCACGACGCCCTGATAGAGGAAGTATCCCCACCCGGCCACGATCACGGCGCTCGCCCCTATGACGCCCGGGTACCATGACGTCTTGCCGAGCCGGGGCCAAAAATGGCCGGCCAGCTCCTGCAGCATGAACCGGCCCACGCGCGTGCCGGCGTCGATCGTGGTCAGAATGAACAGCGCCTCGAACATGATGGCGAAGTGGTACCACAGCGCCGTCATCGTCTTGCCGCCCCCCCCAAGCGCGGACGTGAGACCCGAGAAGATGTGGGCCATACCCACCGCCAGTGACGGTGCGCCGCCGGTGCGCGCGACGAGCGTTTGCTCGCCCATCTGCGCGGCGAGCGCCTGCATCGTCTCCGGCGTGACGACGAATCCCGCCTGATTCAGCAGGTCGGACGCCTGCGCCAGGGCGGCGGGGGCGGTGTTCATCGCGAAATAGACGCCCGGGTCGAGGGTGCACGCGGCGATCATCGCCATCACGCCCACGAACGACTCCATCAGCATGCCGCCGTACCCGATGAGCCGCGCGTCCGGCTCGCGCGTGATCATCTTGGGCGTCGTGCCCGACGCCACGAGCGAATGGAAGCCGGAGATTGCGCCGCAGGCGATCGTGATGAACGCGAAGGGAAATAGCTTGCCGGCAAAAACCGGTCCTTCTCCAGCCGTCGCAAACGGCGTCAGCGCAGGCATGCGAAGCGGCGGCAGGATGATGAGTATCGCCAGCCCCAAGACCACGACCGTCGTGATCTTGAGGAAGGTCGAGAGATAGTCGCGCGGGCACAGCAACATCCAAACAGGCAATACTGAGGCGATAAAGCCGTAGGCGATCATCATCCACGTGATCGACGTTCCGCTGTGCGTGAACACAGCGGAGAGGCTCGGATTGGCGGCCACGCTGCCGCCTCCCACGAGTGCGACGAGCAGCAACAGGGCACCGATGACCGATGCTTCGCCGACTCGTCCCGGGCGCCAGCGTTTCATCCACCAGCCCATCAGGAGCGCGATTGGAATCGTGCACGCGATCGTGAACAGCCCCCAGGGCGACGCACGCAACGCATTCACCACGATCAGCGCGAGCACCGCGAGGAGAATGATCATGATCGCGAGCACGGCGACCATCGCGGTCACGCCGGTCACTCGGCTGACTTCTTCCTTCGCCATTTGGCCCAGGGACTTGCCATCGCGGCGCAGCGAACAGAAGAGGATCGTGAAATCCTGCACGGCGCCGCCGAGCACGACGCCGATTACAAGCCAGAGCGTGCCGGGCAGGAATCCGAACTGTGCAGCGAGCACGGGTCCGACCAGCGGCCCCGCGCCTGCGATGGCCGCGAAGTGGTGACCGAACAGCACCCAGCGGTTCGTCGGGACAAAGTCGTGGCCATTGTTACAGCGCTCGGCCGGGGTGGCGCGGCGCGGGTCGAGACCAAAAACTCGGGTTGCGAGAAACTTGGAGTAGAAGCGATAGCCGATGGCATAGGTGCATACCGCTGCCGTGAGGAGCCAGGCGGCATTGATGGTCTCGCCCCGGGCCAGCGCGAGTACGCCGAAGGCCGCGGCACCGAGCAGCGCCACCCCAGCCCAAACGACAGAGGACACCAGTCGCACGTGGGCTAAGTTGTGGCGCAGCTTGCCGATGTTCAAGTTCGAACATAGGTTCGAACGGCTTGAGCCAGTCCCAATCGTACCCTTGGTCGTCGAGTGGGCGCGGCACTGCGGCTGCACCTGCCGTGCAGGAACGACCCCAGCCCCAACTCAGCGGCGACGGAATCCGTGGTCACGCCGTCATCGTCACCGGCGGCGCTACCGGCCTGGGTCGCGCCGTTGCGCTCGAGTTCGCGCAGGCGGGATGCGGCGTCGCGTTCAATTATCTCGAGCTGCCGGGGCGGGACGTGGGAGCTCAGGCTCTGCTGACCGAAACGTCGATCAAAGCGCTCGGCGTCCCGTGCTATTCCGCCGTCTGCGACGTCCGCAAGATGACTGCGGTTGAGCAATTCGTTGGGGAGGCCAAGAGCAAGCTGGGTGGAGTTCACTACCTCATCAACAACGCCGGCGTTACACACGACGGCGCCCTGTGGCGCCTCAGCGCCGAAGCCTGGCAAGAAGTCCTCGATACCAATGTCAGCGGCGCGTTCAACTGTATCCACAGCGTTGCGCCGATGCTGCGTGCCCAGCGCTTCGGCAAGATCGTCAACGTCGCGAGCCACCAGGCGTTCCGACCGGGCTTCGGTATCGCGAACTACGCTGCCAGCAAGGCCGCGCTCATCGGCCTCACGAAAGCCGCGGCGGTTGATCTCGGCTCGGCGGGGATAAACGTGAACGCCGTCGCGCCCGGATTTGTGAAGACCGAGTTGCTCACGCAGCTGCCCAGGGAAGTCCTTGAGCGCGCCGAGCACGAGTCGGTATTGGGACGCGTTGCGGACCCCGAGGACATATCGCGCGTCATTCTCTTCCTCTGCAGCGACGCTGCCCGACACATCACGGGACAGGTCATTGTAGTGGACGGCGGACTGACGCTCGCTTAGATTGCCGCGCGTGAGTAACCCTTTAAAACACAACTACTTCGTGCGTCGTGCGTCGTGCGTTGTGGCGCTCGGCATGCTGGTGACCTGCGGGCCGAAGAAAAAGGATGAGAAACCGACCCCCGATCCGGCCACCGCTCCGCTGCCGACCGCTGGACTCGCCGGTCAACGCGTCGCACTCACGCCGCTCGAGCTGGTCGGCGCCGAGGAGGGCCTTAAGTGGGACTCGTTGATCGCAAACCGGCGCGCGACACTCAGTAAGGCCGACAGCATAATCAGCACGCTGCTCGGCGCCCGGGCGACGGAGGTGACCTGGGTGGGACCATCCGAGCTGCGACGCACCGCCCGGCGCGCGCCCGGTATCGCTGCCGATCCTGATCAGATGGGGACGGCGTTCCTGCGGGGCACGAGCGTTATCGACGTCCCAGATCCGCTCCGTTATCAGCTCCGCACGTTGGTGGGCCTGGTCGGGGGTCGCTACGCGTTGATACCGGCGGGTCTCGTGTTCCGTGTCCCGCTCGATCGCAAGCCCGACGGCCCGACCGTAGCCAAGGCGGAACTATCGATGGTCATGGTCGATACCCGAGTGGGAAAAGTCGGCTGGCGGACGATCGCCCGCGGCGAAGGTGAGGATCCCTGGACCGCGCTCACCCGCGCCGTGAAGGCCCTCACGCCAGGAGTCCCTTGACCAAGCGCGAGGCCACGCTGATCCCGGGCGACGGCATCGGACCAGAGATCACGGCAGCCACGCTCCAGGTTCTCGAAGCCCTCGGCGTCGAATTCGAGTGGGACGAAGAGTACGGCGGCATGGCGGCGGTGGAGCTCGCCGGGACGCCGCTTCCCAACGCGACGCTCGACTCGATTCGCCGCACCAAACTCTGCCTGAAGGGGCCGCTGACCACGCCGGTGGGCGGCGGTTACCGCTCGGTCAATGTGGCGCTGCGACAGGAGTTCGATCTCTACGCCAACGTCCGGCCGACAAAGACGATCGTTCCGGGCGGACGTTACGAGCACGTCGATCTGGTTATCATCCGCGAGAACACCGAAGGACTGTACGTCGGTCTCGATCACACCTTCAAGATCGGCGGCGATCGTCGTGCGCTGGCGCAGGCGATGTCGATTGTAACGCGCGAGGGCAGTGAGCGGATCGCGCGGTATGCCTTCGAGTATGCGAAGCGGCACGGCCGCAAGAAGGTCACGATCGTTCACAAGGCCAACATCCTCAAGGCGACGTCGGGGCTGTTTCTCGAGGTCTCCCGACGCGTCGCCCAGCAGTACGCCGGTACGATCGAGAGCGATGACAAGATCGTAGACAACACCGCGATGCAGCTCGTCATGAAGCCGGAACAGTTCGACGTGATCGTGACGACGAACCTGTTCGGCGACATTCTCTCGGACGAAGCCGCTGGTCTGATCGGCGGATTGGGCCTCGCGCCCGGAGCCAACATCGGGACCCACGCGGCGATCTTCGAGCCGGTGCACGGCTCCGCTCCCGACATTGCGGGGAAGGGAATCGCCAATCCGTCGGCGCAGATGCTGGCGGCCGCGATGATGCTCGACCACATCGGAGAGCTGGAAGCCGCCAAACGACTGCGGTGTGCGATCGAGGCGGCCATCGTTACCGACAACGTTCGTACGCCGGACCTGGGAGGCACTGTTGCTACGGCCGAGTTCGCCCGCGCCGTGGTTAAGCGGGTCCGGGCCTAAGCACCCGTGCGCCAGGTGCGGCGAGTTCACGGCCGGGATCGCGATCGGCGGCCTGTGCGTCAACTGTACGCGCCTGCTCGGGCGGAGGGCCACCCGGGTGGCGCGTCTGGTCGCCATCGGCACGACTCTGCCGCTCGCGGGGTATGTCGCGTTGACGATGCCCGTAGAGCGGACGGCCCGCTTGGTGGCTGCGGGGGCTGTGCTCCTCTGGTACGGTTGCGCGTTTCTCATAGCTAAACGGGTGGCTTGGGAATGGCTCAAATGATCAAGACCGTGCGTCGTGCGTCGTGCGTCGTTGCCTTCGGTGCAATCTGCGCCTCGCCGATTGCGGGGCAGACGTCACTTTCGATTTATCGAGATGGCCGCGTGGTGGTGCGGCGCACACTGTCACAAGCGCTCCAACAGGGACGCAATGGGTTCACGCTGCGGATCGAGTCGCTCGATCCGGCGACGCTCTTTTCTCCTGACACCGCCGTCTCCATCACGTCCGCAACCGTGCGGTTTCCGAGCACATCGACCGATGCGTTGGCGCGAGCGGTTGGTCAAACGCTCTCGTTCGTGCGCGCCAAGGGGGACACGGTTCGAGCGACGGTGGTCCGCGCCGATCCGCCGCAGTTCAAGCTTTCCGACGGCCGGCTGCTGCTCGGGGTTCCCGGCGAACCGCTGTTCCCCGCGGAGCTCGTGAGAAGCGCACCCGAAGCGCTGCTTGTGGTGGATGCGTCGCGCGCGCGCCAGCGCACGGAGATCGCGTACGTGGCGCAGGGCGTCACGTGGGAAGCGTTGTATCAGGTGATTGTGACAGGTGCGAGGTGCCAGGTGTCCGGGACTGCGACCGTGACGTCGCAAACCCTCCGCGCCGACAGTGCTGAAGTGCAGCTTGTTGCAGGAGCGATTCGACGCACGCGCGCTAAGGATCTAGAAGGTTATGCGGCGGAGGCGCAATCCGGGGTGATTAGTCTGCGCGCAGATCGCGTGGCGTACGCTGAAACCACCGAAGAGGCGGTTGGGGAAACCCATGTCTACCAACTCTCGGGGCGCCTCTCGATCGAACCGGGTGTCCCGGTGGCCACGGCGCTCTTCCCCCGCAGCTCCGCGCCCGTGACGCAGGAGCTTATCGTCCCGGGCGTGCTGCCGTGGCGCGGTTGGATCGGCCCGACGCCGGAGCCGAATCGCGTTCCGGTACAGGTATGGTACACGATCAAACGGGCACCAAGTGGCGCGTTCGGCGCTCGTCCGCTACCAGCGGGCACGGTCCAACTGTATCAAGCAGACTCGAGCGGCCGCGTGCAGCTCATTGGTGAAACGGCAAACGATCACACCGCGCCCGGTCGTGACCTGCGTCTGCAGTCGGGCGATGCCTTCGACATCACCGCCGAGCGCGTGCAGACCGATTACAATCAAGAGCAGCTCCCTGCGCCGCGGCGGGATCTGGCGCCCCGCCAGCGCGCCACGGCGTCCTATCGTGTGACGATCGCCAACGCCAAGAGCACGGCGGTGACGGTAGAGGTCCGTGAGGCGCGGTTCGGCACCTGGAAGATCGTGGAGAGCAGCCTGCCGGCTGAGAAGCTCTCCTCGACCGAAGTCCGGTTCCGCGTACAAGCTCCCGCCGGCGGTGAGGCGACATTGACGTATACTGTGCAGATTGAGTCATGACGATTCAGATCGCTCACATTGGCGACATTCACTTCGGCGGCGTGGCGGACATTCAGGTCGTCGAGGCGCTGGAACGCGCCCTTCCCGATCTGCGTCCTGATGCCGTCGTCATCGCGGGCGATCTGTCGCAGCGCGCGCGGCACGGCGAATTCCAACGCGGGCGGGCGTTCAGCAATCTCGTGCGTGAGACCGCTCCCGTGCTCGTAATTCCGGGAAACCACGACGTGCAGTGGTGGCGCCGGCCGTTCATTCCCTTCAGCAAAGACGTCGTCTACCAGAAGTACCGCCGGTATTTCGGCGCCGACCTCACACCGACCATCACGATCCCCGGTGGCGCCGTCATCGCGTCGGTGCTCACGGCACATGGCGTTGCCTGGGGATCGCTCACGCTGAGCCCGCGGGACATTGCGGTGAAGGGACACTTGCCCAAGGCCGAGGTCGAGCGTGTCCGGTCAGTGTTCGCGGAGGCGGAGCCCGGGCTCGCCCGCGTGCTCGTGATGCATCACAACCTGATGCGTGGTCAGTTATCCAATCGCATGGGCCTATCCCGTTGGAAGACGGCGCAGCGGCGGATCGTCGCGGCCGGCGTCGACGTGGTGCTGTGCAGTCACGACCATCAGGAGAGTGTCGAGCACCTCGACGGCAAAGTCGTCGTCTCGACCGCGGGCACGCTGTCGACTCGGTCGCGAGGCGAGCGCCCTGTGTCGTTCAACGTCGTCACGATCGACCCGACGGCGATCCAGGTGACGTTTTTCCGCTGGGATGCTAGTAGACTGCGGTTCCAACCGTCGGACACGGCGGCTTTTGCGCGTCTCAAAAGCGACGTCGCCATTCCACGCACCACACCCGTTCCGGTGGCCCAAGCGTAGGTTAGTTTTGGTGCCCCGGGGCATGGCCCGGCCCCGGGCCATGGGCCCGGGGCTCGCGACCCGCACCAAACACCAGGACTTGCATGGCACCGAAGTTCACTGGCGTCGATTTCTATCAGGTAGACAGCCTCTTCTCTGAAGAAGAGCGCGCCATTCGCGACACGGTCAGGGACTGGGTCGACGAGAACCTCATACCGGTCATCGGCGACGCCTACGTCGCGGGCAAATTCCCAAAGCAGCTCATTCCCGGCATGGCCGATCTTGGTCTGTTCGGCGCGAATCTGCCGGAGGAATACGGCTGCGCCGGCCTGAACAACGTCGCCTACGGGCTGATCATGCAGGAGCTCGAGCGGGGCGATTCAGGCGTGCGGTCCTTCGCGTCCGTGCAGGGTGCGCTCGTGATGTACCCGATCTACGCATTCGGCTCTGAAGAACAGAAGAAGCAATGGCTGCCGCAGATGGCGAGCGGCAAGGTCATCGGTTGCTTCGGCCTGACCGAGCCCGACTACGGGTCCAATCCAGCCGGCATGATTACGGTCGCCAAAGAGATAAAGGACGGCTGGGTGCTGAACGGCGCGAAGATGTGGATCACGAACGGATCGACCGCGCAGGCTGCAATCATTTGGGCGAAAACGGGCAAGCTAGATGATCCGAACGCCATTCGCGGCTTCATCGTCCCGACCGACACGAAGGGGTTTTCCGCCAAGGACCAGAAGGGCAAGCTCTCATTGCGCGCGAGCGACACCAGCGAGCTGGTGCTGCAGGATGTGCACGTTCCCACCGACGCGCTGCTTCCCAAGTCGGGTGGGCTGAAGTCGCCGCTGATGTGCCTCACCGCGGCACGCTACGGGATCGCCTGGGGCGCGGTGGGTGCGGCGATGGCATGCTACGACGAGGCCGTGAGCTACTCGAAACAGCGCGTGATGTTCGGCAAACCAATTGGCGGCTTCCAGCTGCAGCAGGCGCGGTTGGCGGACATGCTGACGGAAATCACCAAGGCTCAACTCCTGTGTGTCCAACTGGGAAGATTGAAAGACCAGGACCAATCAACTCCGCAGCAAGTCAGTCTGGCCAAGCGTAACAACGTGAACATGGCCACCGATATCGCCCGCGAGACGCGCCGCCTCCTCGGCGCCAACGGCATCCTGGCCGAGTACCAGGCGATGCGGCACCTCGCAAACCTCGAATCGGTGTATACCTACGAGGGCACGCACGACGTTCACACCTTAATCCTGGGTCAGGAAATCACGGGTATATCGGCCTTCAATTAGAAACCGCGTTGCCCGCCAACACGTTATGACAGCCATGAATTTGTCGCTGCTCCTCATCCTGATGCAGAATCCCACGCTCGTCGATATGCGCGACCTCTCTCCGCAGGAGCACCGGGTCGCCGGTTTTGTGCTCGATGCCCCTCAAGAGCTGAAAATCAGCGCGGTCGGCGCCGAGCCCTGGCCTGATCGTGGGCTGCGCGAGCGCGGCGATGACGATTGGCAGGACGATGAACAGACGACCTGGCCCGCTGCGGCCTGGATTCTCAATGCGAAGACGCGCGCGGTAGTGTGGGATCTGCGCGCCGCCGAGACGCGCCGGGAATCGAACGGTTTGCGCAGGTTCTCCGGCACAGTGCCATTGCCGGCTGGGGTCTACGAAGCGCATTACGCGTCCTTCGTTGAAGGGTCCGGCAACTTCTCCGGCGCAGAGAATCTCAGCAGCTTGGGCGACATCGTGCGCATGACACGTCGGGCAAAGACCGGCGGGCCGTACGTGGAGAACGGCGCATACAAGGAGTTCGCGCTTACAGTTGACGGACCTGGCCGAGAAATATCCGATGACCGGCTGGAAGATGCCCGCGCCGCGTTCAACGCGACCGCCATTGCTGTTGTGCGAGCCGATCCCAATGGCACGGAGCGAGTCGGTTTTGAGGTGACTCGCCGCACCGACGTCGAGATCTATGCGGTGGGCGAATTGAGGCGCGAAGACCGCGGATCCTTCGATTACGGCTGGATCATGGACGCGACCACCCGCAAGCATATCTGGACCATGACGTACGACAACACCGAGCCCGCCGGCGGCGCGTCCAAGAATCGCATGGCGCACGAGACGCTGCGTCTGCAACCGGGGCGTTACGTTGCCTACTTCGCGAGCGACGATTCGCACGGGCCCGAAGACTGGAACCATGTACCGCCCACCGATCCCGCGTCATGGGGTCTCACACTCAAGGTCGCTGATCCCGCGGTGCGCGCGACGGTCAAGAAGTACGACTATCAGCCCGTACCGGATGGGCAGACGATCGTCTCGCTGATCGGCGTCGGGGATCACCAGCAGCGCTCGGAGGGATTCACGCTCAAGCGTCCCATGGACGTCAGGATCTATGCGCTCGGCGAAATGAGCGGTGACAACATGGTCGACTACGGGTGGATTGTGGACGCGACGAGCCACAAACGCGTGTGGACCATGACGGCCGACAATACCGAGCCTGCAGGGGGAGCGGACAAGAATCGCGTGTATGATGCCGTGCTGCGCCTGACCCCCGGCAACTACCTGGTCAATTACCGCACCGATGACTCCCACTCATACAACGACTGGAATGCCGCTCCGCCCCCCGAGCAGCGCTACTGGGGTGTGAGTGTGTTTCCGGCAAGCGGGCGGTTGAATCCCAACGATGTTGCCAAGTACGAGCGGACACGGCCCAGCGGTGACGTCATCGCGAAGCTCGCTCCGATGGGTGACGACGAGAACGCGCACGCGTCATTCGAGCTCCCCGCAACGACTCGTGTTCAGGTCTACGCGATGGGCGAGGGTCGCGATGGCGAAATGTTCGATTATGGCTGGATCGAAGACGGCACCGGCCGCACGGTCTGGAAAATGAAATTCGAGGACACCGAGCCCGCCGGCGGCGCGGACAAGAATCGAGTGTTCGACGGCGTAATCACACTACCAGCGGGATCCTACGTCGTGCGCTACGCCTCCGACGGCTCCCACTCGTACACGAGCTTCAACGACGATCCCCCCGATGATCCAGTCGCGTGGGGCATCACCGTGTTCCGAACGAGGAACCGCTAGCTTAGCTTTTCCCCCCATGAAAATTGCTTGTTGTATCAAGCGAGTCCCCGATTCGGAGACGCGCGTGAAAATCGCGGCCGACGGCAAGAGCCTCGACGAGTCGGGTGTGAAGTTCGTCATGAATCCGTACGATGAGTTCGCCGTCGAGGAGGCGCTACGCCGAAAGGAGAAAGCCGGCGCGGGCGAGGTCGTGGTAATCAGCGTCGGCCCGGCCGCGGCGCAGGAGACCATCAGAACCGCGCTGGCGATGGGCGCCGACCGCGGTATTCTGCTTCAAACTGACAAGATCCCCGCGGATTCCTTCGAAACCGCTCGACTGATCGCAGGAGAGTTGAAGGCTGATAGCTGGGAGCTGATCCTCTTCGGCCGCATGGCCATCGACGACTACAACCATCAGGTCGGTATGCTCGTCGCGGAGCTGCTCGGTCTCCCGTGCGTGACGGCGATATCCCATCTCGATCTCGAAGG
>DATFVZ010000093.1:0-2188 GCA_035259785.1 Gemmatimonadales bacterium
TAGTCGCCCTGTGGCGAGCAAACGCAGGAACCCGTTTGTTAGGTCCATGAACGGATGTTCAGCCGCGACAATCCCCGGTTATCAATACAGTCCTTGCGGATGGTCTGACTGTCGTGTGAGCCCAGTCAAACGAACCCAGGAGCGCACATGTCGACGGCAATCTCGATCCTCGGGGGCGTAGGCCTTTTTCTGCTCGGAATGACCGTCATGACCACCGGCCTGAAGACTCTGGCCGGATCCGCGCTGCGCACCGTGCTCGCCAAGGCGGCGGCAACGCCGTGGAGCGGCACCTTCTGGGGTGCCATAGCCACGCTCGTCGTACAGTCATCGAGCGCGACGACGATGACAACGATCGGTCTTGTCAGCGCGGGCCTGCTGACGTTTCCGCAAGGGCTGGGCCTCGTATTCGGCGCGAACGTCGGCACCACGGGGACCGGTTGGCTCGTTGCGCTCATCGGCGTCCGCGTGTCGCTGACGTCGGCCGCACTGCCCATGATCTTCATCGGTGCGATGATCAAACTCCTGGGCCGCGGGCGCGTATCCGGGGCCGGGGCGGCCCTCGCTGGGTTTGGGCTCGTGCTATTTGGGTTGTCGACCTTGCAGGAGGGTATGGGCGGATTGGCCGAACGGCTGCATCCGGCAGATCTGCCTTCCGTCCTCACGGGTCCGGGCACCGGGTGGTGGCGGAGTGTAATCGGCGTCCTGACGCTGGTCGCAGTCGGGCTCGCGATGACGACGCTTATGCAGTCCTCGACTGCGGCCATCGCTTTGACCCTGTCCGCTCACTACGCCGGCGCCGTCGACCTAGGCCAGGGTTGCGCCTTGATCATCGGCCAGAATATCGGAACGGCTACCAGTTCCGCGATGGCGGCGATCGGGGCAAGCGTCACCGCCAAACGGCTGGCGATCGCCTATGTCCTGTTCAAGTTGATCGCCGCGCTGATCGCACTGGCGCTTTTCCCCTTGGTCACCCCGTTGCTTATTCGCGCCTCGCACACCGTTGATGGAGTGACGCTGCTCGCCGCGTATCACACGGCCTACAACGTTGTCGGCGTCGTGGTCCTGATGCCGGTGATCGAAAGGTTCACGCGATTCGTCGAGTCGCTTCTGCCCGAGCGCGGCTCGCCGCTCACGCGCTGCCTTGACCCGTCGGCGCTTACGCTTCCGATCGCGGCGGTGGAAGCAGTGCGTCGGACGATCGCCCGCGCTCTCGAAGTGGTGTGCGGTTCGGTCGGCGCGACCTTGAGAGCGACAACTCACGGCGGAGGTGCCCGTTCGGAGAGCGATACTGTGACGCTGTCGGAGGCTGCCGATGCATTGCGCCAGGCGCAGATATTCATGTCAGATGTCAATGGGCCGCCGGAGTCGGAAGACGAGCAGCGGCGACTTACCAGCACGTTGCACGCCCTCGACCACGCGTCTCGGCTGGCTGAAACGGTGCGGGAGAGGGGTGATTTTGGAGCGACGGGCCCGCAGCCCGGCGACGCCCGCGCAATGCAACTGTGCGCCGAGGCGATGCAATGCGCAACCGCGATTGCGCGCGAGGTTGCGACGCTGCCTGACGGCCATCCGCAGACCATCTCGCTCACGGCGAAGCGCGATGCTCCGGCGATGCCTGATGCCGGCCCGGACGTGCCTGCGATGTCGGCCGAGCAGACATTGGGCCAGCTCCAACACTGCGCCAAGGCGCTACGGGAGCTTCGCCGCGCCCACCGCAGCGAGACGCTCGGCGCGGTGGCAAACGGAACATTGACGGCCGGCGACGCAGTTGCGCGCGTCGACGCCGTGCGAATTCTCGAGGCGCTGGCGCATCACGCCTGGCGCTCGGCGGCACATCTCATTGGTCGTGCCGATTAGCGCCCACTGCCAAGGCCAACAAAGCAAGATGAAACAATAACATCCGTGACCAGGAAGGATTGCCCTGTGAGGATTACGGGCCCTGACGCAATCGGGCGAGAACTTTCAGGCCGGCGTACCCGTCGGCAGGCTCCATGCCGACCTTTTTCTGATACGCGAGAATGGCTTTGATGGTGTCGCTGCCGGTGCGCCCGTCTATTCCGTCGGTCTTGAAGCCCTGCTCGTTGAGCCGGCGCTGGATCTCTTTAACCTCCTCGAATGTCGGCGCGCGTTCCCCGCCGGGAAACTTCTGGCGGAAGGGCGGGTCGCCACGAATGAGATCCCCGAGATG
>DATFVZ010000094.1:0-8557 GCA_035259785.1 Gemmatimonadales bacterium
GCGACCGATCGGGACGCCATCGCGCCGGACGTCGACCAGCGCGGCGGTGACCTGGCGATTCAGCGCGTTGTACTGCGAGATGCCGAGATGGGTGAACGCGTACACATGTCCGTCGGGACCCGCCAGCGTCGCGGTTTCGCCCGGCCGCAGCGTAGCCTGCGTCTCCTTCTTGAACGCCATGCCCGCAAACGCCCCGAACAGCAAGACGACCGCGACGTGCACGATGTAGCCGCCATAGCGCCGCCGATTGCGCGACAGCAGGTTCACAAACGCCACAGGCAGCGACTCGCCATACTGGCGACGGCGCGCCCGCGCGCCGCGTGCGAACTCCTGCACTACTGTCGCCAGCACGAACCCGCCGATCCCGAACGTGACGAGGGGCCAAAAGTCGCCCATGCCAGCCACCAGCAGGATCAGCAGGACGAAAATCCCGGTGGTCGCGGGGACGGCGAACTGGCGCTGCAGGTTGGCTTCTGATGCGCGCCGCCAGGCGATCAGTGGACCGATGCCGGTCAGGAGCAGCAGCGAGACGCCGAGCGGAATGTTCACCTGATTAAAAAACGGCGGACCCACAGTAATCTTGGTGCCCCGAATCGCCTCCGAGAGAATGGGGAATAGGGTCCCCCACAACACAGAAAAGGCGAGCCCGATGAACAGCAGATTATTGAACAGGAAGCTCGCCTCGCGACTCACCATCGACTCAAGCCTCGCGTCGGCCTCGAGCAGCGGCAGGCGCGTCACGTACAACGTCGCGCTTGCCACCGTGATCAGCACGAGGAACACAAGGAAGAAGTAGCCCACGTTCGACTGCGTGAATGAGTGCACGCTCGCGATGACGCCCGAGCGTGTGATGAACGTCCCGAAGATCGACAGGACGAACGCGCCGAGGATGAGCGCGAGATTCCATTTCTTCAGCATGCCGCGCTTCTCCTGCACCATGACCGAATGCAGGAACGCGGTCAGCACGAGCCACGGGAGCAATGCGGCGTTCTCGACGGGATCCCAAGCCCAGTAACCGCCCCAGCCCAGCTCGACGTAGGCCCACCACATGCCGATCAGCAGCCCGACGCTCAAGAACAGCCACGACACGATCGACCATTTGCGAACGGCGACCAGCCATTCGGTATCGAGTTTCTTCGAGAGCAGCGCGGCGATCGCGAAGGCATACGGAATGGTGATCGAGATGTAGCCGAGGTACAGCATCGGTGGATGGAAGACCATCCCGGGGTTCTGGAGCTGCGGGTTCATCCCCTGCCCGTCGAGCGGCGTGAACGGGAGCCGCTGGAACGGGTTGGCCGAGAACAGCATGACGCTCACGAAGAACGTGGCGACAAGGCTGGTGACTGCGGCAACGTAGGGGAGATACATGCGATGCCGCCGTCCCGTGAGCCCCTGAACCAGTGCGCCGAAGATGCTGAGGACGGTCGCCCAGAACAGCAGGCTCCCTTCCTGTCCCGAGTACAGCGCCGACCAGAGATAGAACGTCGGCAGATTTCGGCTGGTACGGCCGGCCACGTACGCGACGCCGAAGTCGTGGCGGAAGATGGCGACTTCGAGGGCGACCACCGCGATCAGCAGCGCGACACAGAGCGTGAAGGTCGCGTGGCGGGCGCTCTGCTGAAGATCGAGCCGCCGCTGCGCGCCGCCCACGAAGCCGGTGATGGCGCCCCACAGACCCACCAGGAAGGCGAGCCAGAGAGACAGATGCCCGAGCAGCGTCATTAGGCCTTGGGAACGGCTTCGTAGCGCGACCCGCACTTGGCGAGCACGTCGGTCGCGTGGATCACGCCATCCCTAGCGAGTCGCCCTTCGACAACGACTTCGACGGAATCGGTGAAGGTATCCGGCGGTAGGCCTTTGAAGACGACGGGATAGCTGACAGTGCCGTCGGTGATGTGAAAGCGCAGCGTCTGCGTCGCCGTTTCTTTGACGACCGTGCCCGGAACCACTCGCGCGCCGACCTTCATGCCCAGATCGTAGAACGATGGGTCAGTGGACACGCGCTGCGCGAGCTCGCTGGGTGTCAGAAAATATTGTCCTGTTTCGCGGATACCCGAGGCCATCAGGTACCCCACGGAACCGACGATCAGCACCGCGCCGATAGCGAACTTCGTTCCCGCTCTCATGACGTAATTATACCACCAGCTTCTGGGCGCGCTCCAGCGCCCACGTGACTGCTTCTTCCGGGCTCGACGCGCGCGGCATGTCGATCGCGTTCCTGAAAGAATCATGAAGACCGATTATCGGTCTCTCTGTACGCTGCGCCATCGCGATCTCCGACAGCGTCCCGATCCCGCCGCCGATTGCGATCAGCGCTTGCGCGACGCGCACGATCAGCAAATTCCGCATTTCGCCGAGTCCCGTCGCCAGCGGCACGTCGATGTACGCATTAGCGGCGGCCGCATCGGTACCCGGTAAGATGCCGACGGTCACACCGCCGTTTGCCTTCGCGCCTTTGGCCGCCCCCTCCATCACGCCCCCCAGACCGCCGCATACCACGATCGCCCCGCGGGACGCCAGCAATCGACCAGTCTCCAGCGCGAGTGCCAATTCGTCTCTAGTGCAAGTAGCGCCACCGATGACCGCGATGATCGGTTTCATTCGCTCGAGAACGGCGGCTGAAGAATGCCGCGGTCGGTAATGAACCCGGTCACGTAGCGCGCCGGCGTGACGTCGAACGCGGGATTCAGTGCTGTAGCGCCGGCAGGGGCGATGGACCGACCGGCAAGCACGGTGACTTCACCCGGCGCGCGCTGCTCGATCGGAATCAGATCTCCATCAGCCAGCGTCGCGTCGACCGTGGACCACGGTGCGGCGCAATAGAACGGCACTCCGTGGTGGCGTGCGAGGACCGCGAGCCCGTACGTCCCGATCTTGTTCGCGAAGTCGCCATTGGCGCAGATCCGGTCCGCGCCAACGAGGACCGCGTCGACTTTGGCCTGGCGCATGAGCGAAGCCGCGGTCGCGTCCGTGATCAGGGTGTATGAAATCCCCGCGTGTAACAGCTCCCAGGCCGTGAGGCGCGATCCCTGCAACAACGGACGGGTCTCGTCGACGTATACATGGACGCGGCGGCCCTGCTCATGGGCCAGATAGACGGGCGCGAGCGCCGTGCCGACTCCACCCGTGGCGAGCGCTCCCGTATTACAGTGCGTCAGGACATTCGCGCCATCGGTGAGAATGGACAGTCCGTGCTCTCCAATCCGTCGGCACATGGCGCGGTCTTCTTCCCAGATTAGAGTCGCCTCAGCGCGCAGACGATCCCACAGCTCTGTTCCGTCCCCAGCCGTCGCCTCGGCAGTCTTGAGCATGCGGTCGAGCGCCCACCGAAGGTTCACGGCCGTCGGCCGTGCCGCACCGAGCAACGTGGCGCGCTGCTGCAAGCGACCGAGGAACGCTGGCCGCCGCAGGGGACGGTCTTCGCGCATGGCGGCTACGAGGCCCATCGCGGCCGCGATCCCGATCAGTGGCGCGCCACGCACCTGGAGCGTCCGGATCGCCTCGGCGACGGCCTCGGCGCTCTCCAAGTCGCGCGTAATCTCCGCTTCGGGGAGGGCGCGCTGGTCGATGATTCGAACGGCGCCGCTGGGCGACCAGCTTATGGCTTGGATGGGCACGGGATGAACCTAATGCGGATTGCGGATTTCGGATTGCGGATTGTCACTGCTCAACTCCGTGCGCACGACGCTCTCCCTGCAAATCCGCAATCCGCATTCCGCAATCCGCAATCGCCATGTACCATTCCCTCCATGTCCTACCAAACTCTCCTGTTCGACGTCCGCGATGGGATCGCATTCATCACCATCAACCGTCCCGACAAGCTGAACGCGCTGAACGACCAGGTGATGCTGGAGCTCTCCCACGCGGTCGACCGCATCGCCACGGAGTCGGAGATAAAGGGGGCGATCCTCACCGGCGCGGGACCGAAGTCCTTCGTCGCGGGGGCCGACATCGGTGATTTGTCTCGCCAAGGTCCCTTCGACGGGAAGGCGCGCGCGCAGCGCGGGCAGGCGGTCCTGCGGCGTCTCGAGACCTGCGGCAAGCCCGTCTTGGCCGCGATCAACGGCTTTGCACTCGGGGGCGGCTGCGAGCTCGCTATGGCGTGCCACATCCGGATCGCGGGCGACAACGCGAAATTCGGGCAGCCGGAAGTGAAGCTGGGAATTGCGCCAGGATATGGTGGGACGCAGCGGCTCCCGCGAATCGTGGGAAAGGGGATCGCCCTGCAGCTCATTCTCACCGCCGAGATGATCGACGCGCAGGAAGCCTATCGGATCGGCCTGGTCAATAAGGTCGTCCCGGCCGCAGACTTGCTCGTCGAATCCGAGAAAATGATGCGGGGTATCCTCGCGATGGGACCGCTCGCCGTACGACTTGCGATCGAAGCCATCGATCAAGGCATGGAGATGAGTCTCGACGAAGGACTGTTGCTCGAGGCAAACCACTTCGGACTCCTGGCCGCGACCCAGGACATGAAAGAAGGGACGACCGCATTTCTCGAAAAGCGCGCCGCCAAATTCCAGGGGCGCTGATTCCGCTCCTGCTCGCTGCCTGTCTCGCCGAGCGGGACCGTCCCGCGCCGCCGCTCGTCACGTTTACCATCGACGACATCTCGGCGCTCAGCGCTACGCGCACCGATACCCTCAGAGGCACGGTGCGCGCGACTGACGCCGACGGACTCGACTCGGTCTGGGTAGCATTGGACAGCGTAGAAAAGGGCGACGATGGCGGTTTCGACCAGGCCTTCAGCTCACGCTGGCTCTTTGTCGTTACCGCCGGCCTTAACGAGGGTGCCGTTCTCCCGCTCACCTTCCGTGCCCGCGACATCGCGGGATTCGTGGCCCAGCGGGACACGTACGTTGTGGTCGGACCATAACTTCCGCGCCGCCTTAACTATTGACAGGACAATGACTTCCGTGTAAATTGGAGACCTGTGTCCGACCGCTCTGACCGCACCAAACGGACCCGTCCCGTGCCTCTCGGGGAAGCGCTGCAAGGCTATCTGGCGCGGACCGGCTTAGCTCGACGGGTGGGCCAGGCGCAGATGATTCCCGATTGGCCGCGTCTGGTCGGCTCGCAAATCGCCGCTGTCACCACTCCCGAAAGCATCACGCCTGACGGCGTTTTGTTCGTGCGCGTGGCGACGAGCTCGTGGATGAACGAACTGCAGCTGATGACGCCCGATATCATGGCCCGGATCAACGCGGGACGCGGCGCGGGCCGCATCTCGACTATACGCTGGCTTCTTTCACGTTAGGACTGTTGATGCCGAAGAAGAAACCTGCTGCGCCCCCGACGGAAAAAAGCAATGGCGATTACCAGGCCGACGCGATTCAGGTCCTCAAGGGCCTCGAGGCGGTGCGGCGCCGTCCCGCGATGTACATCGGCTCGGTCTCGGCGCGCGGCTTGCATCACCTCGTCTACGAGGTCGTCGACAACTCGGTCGACGAGGCGTTGGCGGGCTACTGCACCGAGATCGCCGTAACGATTCACGCCGACAATTCCGTCACCGTTATCGACAACGGGCGCGGGATTCCGGTGGACATCCACAAGACCGAGAAGAAGCCGGGCGTCGAAGTCGCGCTCACCGTGCTGCACGCCGGCGGCAAGTTCGACAAGAACACCTACAAGGTCTCCGGCGGACTGCACGGCGTCGGTGTGTCCGTCGTCAACGCATTGTCGGAAAAACTGGAAGTCTGGGTGGATCGCGATGGCAAGCGCCACCACATGGCGTTCGAGCGCGGCGAGACGACCAAGAAGCTCGAGGCCGAGGGCAAGGCCAAGGGCACCGGGACGATGGTTCGATTCAAGCCCGACACCAAGATCTTCACAGAGACGCGCTTCGATTTCGCCACGATCGCCAACCGGCTGCGCGAGCTCGCGTTCCTGAACAAGGCGCTCACGATCACGCTCAAGGACGAGCGGAAAGGCTCGGTCAAGGAAGAGAAGTTCTACTACAAGGGCGGGCTGGCTGAATTCGTCAAATGGATTATCGGCAACCGGAAGACGCTGCACCCCAAGCCCATCACGTTCGAGGCGACGAAGGAAGAGGTCGAGGTCGAGGGTGCGGTACAGTACGACGATCAGTACAGCGAGAACACCTTCACCTTCGTGAACAACATCAACACCCACGAAGGCGGCACGCACCTCACCGGCTTCAAGGCGGCGCTCACCCGTACGATCAACGAATGGGCGAAGCAGGACGGCGCGCTCAAGAAGGAAGAGTTCACGCTGTCCGGCGACGACGTGCGCGAAGGGCTGAACTGCGTGCTCAGCGTCAAAGTCAAGACGCCGCAGTTCGAAGGGCAGACCAAGACCAAGCTGGGCAACTCCGAAGTCGAAGGCGTCGTGAAAACGGTCGTCAACGAGGCGCTGGGCGAGTTCTTCGACAAGAATCCCAGCGTGGCACGCACGATCATCGCGAAGGCGCTCAGCGCCGCCCGCGCGCGCGAAGCAGCCCGCAAAGCACGCGAGCTGGTGCGCAAAAAGAGCGGGCTCGACGCAGGACTCCTACCCGGCAAGCTCGCTGATTGCTCGCTCACAGATCCCAAGCTGTGCGAGATCTATCTCGTCGAGGGCGACTCGGCCGGCGGCTCGGCCAAGATGGGCCGCGACCGGAGCTACCAGGCGATCCTGCCGCTGCGCGGCAAGATTCTCAACGTGCAGAAGGCCCGCATCGACAAGATTCTCTCAAACGAAGAGATCCGGACGATGATCACCGCCATCGGTACCGGTGTTGGCGAAGACTTCAAACTGGAAGAGGCACGCTACCACAAGATCATCATCATGACCGATGCCGACGTGGACGGCGCGCACATTCGCACGCTGCTGCTCACGTTCTTCTATAAGGAAATGAAGGAGCTGATCGACATCGGCTACGTGTACATCGCGCAGCCACCGCTATATCGCGTTTCCAAGGGCAAAGAAGAGTTCTACGCCTACGACGAGAAAGAGCGTGACAGCTACATCAAGCGACTGACCAACGGCGCCGAAAGTAAAGCGAGTATCAACGTGAGCCGCTACAAAGGGCTCGGCGAAATGAACCCCGACCAGTTGCGCGACACCACGATGGATCCGGCCAGGCGCACGCTGCTCAAGGTGACGATGGAAGACGCATTGGAAGCTTCACAGCTGTTCGAGACTCTGATGGGCGACGAGGTGGAGCCGCGCCGCAAGTTCATCGAGGAAAACGCCAAGTTCGTGAAGAATCTCGACGTTTGATGGGCACGATCGTCGTCATTGCGGTCCTCCTGGTCGCGCTGGCGTGGTTCTTCTGGCCGAGTAGGTCGGTCGCGGGCGTCGTACGCAAGCAACGGCCCGACGTGGACGAGATCGAGCTCGAGCGAGCGGAGCGCGACGTGCAGGAAGCGGCCAACGAGGACACTGTACGCGATTGGGGCCCAGGCACCGGGCAAAAGCCGCTCCCCTAAGCCAGCTCCTCCACCCCTGATCGCGTGACGCGGTGCGAGACCAGCCGCAGCGGTTTCTGCGTCAGCTTGTCGCCAATCACAATCGCCCGGTTCAACGCCTCAAAGCCCGTCCGGATGCCGTCGGCGTCCTTGGCGAACACCGACGCGATGGGCTCTCCTTCCAGGACCTTATCCCCCGGTTTCGCGGTGATTACGAACCCCACGGTGGGATCGATCACATCGTCGACGGTGCGGCGACCACCCCCCAATGCGATAATCGCGCGACCGATCGTCCGCGGCTCCACGCGCTGTACGACGCCGGTACGGGGCGCCGCGAAGACTTCAACTGCCTGCGCCTGGGGCAGCACCGACGGATCTTCGATGACGTTGGGATTGCCGCCCTGGGCCTCGATGATTTGCTCGAACTTCTCCGCAGCCAGCCCCGACTCGATGGCCGTCTCGAGCTTCTTGCGTGCCTTCTTGGTGTTCTTTTCGATGCCGCCCTGGATCAGCATCTCGACGCCGAGCGCGTAGGTCACCTCGAGCAGGTCGGTCGGGCCTTCACTGCGCAGCGCGAGAATCGCCTCTTCCGTCTCAAGCACGTTACCGCACGCGCGGCCGAGTGGGCGGTCCATCGCCGTGATCAACGCGATCGTCGGGCACCCGCGATCCTCGCCTAACGCGATCATGGTCTTGGCAAGCTCGAGACCGCGCTCCACCTCCGGGAGGAACGCGCCGCTGCCGTTCTTAACGTCGAGCACGAGCCCGCTCAAGCCTTCGGCGAGCTTCTTGGACATGATGCTGGCGGAGATCAACGGAATCGATTCGACGGTCGCGGTGACGTCGCGCAGCGCGTAGAGCTTGCGATCGGCGGGAGCGATCTCCGCGGTTTGCCCGATCAACGCGCAGCCGAGCTTCTGGACCTGCGCCTTCGCCTCGGCAAGCGAAAGATTGGTGCGGAAGCCGGGAATCGCCTCGAGCTTGTCGAGCGTGCCGCCGGTGTGGCCCAGTCCCCGGCCCGACATCATGGGCACAGCGACGCCGCACGCCGCGACGAGCGGCGCCAGGACGAGCGATACCTTGTCGCCGACGCCGCCGGTCGAGTGCTTGTCGATGACGGGGGTCTTGAGACCGTCGAACGACAAGCG
>DATFVZ010000095.1:0-66191 GCA_035259785.1 Gemmatimonadales bacterium
CGAGCAGGTCGTCCGCTACGCGCTGCGCTTCCTCGATGCGCAGGGCGCGCTGCTCGCCCTCATCGGCGACACGCACGAGGATGCGATCCAGGTGGCCGCCGCGGAAGGGAGCCTAGCAGCGCTGCGAGGGCGCAGCATTTCCACGACCGACCCCGGGTTGGTCGCCCGGGCCACGGGCCGCGACCACCTCGAACTGATCCGGAACTCAGGCCCTCAACCGACCGCCATCGTGGAGGGCTTCCAGGCAGCGGCTGCGGCCGCCGTACCGTTGCGCTCGCATGGCGCGGTCATCGGCACGCTGATCATCACCGATCCACGCGAGGGCCACTTCGCCACCGAAGACGTGCGACTGCTTTCCACGCTGGCCACGCACGCGGCCGTGGTCATAGCCAACGCGCGGTTCTTCGAAATGGTCCGGCGCGCCAAAGAGCAGTGGGAGACGGCATTCGACGCGCTGAGCGAAGGGATCGCGGTGGTGGATCCGGACGGCATCGTCCGGCGCGCGAATCGTTCGCTGGCGAGCCTGCTGGGCGTGCCTGTCCCCGCTCTCGTCGGCACACCGCTGGGCGAGGCCCTGCTGGGCAAGTCGCACGCTCTGGCGGAATTGCTCGACAAGACGCGGGGCGGCGAGCGCATGGCACCTCTGATCGCCCGCTCCGAGCGGCTGCAGCGCTCCGTGCGTGTGAATGCGGCTCTGATCGCCGGCGCCGGCTTCGCACAAAGCGTCGTTGTACTGGTGGAGGACGTGACCGACCAGCAGGCGCTCGAGACTCAGCTCGTCCAAAGCGAGAAGCTCGCCGCCGTCGGCCAGCTCGTGTCGGGCGTCGCCCACGAGCTGAACAATCCACTGACCTCGATCGCCGGCCTGTCCGAGTTCCTGCTCGAACAGAAAGAGCTGGGGAAAAAAGACCGCGGGCACCTGCAGGTCATTCACGAGCAGGCGGAGCGCGCCGGCCGCATCGTGCGCAACCTGCTGACCTTCGCCCGCCCGGGGACGGGCGAACGCGAACCGGTCGACCTCAACGAACTAATCCGGGGCACCCTCTCGCTGACCGCCTACGATCTGAAGCTCAAAGACATCACCGTTACGCGGGAGCTGAGCGACGTCCTGCCTCCGGTACTGGGTGACCGGCATGGTCTGCAGCAGGTCGTGCTCAACCTCGTGACCAATTCGGCGCAGGCGGTCGCCGAGAATCCGCGCGAGCGCCTGCGCGAGATCACCGTATCGACCTGGTTCGATGGCCACGTGCATCTGCGCGTTGCGGATTCGGGACCCGGGATTCCGGAAGACGTGCGGCAGAACGTGTTCACTCCGTTCTTCACGACGAAAGAGCCCGGAAAGGGCACGGGCCTGGGTCTCTCGATCACCTATTCCATTGTCGAGAGCCATGGCGGGCACATCACGATCGAGCCGCCGCCCACCGGCGGCGGAGCAGCCTTCCGCGTGGATTTCCCGCCGGCCCCCGCCGAGGCGCTGGCACAAACCGCGACATCCGCTCCCGCTCAACCGGCGGGAACCGTGGGTGGCGCGCAATTCGTCAAGCGCACCATTCTCCTCGTCGACGGCGATCCGGCGGTGCAACGCACGATCAAAGCGCTCTTCGCGCGCGACGGGCACGACGTCGAAGTCGCGGGCGACGCCCAGCACGCGCTCGATCTGGCGCTGGGCGGGAACTTTGATTTGGTCATTACCGACGCGCGCGCGATGGCGCCGGGCAAGCGCGGCGTGCTACTGGCGGAAGAACTGGTGATGAAGCTCCCGGCACTCAGGGAACGGATCATCGTCGCCACGGGCGACGTGCGGCCGGCCACGGAGGAGACGCTGACGCGTCTCGGTGTGCGCTACGTGCGCAAGCCTTTCAACCTGCGCGATCTTCGCGTGGAGGCCGCGCGTTTGTGGGAAGCGACCGCGCTGTCGTAAGCTTCTGCCGGCCACCCGTACATCGAGAGATTCACAGAGCCGCCTCCCGTAAACCGCACGCCTTCGCGCAGCAGCAACGCGCGCTGCAGGACGCTCGAGTGATCGTGTCCGGAGAGCGAGATGCGGCCGGCCGCGTTGATCACGCGCCACCACGGCACGTCGTTGTCGTCGGGAAGCGCCGAGAGTGCCCAGCCCACCGTGCGCGCCGCGCCGGGTCGACCGGCCAGCCGCGCGACGATGCCATAGGTCGCCACTCGTCCCTTGGGGATGTGACGGACCACGCGGTAGATCCGATGATAGAATGGATTCACGAGGGCGCCCGCTACTAGCTTACGCGCAGAACATCTTCCAGCAAGCCCGCGTTACCACCCCCCACTATTGACAAAATGTCGTCCAGTGCTCTCCGCTCGCGGGGCCAGGCAAACCGCGTCCCGGCGTCCCCGGGGCTCATCCATTCGGCGCGGTCGTGCTCATTCGAGAGTTGCACCGTGGCGCTGGAGGACACGAAGGCAACGAACACGGGAATCACCGCAAGCACATCGGTGCGATGCTGATAGAACGCTTCGGTGCGGCTGAGATTGTAGAGTTTTTCGGGAACGAGGCCGGTCTCTTCACGCAACTCGCGGAGCGAGGCCTCGACGGGGGTCTCGCCCTGCTCGATGGTGCCGTGAATCGTTTCCCACGATCCGGGACAGCGGCCGGCGCGACTGCGCCGCAGCGCCAAAACCTGGAGCTGCGCACCGGCTCCACGCAGTGCGTAGGTATCCACGAAGGAAACGCGGATCTCTGTCAGAGGCTCCTAACGGCGGCGGCCGAGTACTGCCTCGAGCCGCGCCGACAGCGCGCGCGCGCGGAAGGGCTTCGTCAGAAAATCGTCGGCGCCGAGCTCGAAGACGCGCACTTCGTTGTCCTCATCGCCTTTGGCGGTCAACACGATCACGGGAATGTTGGCGGTCGCGGGACGCGAGCGCAGATGCGACAGCACGCCGTAGCCATCGAGCCCGGGCAGGTTCAAGTCGAGCACGATGATGTCGGGACCGATGCGATCGACCTGATCGAGGGCCTGGACGCCGTCGCGCGCCTCCGTCACGGCGTACCCGTCGCGCTCGAGGAGGTCGCGCATCACTTTGCGCAGACTGTCCTCATCGTCCACGAGCAGCACTTTCGAAGCGGGCTGGCCGTGCGCGCCCGAGCGGCGTGCGGACGTGACGGGCTCTTCCAGTAGATCGAAATGCGTCATGACTGCGCCGGCTGGCTCGGCGGGGGGAGGAAACGACACGGTACCCGGCGCCGGCGTCCAGCGTGGCGCTTCCGTAATGCCGGAGGTCCGCGTCGTCCCGGATGGCCGCGCTGGTTCGCCGGCCTGCGACGAACGGGGGCCCTCTTCCGACGGGATATCCACGACGCGCGTGAGCTCTTCGATCGTGGACTCCCCACGCGTGACATGCGCGAGACCCGAGTCCCACAGCGATTTCATTCCGCCGCGCCTGGCGGCTTCGGCAATGCGGTCCGCGGCTTCGCCCGCGGCGATGCGGCGCTCCAGCTCGGGCCCCATCGTGAGGATCTCGAGGATCGAGAACCGACCGCGATACCCGGTCATCGCGCAGTCGGGACACCCGCCCGCACGGTACAGCGGCGTGCCCTTCGGGATCCAGCGGCGCAAACGCTCCGGCGGCGTCTCCATCCAGACTTCCTTGCAGGTGTTGCACAACCTCCGCATCAGCCGCTGGGCCACGACCCCGCGCAGCGACGCGGCGATCTTGTACGGCTCGACGCCGATGTCGACGAGTCGCGTCACCGCGTTGGCCGCGTCGTTGGTGTGCAGCGTCGAGAGCACGAGGTGGCCCGTGAGCGACGCCTGTACCGCGATCTGCGCCGTCTCCTTGTCGCGGATCTCGCCGACCAGCACGACGTTCGGGTCCTGGCGCAGGATGGACCGCAACGCGGCAGCGAACGTGAGGCCGGCCTTCTCCTGCACCTGCACCTGCACAATGCCCTGCATCCGGTACTCGACCGGATCTTCGACCGTGACGATGTTGACGCCTTCACTCTTGATCTGGTTGATCGCTGAGTAGAGCGTCGTCGTTTTGCCGGAGCCGGTCGGGCCGGTCACCAGGAGGATCCCTTCGTGATTCTCGAGCAGACGCTTGATCGAATCCCCTTCCCCAGGATTCAGACCCAGCGAGTCGAGTGATTTGACGGTCACGCGCGAATCCAAGATCCGGATCACGACCTTCTCGCCGAGCTGCGCGGGCAGCGTCGAAACGCGGAGGTCGATCGGCTGACCGTTCACCGCCACGCGGGCGCGCCCGTCCTGCGGCCGCAGCCGGTCGGCGATATCGAGCGACGACATGATCTTGATGCGCGAAATCAGCGGCAGGCCTGCCTGGCGGGGGATCTTCATGACTTGCCGCAACACCCCGTCGATGCGGTAACGCACCGCGACGCCGCCCTCTTCGGGCTCGACGTGGATGTCGCTTGCCCGCGAGAGAATGCCTTCGGAAATGATCATGTCGACGAGCCGCACGACCGGCTTCTGGCTCGCGTCCGCTTCGGAGATCAGCTCTTCGGGGGGCGTGTCGGGGAGCGCAGTCAGGATCTCGTTGTCGCCCATGTTCTCCAAGAGCTTCTCGAGCTGCTTCTCGGGCCGGTACAGCTCGTCGAGCTTCTCAGCAATCTTCCCCGGAGGAAGGAGCAGCAAGCGGATTTCTCGCGCCGTGGCAAACGCGAGCGCCTTCTCGGCGTCGAGATCGAACGGATTCGCGGTGCCCAGCTCGAGGTAGGAGTCCGTCAGGCGTAACGGCAGAACACGATACCGGCGGGCGAGCTGCTCCGGCACACCGTCGCGGACGCTGGTATCGATCTTGGACGCGTCGGCGACCTTCAACCGGAAGCGGTGCGACAGCTTGTCAATGATTTCGGCGTCGGTGGTGAGCTTTTCGGCAACCAGGGCTTCCCAGAGCGTACGACCGGCCTCCGCCTTCCCCCGAAGCTCCTGCAGGAGCTCGGGGGTCATCAGGCCCTCCAGGGACTGGGCCAGCCATTCGTCGGGGAACGCCGTGACCGCCATTAGGCTCCTCCAAGCTATGGGTGCGGGCGTTCCAGTCCAGTATCGCGGCTCACAGAATGGGCCAAAAATCGCGGGTCACGTCGAACGCGACGCGCATGTCATGCGATTGGACCCCATACCCTGCCTCAACGCGAAATACGCCCAGCCACTCGGCTCCCAGCCCCAGCGTCATCCGTGTGCCGGGGGTCACCGACCATGGGGTCGGGATCATGTCGATCTTGCCGTCCGCCCACCCGACCGCGACGTAGGGGGCTAACGTCATTGTGCCCGGCGTGCGTCCCGGGCCCACGGCCAGGCTGATAAACGGCACAGGTGCGCGCCATTCCAGATGGATCAGTGCCGAGCGGCGGCCGCCCCATTCCCGGAACTCATCACCCAGCAGCGTGCTCCGGCCGCCCAGCACAAACGCGCGATGGGGCGGCAGGTCGACGGTACCCACACCAAATTCGCCTCGCAGGAGAACACGGCTGGCGCTTACCGGCAGCAGCACGTGACCCGAGCCGCTGAGCCGCGCGTAGCTCAGACTTGTGTCGTTGGCTCCCCCTTCGAGAGATATCTCGACTGCCAGATCACGCCGCACCGCGAAGCCTTCGCTGCGCCGACGCCACGTCACCGCGGCCGAGTAGAACTGACCATCCAGCACCGCCGGATTGGCCCGGTACTGACCGGTGGCCGGCGTGGCGTGAATCTCCTGCGACTTGATCCGCTCGCTCATGGCAGACAACTGGAGCTCGCTGCGGCTCCCGGTCCGCGCTCGAAACCCCAAACGCGCCCCGGACGCAAGATAGTAGTCGCCATAATCATCGCCGAACTCTTGCGAGGCAATCGAATTCAGTAGGGGCGCGATCACCGGCGCGTCCGGGATGTCTTGCAGCTGCCGATACGCGCCGACGTCGAATCCGTATGCCGTCGTGAGCGTCACCGAACCCTTCCCCACGCCGTCGGAGAATCCGTAACTGCCGGCCGCCCGTCCCTCGTAGCGACCATTGCGTGAGCGAATCACGAAACCCGCACCGAGCGCCACCCCCTCCACCCGATTTGCGTGGATCAGATCGCTCACCGAGCGCGCGCCGAGTCCGAAGCGTTTCAAACCGCTCAGCGCGTGGCGTCCCGCGATGCGGCTCGCCTCAGCGCGGACGGCCTCGAGATCGTTCTGGCGCACCGGCTCGGCGACATTCTGAATCGCCGCGCTCAGCGGACCCGGCCAGGGAAAACTATCTCGCTCGGGCTTAGGCGTGATGGTTATTTCGTCCCCGGCAAACCAGCTGTTCGCGATCCCCACGTTGAACTGGTAGGTGTCGATCTCCCAACGTCCGCGGATGATGCCGCGCACGGGCATCTCGAGCCAGGTTGCGCGGCGCCGGATCTCGATCTCTTGGCGGTAGGGGAGCCAGAACCGGCCATCCCACAGCGCGTTGTCCAGTACGATGCTCATGTCTTCCAGGGACGGATCGAGATATGCGGCGGGCGTGAAGTTAAACGCCATGCGCACCAGCTCGGCCGTTTCGGCATCGACGAACAGCGTCCCGACGACGGCTGGATCCGCGAGATTTTTGGGCCGCACCCGCAACGCCACGACGCGCACCGCGCGCTGCGGCAGCACGATGGTGGCGGTATCGCCCAACGCGACGTCGTAGCGGTCCGTGCCTCCCGGCGCCAGCGGGTGCGGCACGTCACGCACCTCGTCGCCTTCCCCGAGCCGGATCGCATGGCCGAAGTTGTTCTGGACGATGCCCAGGTGATCGCGATGATAATTGATGCCGCTAGGCATCTCGTTGCGATCGCGCCAGCCGATCACGCGCTGCTTGCTGAGCTGCGGCGCCTTCCAGTACACTTCCAGCTCCAGCTGGTCCGCTTTCACGAGCCGGGGCGGGTCGGTGAGCCCGTCGCCGAACTGTGCGAGGAAGAAGAGAAACCCGTGAGCCTGGGCCTTGTAGTCGCGCAACGCGGTGTCGACGGCGGCGCGCGTGCGGCGCTCGATCGCACGTCGCGCCAGCGCCAATGCCGAGTCGCTGTTCCAATCCTGAGCAGCGGCGCGGGTGGGCAGTACGAGGAGCAGGAGCGCGGCGGGCCAACGCATCGCCGCCAAATCTAGGGTATGGACCCCCGCGACGCATTCCTCCAGCGATCCAAGAGCGGCGGCATGGTGCCGGTGTTGCGCGAAGTGGTCACCGACACCGACACACCCGTGGCGGCATACGCGAAGATTGCGCGACCGCCGTTTGCGTTTTTGCTCGAATCGCTCGTCGGGGGCGAGCGGTGGGCGCGATACACGTTCCTGGGCACCGAGCCGCGCGAAGCCTGGCGTTATCGCGGCGCTCGCGTCGAACGCTGGACGCTCGCGACCGGGTGGCGCGCGGCCGGCGAAACGGCCGATCCGATCACCCACCTGGCCGAGCGCATGCGCGCCCTCCCCGGCCCGCCGGTGCCCGGACTGCCCCGCTTCACCGGTGGCGCCGTGGGGTTCATGGGCTACGACCTCGTCCGCAGCATCGAGCGCCTTTCCCGGGGGCCGGAAGACACGCTCGATGTGCCCGACGCCATCGTGATGATCGCCGATTCGCTGGTCATTCTCGACAACGTCTTCGGCCGGGCGATCATCGTGGCAAACGTCGAGGTCCCGACTGGCGCCTCGACAGCGCAGCGACTGCAACTCTACGACAGCGGGCAGGAGCGAATCGACACCCTGCTGGCGCGGCTGGGCTCGAGTCACCAGCTGACCCCGCTGGTGCTCCAGGACAATGGACGTACGCCCCGCGCCGAATCGCGGTATCCGCGAGCCGCGTTCGAGCGCGACGTGGAAAAGGTCCGGGAGTACATCGCCGCGGGAGATGTCTTCCAGACCGTGCTGTCTCGCCGGCAGGTGGTCAAGGCGCCGGTCGATGCCCTGCGTCTGTATCGCTACCTGCGGGCGCTGAATCCCGCCCCGTACCTCTTCCATCTGGTGCTCGACGACGTGACGTTCGTCGGCAGCTCACCCGAAGTGCTGGTGCGCGTCGAAGGAGACGAGGTGACGGTGCGACCGATCGCCGGCACGCGCCCGCGCGGGGCGACCCCCGAGGAAGACAGCGCGCTCGCCCAAGCGCTGCGCGCCGATGAAAAGGAGCTGGCCGAACATCGCATGCTGGTCGATCTGGGCCGTAACGATGTCGGCCGTGTGGCGCAGTATGGCTCGGTGCACGTCACGAGCTCTCTCGAAATCGAGCGCTACTCGCACGTGCAACATCTCGTGAGCGAGGTGCGGGGCAAGCTCAGCCCCGGACATGACGCGCTCGATGTGTTCCGCGCCTGTTTTCCCGCCGGTACGGTGAGCGGCGCGCCGAAGGTGCGGGCGATGGAGATCATCGACGAGCTGGAGCCCGAGCGGCGCGGCCCGTACGCGGGTGCCGTGGGCTACGTGGGATGGGGCGCGACGAGTCTCGACACGTGCATCGCGATTCGCGCCGCGCTCGTTCTCAAGGATCGCGTCGTCATCCAGGCCGGCGCGGGGATCGTTGCCGATTCCAACCCGGCGCGAGAGTTCGCCGAAACGGAGGCCAAGGCCCAAGCGGTGTTGCGCGCGCTCGCCCTTGCAAATGCTGGAGATTAGGCCCCTTCCGCCGTTCCTCCCTATATTGCGTTCCTGTGTTCAAACTGCTGAGCACCTCCGGTGATCAGTCGATAGACCTCCAGCTCGGCCGCAAGCTGGTCGTGGGACGAGCTGTGACGAGTGATGTTCCGATTTACGACCCCACCATCTCACGCCGGCACGCCGAGATCGTCCTCACTGAAAGCGGCGTGCGGGTTACTGACCTCGGCTCCTCCAACGGGACGTTCTTGAACGGCGCCAAGGTGACGGAAGCCGAGGCGGGGGCGAACGACGTCGTGACCTTCGGGAAAGTGGCATTCCGGGTCAAGGAAGTGACGACCCCCATGCCCCGCCCCCAGGTCGTCGCTCACCCTCCGGACTTCGGGAGTCCACGACCCGGGAAGGGCGGCATCGGCGCGGGGACGATCGTGCGGCAGATGCCGGTGAGTATCTCGGGCGGCGTGCCGGCAATCGTCATGGACGAACCCCAAGGCGCTTCGCATCTCAAGGTCAAGGCGGACAATCTGGTCGAGCGTCGCGAGAAGAAGCTCTCGCTGCTGCTCGAGGTGTCGAAGGAGCTGTCCAAACAGCAGGAGCTCGATCGCCTGCTCGACAAGGTCGTGGATTTCACGTTCCAGATCATGAACGTGGATCGCGTGTCGATCCTGCTGCTCGATGGCAAGTCGAATGAGCTGGTGCCGCGCATTTCGAAGAGCCGCACCGGCGACGCCAGCGCGGCGAAGCACGTGCCGCAATCGATCGCGCGCAAGGCGGTAGAAGAGCGCGTGGCGATCCTGTCCGACAACGCGGCCGCCGACGAGCGCTTTAAGGGGAAGTCGATCCTGATCCAGAGCGTGCGCAGCGCGATGTGCACGCCGCTCATGGGCTCCGATTCCAAGGTCCTGGGCATCCTCTACGTCGACAACCTCACCGCCACGCACTCCTTCGCGGACGAGGATCTCGAGTTCTTGATCGCGTTCGGCGGTTTGACCGCGGTCGCCATCGAGAATTCGCAGCTGTCGGATCGCCTGCGCCGAGAGGCGGTGGTGGTATCGAACTTTCAGCGCTATTTCGCCCCCAATCTCGCGACGCAGATCGCGCAGCAGGAAGGCGAAGTCGCGCTCGGCGGGACGAAACGCCCGGTGGTGGTGTTCTTCTCCGACATCCGCGGTTTCACGCCGATGTCGGAGACGATGAACCCCGATGAAATCGCCGGCATACTGACCGATTATTTCACCGAGATGGTCGACATCGTCTTCGAGCACTCGGGGACGCTCGACAAATTCATGGGGGACGCGATCATGGCGTTGTGGGGCGCACCGATCGCGCACGAGGACGACGCTGATCGCGCAATGCAGTGCGCCCTCGATCAGATCCAGACGCTGGAGAAGATGAACGTCAAGTGGAAGGAGTCGGGGCGCCACCCCCTCGCGATCGGGATCGGCATCAACTTCGGCGAGGTGTTTGCCGGCAACATCGGCTCCAACCGGCGGCTCGAGTACACCGTCATCGGCGACGCGGTGAATACCGCGAACCGCCTGTGTTCCTCCGCCGGCGCGAACGAGATCCTGATTTCCGAGCCGTTCTACAAGGCGCTCAAGAAGCCACCCAAGGTCGAAACACTCGACCCGATTCAGGTCAAGGGAAAATCCAAGAAGGTGCCGGTCTACCGCGTGAAACGGTAAGGGCGGCCGAACTTCGCCAACAGGTCCAGCGCCAGCCGCAGCGGTAATCCCATCACTCCAAAGAAGTCTCCCTCCACGCGCTCGATGAGCGGCGCGCCGAGCCCCTGGATGGCGTAGGCACCGGCCTTGTCGAGCGGCTCCCCCGTGGCGACGTATTCCTCGAGCGTCTTCCGGCTGTTGGGCCGGAACGTCACGCGTGAGACATCGAGCACCTGCTCGAGCCGACCGTTCTCCGCCACTGCCACCGCCGTCAGTACCTCGTGGGTTTTTCCTTGGAGCTGCTCAAGCATGTCGACCGCATTTGCGGGCGACGTCGGCTTTTCAAAGATCTTGCCGCCCAGCACGACGGTCGTATCGGCGGCGAGGATGACTTCCCCGGGGGCGCGCGCAACGACGGCGCGTGCCTTGGCGCGCGAGAGCCGCGTGACGTAATCGTGGGGTTTTTCTGCCGGGAGAACGTGCTCATCGACATCAGGGGGGATCACGCGGAAGGGGATCCGCAGCATTTCGAGGAGTTGCTTCCGCCGTGGCGATCCGGACGCCAGAACGATGGGGTTCACGCGAAAAAAGATAGCGCGGGGTAAGTTTCGGCGTGCTCTGGGTCTCGCTGTGCATGCTGCAGGCGGCAGCTGGACCGCCGGCGACCGACATCTATTTGGCCGACCTCCGCGTCGGCCAGGGTCGCGTTATCGTCGGCACGCCTGTGAACGTCACGAACAGACCAGGCTACGACAACCAGCCGTCCTTCCTGCCCGACGGCCGTTCGATCCTCTACACCTCGGTCCGGGACAGTCAGGCCGAGATCTATCGATACGACATCGCGCAACGTCGCAACACCGCGGTCACCAACACGCGGGAGAGCGAGTACTCGCCTACCCCGCTGCCGAACAGTGTCGGCTTCTCCGTCATTCGAGTGGAAGCCGACTCGACGCAGCGTCTTTGGGCGTTCGACCTCGATGGCACGCATGCTCGCCTCGTGCTGGACTCGATCAAGCCCGTCGGGTACCATGCGTGGGGCGACGACCACACGCTGGTCTTGTTCGTCCTCGGTTCGCCGCCAACGCTTCAGATCGCTGATGCTGCCGCGCCAACCGCACGCGGTGACGTGCTGGCTCGCGACATCGGGCGCTCGCTCCAGCGGATTCCGAACCGCCCTTCGGTCAGTTTCCTTCAGCGCGACTCTATTGGTGGTCCGTCGCTACAGGAGGTCGATGTCCGCACACGCAGGGTCACACAATTGATCAAGACACCGACCGGCGCGGAGTTCTTCGCATGGACGCCGGGCGGCATCGTCCTGACGGCGGCTGGCTCGAAGCTGTACTCCTGGGATCCCCGCGGGGGCGGCGCCGCGGGCGGCGCTTGGCAGGAAGTGGCGGATTTTGCAGCTGCAGGTATGACAAATCTCACGCGTCTCGCCGTGAGCCCCAAAGGGGATTGCGTCGCGATAGTCGCCGTTCCGGCGGCGCCCTAGCGCTCCAGGATCATCGTCACGGGGCCGTCGTTCACGAGCTCCACGTCCATCATCGCCCCGAACTCGCCGGTCTCGACCGCAATCTTCCCGCCGCTCTTCTCTTTCAGCAAAGCCACGAACCTCTCATAAAGCGGGATCGCGAGATTCGGCGGCGCGGCGCCGATGAAACTCGGCCGCCGGCCTTTGCTCGCGTCACCATAGAGCGTGAACTGCGACACGACGAGGATCCCACCGTTCACGTCGGCCAGATCGCGGTTCATCTTCCCCTCGGCGTCTCCGAACACTCGCAGGCCGATGATCTTTTCGGCCATCCAACTGAGCTGAGCCTCGGTGTCGAACGGAGCGAAACCGGCGAGCACGAGAAAGCCGGGCCCGATTTTCCCGGTAACCCGGCTTGCGACTCGAACTTCCGCACGCGAAACGCGCTGGAGAACTACTTTCACTCGACCGTTACACTCTTTGCAAGATTCCTCGGTTGGTCAACGTTACAGCCCCGCCGGACAGCGATATAGTAAGCGAGAAGTTGCAAAGGCACCACACTCAAGACGGGCGTCAAAAGATCGAGCGTCTCGGGAATCTCGATCCGATAGTCGGCCAGCTTTTCGAGCGCGTGATCCCCTTCCGTCACGATCGCGATCACGCGGCCCCCGCGCGCTTTCACCTCTTCGATATTGCTCACGACCTTTTGGTGCACGCCGTCCTTTGGCGCGATGAACACCACGGGCATGAGATCGTCGATCAGGGCGATGGGCCCGTGCTTCATCTCGGCCGCGGGGTAGCCTTCAGCGTGGATGTAGGAGATTTCCTTGAGCTTGAGCGCGCCTTCGAGGGCAACCGGGAAGTTGTAGCCGCGGCCCAGGTACAACACGTTCTGAGCGCGCACGAGCCGGTCGGCGATCTGCTCGATCTGCGACGCCTTCGCGAGGACCCGCTTCACGAGATCGGGCAGCTTGGCCAGCGCCCGCACTACTTCGCGTCCTTGTAGGATCGACAGCGCGCGCAGACGCCCCATCTTCAGCGTGAGCAGCGCCAGCGCGATGATCTGGCTGGTAAATGCCTTGGTGCTCGCGACGCCGATTTCAGGGCCGGCGTGGAGATAAATTCCACCGTCCACTTCGCGCGCGATCGTGCTGCCCACGACGTTGATCAATCCCAGGGTACGCGCGCCGCGCCGCTTGGCTTCACGGAGCGCCGCCAGCGTATCGGCCGTTTCACCCGACTGCGAAATCCCGATCACGAGAGTGCGCTCATCCACAATTGGGTTCCGATAGCGGAACTCCGACGCGTACTCGACTTCGGTCGGAATGCGCGCCAGCTCCTCCATCATGTATTCGCCGATCAAGGCGGAATGCCACGATGTGCCGCAGGCGGTGATGACGATGCGCTGGACCTTGAGCAGCTCCTCGTCGCTGATGTTCAGGCCGCCGAAGCGGACTGTGCCCTCTTCCTCGAGCAGCCGGCCGCGCATCGTGTTGCACACGCTGTCGGGTTGCTCCATGATCTCCTTGAGCATGAAGTGGGCGTAGCCGCCGCGCTCGATCGTCGCGAGGTCCCACTCGACCTGCATGATCTGCTTTTCCTTCTCGGCAGCCTCGAGATCCATGATGCGATAATCGCTCGGCGTGACCTCCGCGATCTCGCCGTCGTCGAGGTACACCACCGACCGGGTGTGCGCCAGAACGGCGGACGCATCGGAAGCGACAAAGTTCTCGCCGTTGCCGACGCCAACGAGGAGCGGCGAGCCCCGGCGCGCGGCGACGATCGTATCGGGCTCCCGGCTCGAAACCACCGCGATGCCGTACGTGCCTTCCACCTGGCGTAACGCTTCGGCCGTCGCATCCACGAGCGGCGTGCCATTGGTGTGGGTTTCTTCGATGAGATGGGAGAGCACTTCGGTGTCGGTCTGCGAACGAAAGACATGGCCGCGCTTGCTCAGGGCCAGGCGCAGCGCGCCGGCGTTCTCAATGATCCCGTTGTGCACCAGGGCGAGCGTGCCGCCGCAATCGGCGTGCGGATGCGCGTTGACGGTGTTGGGCACGCCGTGGGTCGCCCAGCGCGTATGCGCGATCGCCGTCGTCCCGGGAGGCAGATTCGTGCCGAGCTCACGCTCGAGCACGGCGATCTTGCCAGGCGCCCGAAAGACTTCCAGTCCTCCGTTGACGACGGCAAGGCCCGCCGAATCGTACCCGCGATACTCGAGACGCTTGAGACCTTCGAGAACAACAGGAGCTGCCGTTCGCTTGCCGGTATACCCTACGATGCCACACATAACCGCCGCCCTTCATCAATCAGTTTTTGAGCGTCCGCGCCGGTGGGCGCTTCCGCGATAAATCGAATTATCGGTTCCGTACCGGATGGCCGTACGTGCAACCAGCGATCCGGCCATGCGAGTCGCAGCCCATCCTGCGTATCCACGGCAGCCTCAGGAAAGCGAGCTCGGAGCGCGGAGTACACATCGGTCATCCGTTCTGTGTTCCGCGTTCCGCGTTCTACTTTCGCTTTCACGATCGTGTACCGCGGCGCTCGCCCAACGAGCTCGCTGACCGTGGCACGCTCGCGCGCCAGCAACGTCAGCACCAACGCAAAAGCCACCGGCGCATCCCGCCCGACATGTAACGCCGGATACATCACGCCACCGTTTCCTTCACCGCCGATCGCCGCCTTCAGCGCGATAATCTTTCGCGCAACGTGCGCTTCACCGACGGCGGCACGGACGACCCTCGCGCCATACTCCTTTGCTGCATCTTCGACCACCAGACTCGTCGAAAGATTGCAGACGACCGTCTTACCCCTCCCCCTTCCCCGTTCCCTCTTCCCCAAGACCGCTCTGATCGCGAACGCCAGCGTATAGTCTTCGCCAATCGGGCGACCTTTTTCGTCGACAATTGCGAGGCGATCGACATCCGGATCGACCGCGATCCCTACTTCCGCTTTCGAACGGCGCACCAGGGCGCCGAGGGCTTTTAAGTTCTCCGGGACGGGCTCGGGCGGACGGGGGAATAATCCGTCAGTTGCCACGTTGATCGCTGTGACCCGGCACCCCAATCGCTCGAGCAGCGCCGGCATCACGGCCCCGCCGGCCCCCCGTACCGTGTCGAGCGCCACGCGAAACCGCCTCCGCCTGATCGCCCGAACCTCGACTGCCGGAAGCGCGAGCACGGCGGCGAGATGGCGGGTTATCGAATCCGAGTCCGCCTCCACACCGCCGATAGCTTGGTAGTTGGCTCGTGGCAGGGCATTGCCTGCCGCCAATTCGCGTACCCGCGTGCCCGCTTCAATATCAAGAAAGATGCCATCAGGGCCGACGAACTTAAGAGCGTTCCATTCGATGGGATTGTGGCTTGCGGTGAGGATCAGGCCGCCGGCTGAGTGGTGGTGCTCTACAGCAAGTTGCACCGTTGGTGTTGCAACTAGCCCTACATCGATCACGTCGCAGCCCACGGAGTTGAGGCCGGCCGTGGCGGCCTGGATGAACATGGGCCCGGACGTCCGCGCATCTCGCCCTACCACGACGCGGGGCCTACCCTTCCCGCGTCCGCCGTCCCCCGTCTTGCTTTTTGCCCAAACGCCAAACGCCGCGGCCCAACGGGCGACTACTTCAGGAGTGAGGTCCGTCCCGACAAGGCCTCGCACTCCCGACACACTGACCATGAGGGTGTCGGACATGGGACGCTCAATCTAATGAATCGGTCAGGCCCGACGGGCTTCCATGGCGGGGGTAGGCAGGCGCAGCGGTTGCAGCTGGGGTGTGGGAATGGGCAAGGCGAGGTTGCCCACGAAGGCCTGACAGAACGCGTCCACGACCGCGGGGTCGAACTGCACGCTTTTCCCGTGCTCTAGCTCATGTATTGCTTGTTCCACGCTCAGCGAGGGCCGGTAGGGACGGACACTCGTCATCGCGTCGAATGCGTCCGCGACGCTGACCACACGAGCTTCAAAGGGGATCGCATCGCCTTCCAAGCCGTCCGGAAACCCGCGGCCGTCGAGGCGCTCGTGATGCGAGCGCACGATCGATAGCGCGCCGGGAGCATCGCGCATCAGAGGCCCGAGAATACGCGCGCCGATGACGGTATGTTCCATGATGTGCCGGTATTCGTCGGCGCTGAGCTTTCCCGCCTTATGCAACACACTCTCGCTCACGCCGATCTTCCCGACATCGTGCAGCTCGGCGCCCAGCGCGATTGTCTCGACGAGGTCGGTATCGAGTTTCAGGGCCCGCGCGATTTCGACCGAATAGTTCGCGACGCGCATCGAATGGCCACGCGTGTACGCGTCTTTTGCTTCGAGGGCGAAGACCAGGGCGTGGACACCTTCGAGGAACAGCTCCTCGATGCGGCGCGCTTGCACCTCGACGCGCTCTTCCAAGTTCTTCTGATAGCTACGGTTCTCGATCAGTAACCGCCGCTTGTCGAGCGCCTGGGACACGCGCGCCCGCACTTCCTCGAGATGGAAGGGCTTTGCGACGTAATCGAGCGCGCCCATCTGCAAACAGGCGACGGCGCTTTCGACCTCAGCCACCGCGGTCACTACGATTACCGCGGTATCGGGCCAGCGTACGACGATTTCCCGCAGCAACGAGACGCCGTCCATTTCCGGCATCCGCAGATCGGAGATGACCAGTGGCGCGGGCCTCTGCGCGAGCTCCTGGAGCGCTTCCAGGCCAGACCCGGCTTCGGCGCAGGTAAAGCCTTCACCTTCGAGCAACCGCATCAGCACCCGGCGCAGCCGGGGCTCATCGTCGACGATCAGGCAGCGCATCCCTGAGGTGTTCGGCATCGCGGCCCCAAAGTAAAGGTCGCTTGCCCCTGACGAAAGCCGCCTTTACGTTCCGCGCATGACCCGCATCGCCGAGCAGGACCTGGCGAGACGCTTCGCGACTCGCGCCGTGCACGCGGGCCACCTGGGTGATCCCCTAAGCGGCGCGGTCATGACGCCCATCTATCAGACCTCCACCTACATCCAGGACGGCCTCGGGCGCCACAAGGGGTATGAGTACGCGCGGACCCGCAATCCCACGCGCGAGGCGCTCGAGCGTAACGTCGCGGCCCTTGAAGGCGGCCGTCACGGCTTTGCGTTCGGATCGGGGCTCGCGGCCCTCGATGCCGTCATGAAGCTCCTGTCCGCCGGCGATCATGTTGTGAGCGGCGAGAATGTGTACGGCGGGTCGCACCGGCAGATGACGCACATCTGGTCACGCCTCGGCCTGAGCTTCACGTTCGTGGATGGCGGCGACACGAAGGCCGTGGCTGCCGCCGTGACACCAAATACGAAGATCGTCTACGCCGAAACGCCGACGAATCCGATGATGCGTCTCTGCGACTTGGCCGCGACGGGCGAGATCGCGCGGAAGGCGCGCGCGCTGTTCGTCGTCGACAATACGTTCGCCACGCCGTACTTCCAGCAGCCGCTCGACTTCGGCGCCGATATCGTGCTGCACTCTACGACAAAGTATCTGAATGGGCACTCCGACATGGTGGGCGGGATGCTCGTCGTGAGCCGTGATGAGGTCGCGGAGCGCGTTGGGTTCATTCAGAACTCGGCCGGTGCCGTTCCCGGTCCGTTCGACTGCTGGCTCGCGTTGCGCGGCACCAAGACGCTCGCGTTGCGGATGCGCCAGCACGATGTGAACGGCCGCCGCATCGCCGAATGGCTGGAGAAGCACGCCCGCGTGCAACGGGTCTACTATCCCGGATTGCGCTCACATCCCCAATACGACCTGGCCACGCGCCAGATGAAGGGCTTCGGCGGCATGCTCAGCATCGAGCTGGGCGACGTCGCGTATGCCCGCCGCGTTCTGGAGCGCACCAAGATCTTCGCGCTGGCCGAATCACTTGGCGGGGTCGAAAGCCTGATCGGCCATCCCGCGTCCATGACGCACGCCAGTGTGCCGCCGGAGATGCGGCGCCGCATGGGCCTCACAGACAGCCTGGTGCGCCTGTCCGTGGGTATAGAGGATGTGGAGGACTTGATTGGCGATTTGGATCAGGCGTTGGGGGATGATTGATGTACCGAATCGATTCGAAACAGTTCGTACGATATATCGTAGGTTTCAGATCCCTTGTTGGAGATCGACAAAATGACTGATGCCAGCCTGCCCGCGGCTCGCCCGCGGAAGATCCTCACCCAGATCGCCGCCGTTTCGTGGGAGCACCCCGCGGACCGGGCCGCGCTGCAGACGTTGCGGTCCGTCCCCGGCTTCGATGAAGTCGTGAAAAAGATCGTCGGATTCTTTGGCGAGCGCGGTATCCGCCTCTTGTTCCAGGCCAATGCCGTGCGCGTCGGACCGAATCAGTTCCCGAAGCTCAACCAGCTCTACACCGATGTGCTGACGACGATGGATTGGACCGAGCGGCCCGAGCTGTTCGTGTCGCAGACGCCCTTCGTCAACGCGGGAGCCTTCGGGGTCGAGCGCCCCTTCATCGTGATCAACTCGGGCGCACTGACCCTGCTCGACGACGACGAGATGCGGAACCTGCTCGGCCACGAGCTGGGGCATATCATGAGTGGGCACGCCCTGTATCACACCATTCTCGTCATTATCCTGTTCGTCAGTGCGAATTTCCTGCCGTTCCTCACCAGTCTCATGCTCGCGCCGATTCGCTTCGCATTACTCGAGTGGTATCGGAAGAGCGAGTTGTCGTCCGATCGGGCCGGATTGATCGCGACGCAGGATCCGCCTGCCTCGATGCGGATGTTCATGAAGATGGCTGGAGGTGGCCACACGCGAGAGATGGATCTGACCGCCTTCCTCGAGCAGGCGAAGGAATACGAGGAGTCGGGTGGCGCGGTCGATCGCATCTTCAAAATCCTCAACACGCTCGACCGGACCCATCCATTCAACACGCTGCGCGCGGCCGAGCTCCAACGCTGGATCCAGGCGGGCACCTACGAGCGGATCGTGAACGGCGACTACACACGCCGCGGTCCCGACGCCGAAAAACGTCCTCTCGAGACCGATATCGACGACGCTCGCGAGCACTACATGAATGAAGCCAAAGCCGTCGTGAATGACGTCGTGGATTCCGCCAAGCGGGCCGCGCAAGCGTTTTCGGACGCCTTTAAGAAGAAGTGAGAGTACTGGTCGTCGGAGGTGGCGGCCGCGAGCATGCGCTGTGCTGGGCACTGCATCGCGATGCCGCCGCCTCCACCGGCGACCTCACATTGTTCGCCGCGCCGGGCAATCCCGGTACCGCGACGCTGGCAACCAATCTTCCCATCCAAGCAACGGCTATCGACGACTTGGTCGCGGCCGTCCAACAGCACGACATCGATGTGACGATCGTTGGCCCGGAGGCGCCGCTTGCCGCCGGGCTCGCCGATCGCCTCCGCGCTTCCGAGGGAAGCCGCGCCGTGTTCGGGCCGAGCGCCGCAGCCGCGCGACTCGAGTCATCGAAGGCGTACGCAAAGGAAGTGCTGCGGCGCGCCGGCGTCCCGACGGCCGCGAGCGCTGCCTTTGTCTCGATAGACCCTGCCATCGAGTACATCGGCGGACATCCGGAGCCATTGGTCGTGAAGGCTTCGGGGCTCGCCGCCGGCAAAGGCGCGGTGATTTGCAAGACGCGCGTCGAGGCGACGCAGACCGTACGCGCGATGCTCGATGGATCGCTCGGAGAGGCGGGGAAGGAAGTTCTCGTGGAAGAGTTTCTGCAAGGCGAAGAGCTTTCGGTCCTCGCTCTAACCGACGGCGAGCGTATCCTCATTCTTCCGCCGGCACAGGATCACAAGCGGCTCGGCGAAGGAGATACTGGGCCGAATACAGGCGGCATGGGTGCCTATTGTCCGGTTGGAATAGCCTCAGACGCATTACTGGACCGTGTGCGCACGGATGTATTCGAGCCAGTGTTGCGTGAGGTCGCTGCGCAAGGCGCTCCGTACGAAGGCGTGCTCTACGCCGGTCTGATGATTCTGCCCGATGGAACGCCGTCGGTGCTCGAGTTCAATGCGCGCTTTGGAGATCCCGAAGCACAGGTCCTCCTGCCGGCGCTGCCCCCAGGCTTCACGGAACATCTGATCGCCATCGCCCAGCGTCGCTGGGATCCGCCGGCCCAGCGGTGGGTACTCGACGCCGAACGGGCCGCCGTCACGACGGTGCTTGCCGCCCGCGGTTACCCGGAGAATCCGGAAAAAGGGGTCGCCATCCGTCTTCCGCCGTCCGACGACCTCGGCCAGGACGTGATCGTCTTTCACGCGGGAACGTTCCGCGACCCAGACGGCCGGCTACGGACGGCCGGGGGGCGCGTCTTTAGCGTGACCGGACTGGGCCGGACCGTTCCGCTCGCCGCGCGGGCCAGCAGGCAAGCAGCCGAGCTGATCGCCTTCGAGGGCAAGACATGGCGGCGAGACGTCGCTTGGAGAGAGATCGAGCGTGCCGGAGCTCCCTGAAGTCGAGACGATTGTCCGCGAAATCGCCCCGCGCCTCGAAGGAAACCGCATCGCCGGTACGGCGTTGAGAAAGACCGATGTCTTGCGTGAGGTCTCGAAGTCCCGTCTCATCAAGACGCTTCAGGGCAACACGATCGAGCAGGTCTACCGGCGCGCCAAGCATGTCGTGTTTCGCCTCGCGAGCGGGCATCGGATGATCATCCAGCCGCGTATGACGGGATCCGTGATCGTCCACGACCGGGCTCTCAGCAAGGACGAGCTCAAATACGCGGTGCTGATCTGCACGCTCGATGCTGGTCACCAGTTCGTCTACCGCGACGTGCGCCGACTCGGCACTATCTGGCTGCTCGATGAGAAGGGGTGGATGGCGTATACGGGCAGAATCGGACCGGAACCCCTCGAGGACACCTTCACGCCATTCGTGTTCGCTGACCGCCTGAAGGGCACCCGCACCGCCGTGAAAAAGGCCATCATGGATCAGCGGCGGCTGGCGGGCGTTGGAAACATCTACGCCAACGAAGCGCTGTTCGACGCCAGGGTAAATCCGGCGAAATCAGCTCACAAGCTGTCGCTCGAGGAATGCGGCCGGCTCCACGCCGCGATTGTGGACGTGCTGCAGCGCGCGCTCCTGTCCGACGGCACTACGCTGCGCGACTATCGCACCGGCACGGGAGAACAAGGCCGGTTTCAGTTCGAGCTGCGAGTGTATGGCCGGGGCGGCGAACGATGTGTGAACTGCGGCCGCAAACTCGTGATGACGCATGAGATCGATAAGCGGCAGACGGTGTTTTGCACGAGATGCCAGGGTCGGAGTACTGCGACGCTAGGATCAAGCGAGGCTAGAAAAGGCGACGCTAGGAAGAGGCGACGCTAGCGTCGCAGTATCCTAGCGTCGCCTTACCCTACCGTCGCCTCATCCGATCAGTCCACAAAGGCCCACAACAACTCGCGACTCTGCTTATCGAGGTGCTCCGGCTGGCTGAGGTGGTACAGGTCCCCCGCCAGATCCCGGATGAGCAGTCCACCGTGCGGCAGGCCGCGCGGCCAGTCGTCGAGCCGCGTTTGAAACGTGCGCGGGCCCTGCCGAGTCTCGACCTGCCAACGCCGAATCTCGACCTCCTCCTCGATTTCCAGCACGCTCGTGACCTCGAAGACGAATCCGGCGACGGCGAGGGCTCTCTCGAGCGCCGCGCGTGAGCGCGCGTCGAGATCCACCGGATCTTTCACGAACGCGAACTCCTCTTCGTCCGCGTCGCGAAGCGATAAGTGGCGTGCCGGCTCAGTCCATGGGAAGCAACGGCGAACGGATACCGGTCGCTCCTCCTCACCGCGTACGGCCCAGAGCGAACCGTCGGCCCGCCACTCGAGCGTCAGTTCCGCCCGAGTGGCGGTCGCCGATTTGCCAAAAGTCAGCGTCATGGCACCCCCTTTCATTGAAGCTGCAGCTGCAGCTCGTACAGTCTCCGGTACATCCCCTCAGACCGCTGCAAGAGCTCCGCGTGCGTTCCATGCTCGACCAGCCGGCCTTCTTCGATCACGAACAGCCGCGACGCCTTCCGCAGCGTCGACAGGCGGTGCGCGATCGCAAACACCGTCCGCCCTGCCACGAGCCGCTCGAGCGCCTGCTGGATTTCCCGCTCGGTCTCCGTATCGACGCTGCTGGTTGCCTCGTCGAGAATGAGAATCCGCGGGTTGTGCAGAATCGCTCGCGCGATCGACACCCGCTGGCGCTCACCACCTGACAGCGTGTGGCCGCGCTCACCCACCACTGTGTCATAGCCGTGCTGCAGCTTGGTGATGAAGTCGTGCGCGTTGGCCGCCTGCGCCGCCACGATGACCTGCGCGAGCGGCGCATCGGGCAAGCCATAGCGGATGTTCTCGAGCACGGTGCCGTGAAACAGATACGGGTCCTGCAGCACCATGCCGATCTGCCGGCGGAAGTGCCCCGTATCGAGCCGCCGGATGTCGACGCCGTCGATCCGAATCGCGCCACCCGTAACGTCGTAGAAGCGCGCAATCAGGTTCACGATCGTCGTCTTGCCGCCGCCCGAAGGTCCGACCAGCCCAATCAGCTCTCCGGGCGTGACGTCGAAGCTCACGCCGCGGAGCACCTGCCGGACGCCGTCGTAACCGAACGCCACATGTTCGAACGTGACGCGCCCATGGACCGGTTCGAGGCGCACCGGTTCCGCGACATCGCGTACCTCGGGCTCGGTGTCGAGCACCTCGAACACCCGATGCGCCGACGTCGTCGCCCGATTGATCGTGCGCGCCATCTGGCCGATCACGTCGATCGGCCCGAGGAACATCGTCGTGTAAAGCAAGAACGAGACGAACGTTCCTACCGGCAGCGCCACCCCATCGCCCAGGAGCCGCGGCACGGCGAATACCCAAACCGTCACGGTCATCGTGTGTACGCCCAGGACAAGCAGCGGCCAGAACGTGGTCCACGAGGCGTGAATGCGATTGAACTCCGCCGTCACGTCCTCATTGCGTTCGCCAAAGCGCTCGATTTCGCGCTGCTCCTGATTGAACGCCTTGACGACCCGAATGCCCGGTATCGTGTCGGACAGCACGTCCGTCACGCGTGACCATTTGCGCCACGCTCGGATGAACAGCCGGCTGATGTTCTCACCGTGCCGGTAAATCACCCAGCAGAAGAACGGCACCGGCACCGTCATGATCAGGCCGAGTCTCCAGTCGAGCGTGAGCAGGACCGTGCCGAGTCCCAGGAGCTGCACGAGCGAGAGCGACACGTCCACGACGCCGAACGCCAGGAACTCCCAAAGCCGGTCGGTATCGGCGGACACACGCGTGATCAAGCTCCCCGTGCGCTTGCGTGAGAAGAACGCGAGCGACAGTCGCTGGATGTGCTCGTACAGCTCGTCGCGCAGATCACGCGCGACCCACTCGCCCAGGATCGCCATAAGCCGCAGCCGGATGTGCGCCGCGGCCTGCTTGACGAGGTACACGACCGCCATTGCTGCGACGGCGATCCATGCGATCGTCCAGGCCCGCTCGAGCGGCAATGCACCCGCCTGCGCCGGCCGCACGACATGATCGATCAGGACACCAGCGAGGTACGGCGGGATCAGGCTCACCAGCGTGATCACCGTCGCCGCTCCCATGCCCAGGGTGAGCTGCCGGCGATACGGCTTCAGATAGCCGATCAATCGTCGCAGCACGGCGGTCTGACGACCGGACACGAGGGCCTGGGCTTCGCGAATGGGTCGCGCGATGCTCTCGGCATAGACGCGATCGGCATCCATACCTGGGATCTCATGTCGGGCACCCGTCCCCCGTGCTGCGTCTCCCATCCCCTCTTCGAGCACGAATCGAATGTTCTCGAAGGCGCGCCGCTGCCGATGCGTGTAGCGCACGAGCGCGAGGGCGGGCTCGTCCGGTGGACCGAGGATCGTCAGCGTGTTTGCCGAGAGCCCCGGCGCTTCACGGACCGCCTGTATCGAACGCCGCTCAAAGCTGCGGATCTCCCACTCCTCGCCGGAACGGCGCGCCACCGCCACGTGGCGCGGGCCAAGCGCCACCCATGCCTCCGTCAGCCGCAGGCTTTGATCGAGGTCCGCGAGCGCATAGAGCTGAACTGGGGCTCCCTGCCAGACGCGCTCGATCTCCCGTCGCAGCTCCGCAGGTAGACGCAGGGGCTGCGCGATATATCGCGTTATGATTTGATCGTCGAGTTGTTGCACCGTGCTCATGTCTTTGATCCTCGAGTTAACCACAACAGAACGGCCTCCCAGGTCCCATGAAGCACCCGGAAGGCCGGATCACGGCGCGAACTAGATCCGATCGACTTCTAGGGTGCTCCTCCACCTCCACCAGCGCCCGAGATTCCGGACGCAATACGCCCACGAGCATCGACAAATGGCGCGACCCGGCACTGCGTGCCCGGCCCCGCCCAGATGCGGCGCAGCATTGGCGTATCGGTGGAGTGACGAATCATGTCAGTTGAGGCATCCTTTTTCGTGCGTGAGTCCGTACTGCGCGAGGTGCTTCGACCAAACTAAGAAGTGGTACGAACCCGGGCAAGCCCGGGATTCACACGGGTCGCATCAGATCCACAGTTTCGGCTTCGTACCAGAGCAGCTACGCGTGTTTTACGGCAGTCGCACGCTCGGCGGTGTCATCGTCTACCTGCGACTGCGAGCGCCAACGGTCATGCGGATGGGTGAGCACTGATCGACACGATTCTCCCCCGCGGCGGAATCCCCGGTTCGAGCTCCAAAATCCCCACGCTCGGCAGGATCCCAAACCGCGACGCCCCTGCCCCGCCTGGGTTCATCACGGTCACCGTCTTATCCACCAGCTGGAGCAACGGCCGGTGGCTATGCCCAAAAATGATGATCTCAGCGTTCGGAAACGCCTCGTGCAGCACGGCGGGATTGGGACTGCCGAACTGATCACCATGGGTCACAACGATCGAAAATCCCTCCAACTCAAGCTCGGCAACCTGCGGCAACTTGGCGCGCAACGCGGAAGCATCGCTGTTGCCGTAGACAGCCGTAACGGGCGCGAGCGCGCGCAGCTCGATCAGGATCTCCTCCGGCCCAACGTCGCCACCGTGCAGGATGTGGTCGACTTCACGAAAGATCTCGAACACCTGCGGGCGCAGCAGGCCATGCGTGTCTGAGATTACGCCAAGCCTCATCGCCGCGGCTGACGGCCGAGCTGCCGGGCAACCTCAGCGGTCCACTCCGCCTGCTTGTCCGACCGCAGTCCGTGGTCCGTCTCGGCATCGTACCGCTGTTGCTCAGCCTTCTCATCCTGAATAAGGAGCCCCGCCAGGTTCGTGAGCTCGTCATCCGTCTTGCGACAGGCGTTCGCGAGCGCTGCGAAGTATCGCGCCATGCTCCGCGCGTGTACCTCGGCGAGATCGAAGTGGGTTTGCTCGTGTCCGAGCGTGCTCCGGCGCAGGACCGTGTCGCTCAGCACCACCGCCTTGACCCAGGACTGCCGAGGTCGGAACGCAGCGATCGCACGAAAATCGAACACGTTGTCCTTGCATTTCCACGCATAGAACAACGCATAGGCCGTCTTCGCGACCTCGTCACCGTCACCGGGGGCGGGGGGCCGGCCGCGGAAATCACGCCACGTGAGCCGGCGGGTCGCCGACCACGGAAAGGCTGAGTCCGCGCCTACGTTGGCCCCTAGCAGGGCTTCCAGGGACCTCGACTGTACAGGCGCAGGCGGGGGGCCGGAGGGCCGCCGCCCCGTCGTCGGTGTGGGCGACTCGGGCGCAGACGCCCCCCCCCCGTGTCCACAACCCAGCAACACGAGCAGCGCGGTGAGGAATCGGAAACGCGTGGTCAGGGTCCAGGGGTCGGAGCGCTCGCGGCCGCCCCAACGTTGCGTGCGGTTACGTAGAAGTTCTCGTCCACACGCAGCTCGCCCGCTTTCGGCGACGCCACGTCCAACCCCTGCCACGACTCGGTGGGACGCAGAATCCGCGTGCCGAGCCCCGGGACGTTGACGCGCACCGCCATGTCGAATCCGGCGACGACGTTGGCCCACCGGTAATCGAGCCCGCCGTCGCGAATGCGATACTCGAACACCGGGATCTGCGTGGTGGTGAGATACTGCGCGAACACTTTACTGAGATCCAGACCGGCTTCGCGACTGATAAAGTCTTGCACTTGCTTGCCGGTGACCGTTTGATGGTAGAAAGCCTTGTTCAGCCCCCGCAAGATATCGCGCCACTTGGCATCGTCGTCGATGATCGAGCGAATCGTATGGAGCATGTTCCCACCCTTGGGATACATGTCGCCCGAGCCTTGCGCGTTGACGCCAAACGCCGGAATGATCGGCCGATCGTTCCGAATTCCGCCGCGTGTCCCGATGATATACGCCGCGCCCGCGACCTTCCCGAGCCGGCACTCGGTATAGATCCCTTCGGAGTAATTGCCGAAGCTCTCGTGCAACCACATGTCGGCATGATCCTGCGCCGAGATGTTGTTGCCCCACCACTCATGCGCACTCTCGTGCACGATGATGAAATCCCACTGCAGCCCGAGGCCCGTTCCCGAGAGATCACGCCCCCGGTAGCCATTGAGATAATGGTTGCCGTAGGCAACAGCGCTCTGATGCTCCATGCCGAGGTGCGGCGTCTCGACCAGTTTGTAGCCGTCGGCGTACCAGGGAAATGGGCCGAACCAGTATTCAAAGCAGCGCAGCGTCGACACCGCCTGCTTGAACTGGCCGCGCGCGGTGTCCGCATGATACGCGAGCGGCCAGAAGTCGAGGGACAACTTCCCTGCCTCTCCTGCGAGCGTATCGCTGAAGTGCGCGTAGGGGCCGGCATTGATCGTCACATTGTAGTTGTTGATCGGGGCAGTGACGAACCACTCATACGTCGTCGTACCGTCGCCGTTGCGCTTCGTGCTTCGCAGCCTGCCGTTCGAAACATCGATCAGCGAATCCGGAACGGTGATCGCGATGCGCTGGCTATCCGGCTCGTCCGCTGCGTAGTCCTTGTTGGGCCACCAGATGCTTGCCCCTGTTCCTTCGTTCGCGGTTGCGATCCACGGATGGCCCAGGCTGTCCGTCGCGAACGCGAAGCCCCCATCCCACGGCAGGCGTCGGCCGATGTGGGGTTTGCCGCGATACCACACGGTGATCGTGCGGGTTTCGCCTGACCGTTGACCGGTCTGCAGCGTAACAAAGAACGCATTCCCATCGCGCCGATATCGCAGCTTCCTGCGATCCTGAATGATGCTGTCGACCTCGAGGGGCGTCTGCAGATCGATTTGCATGCCGGTCGCGCCGGGAGTCCCGAGCACCTGATAGGTGATGCCATTCCAGCCCGTGATGCTCGAATCGGCCGGGTTCACGCGCACGTGCAGGTCGTAAAACTTTGCGTCCCACCAAGCGCGCCCTGGTCCATTCGAGCCACGCAGTGTATCGGCATGCGTGTAGCGCGTCGTGTCTTGGACCGCGAGGATGAAGAGCAATGCGATCATAGTTGTGCGAACACGCGTTCTCCCTTGAATTTTTTGGCCCGCGAGTCCCAGGGGAAAAAGATCACGACGCGAAACTCGACCGTATCGCCGGTCGGCGCGTACGAAAGCCATTTCCCCTTGTGGGTACCTGTCACCTTGGCTTCTTCACAGACACCCTGAGGGCCAATCACGATCCGTTGGAGATCGAAATGGATGTCCGGAAATGCGCCGAGTAGCTCCATGTAGAAGCGGGTTGCACCAGCGTGGCCTTCCCAGCGGGCTCCCGCTTCGCCGACCACTTCGTAGACACAGTCGGGCGTCAGCGTGGCAATCAACCCGGCAATGTCGCGCTTGTCCTCTGCAATTGAGTGCGCCTTCCACAGCTCGCGCACCTCGCGATACAACTCGGGCGTCACTTCGCGTGCGAGCAACTCTCGAACGTCCATCTCTACCCCTGCCATGGTTTCAAGAGCGCGATCCCCAGGTCAAGGTGATCGAGGATCCGCTGCACGACAAAGTCCACCAGCTGCCCGACTTCCTTGGGTCGCTGGTAGAATCCAGGAGCCGCCGGCAAGATGACCGCGCCAGCCTCGGCGGCCAGCACCAGGTTGCGAAGATGGACCAGCGATAGCGGCGTCTCCCGCGGCACGAGCACGAGCTTGCGGCGCTCCTTGAGCGTCACGTCGGCGGCGCGCTCGATCAGCGAGCGGCTCGTGCCGTGTGCGATCGCGGCCATCGTGCCCATCGAGCATGGACACACGACCATCCCCTGCGTCTTCACCGATCCCGACGCCGGCTGGGCGCCACGATCGCCGTCGTTGAAGACGCGCACACTCGCCCACTGGCCTCCGGTGGCTTTCTTGAGACCGGATTCGTCTTTGATCCCGCACTCTTCGGCGAGGAGTCGCCACCCGTGCGATGACACAAGCAGCCAAGTGGAGACGGAGTTCGTCGCGAGCATTTCGAGCAGGCGTACGGCGTAGGGCGCGCCCGAGGCGCCGGTAATGGCGAGGACGATCGGTGGCGACTCGGGCACGGCGTCCTGTCAGTTGCCTTTGCGGCCGGTCACGATGATGATCTCCGAGAAGACGTCTTTGCCGGCAACGGCGGCAGGGTATTGCTGACCGGGCCGGTCGAACCGCGGACCGGACTCGCCGACCGCCAGCAGCAGACCTACGAACTGGGATTGGTTTCCGAGCTCGGTCATGAACGTGGAATCGGCAGCGGGCTGCAGTTTGCCCTGCCGATCCGGGCGGAGATACTGCATTCCTCCATGTTGGCCATTCTCCGCCACGCTGCGAAAGAATTTGAACGAGGGCCAGCGGCGCCGGTAAAACGCTTCCACCTGATCGATCGACTGGTCCGTTACCCAGCTGCGTCCCGTATGGCTTGCGAACCGCGGGCCCTCGTGGAGTCCCGTCGCTGCGAGCACCGCGTGGCCATTGGGCCAGGCCACGGCGCGGTCCGGAATGGGAACCGCCGCGAGGTCCTGAAAGATGAGCGACAGGATATGCTTGCCCCCTTCGACTGGGCGTATCACCTCGGCCGCTTCATCGTACGATCCCATGTCCGACAAGGTGACGGTGAGAAACTCGCGATAGCGGACGTTGCGCGAATCGAGCGCGACGGCGCGCCGAGCATGGGCGAGCATTTGTACGGTGTCGACATCGACGCCGAACTCACCCTCGCGCAGCACCGGCCGACCGTCGCTTAACAGCCGGGCTTTCCAGAAATGCGCGGCCGGGTCGTCGGGACGAAGCTTGAGCGCGCTGTCGAGGGCAGCCTGAAATCGAGACTCGTCGAACGTGCTGTCGAGGACGCAGCCGTGCTCCGGAGAGCATTGGGCGCTGCGGGCCGGTTGAAGGATGAATCGCCCGACGCGTCCGAGCAGTACCCACGCCGCCACGTCGTCTGGTGAAGCCTGGAGATACGCTTCGATCTGCGAACGTGCCCGCGCGAGGCTGCCGGAATCGAGTGCGAAGTACCTATCGCTTCCTGGCTCCCGCAGCTCCGAACGCTCGGCTCGCGCGACCTGCTCCTCTACGCTCCGCAGAGCGCCGGGTCCCTGCAGCGCCAGGATTAGTAAGAAAACTGTCACGGCCCAAACATACCCTCTGGCTACCTACGCCGCGCGGGCGTTAATTCGACGGGACGATTCTCACTTCTTCCCGAGGCGCCGATGCTCGCACGCGTTCGATCTCTCGCTCTCGCTCTCTCCGCCTGGGTTCCGGCCGTCGTCGCCGCGCAACAGGCGACCACAGCATCGTCCGCGGCGCCGGCTCTCACACCGCCTGTTGCTGCCGTGCGCCCCCATCGCTTCGAGGAACACGGCACCGCACGGACAGATCCGTACTACTGGTTGCGTGAGCGCTCCAACCCCGAAGTGATCAAGTACCTCGAGGACGAGAACGCGTACACCAAAGCGGTGATGGCGCATACGGAAGCGCTGCAGGAGCGGCTGTACGAGGAGTTGAAAGGGCGCGTGCTCCAGAACGACCAGTCCGTCCCGTTCCGCGAGGGCGGCTATTTCTACTACACGCGCCTCGTCGACGGGAAGAACTACCCGATCTACGCGCGCAAGCGCGGCTCGGTGACCGCGCCTGAAGAAATAATGATCGACGTGAATGAGCTCGCCGAAGGCAAGCCGACGTTCATCGTGCGGGCGTCGGACGTCAGCTCGGGAGAAGACATCTACGCATTCGCGGTAGACACCACGGGTGGGCGTGTCAGCTCGATTCGGTTCAAGAATCTGCGCACCGGGGCGATGCTACCCGACGTCCTGCCGGGCGCCATCGGCGGCATCGCCTGGGCCGAGGACAACCGCACGATCTTTTACACCAAGGCCGATTCCGTCACGGTGCGGCCGTATCAGGTCTGGCGCCATCGACTCGGCACGCCGGCGTCGAGCGATCAACTGGTCTACGAGGACAAGGACGAGACCTATTACGTGTCCGTGTCCACAACCAAGTCCCGCGCGTATGTGATGATCCAGTCATCGCAAACAATGGCGACCGAGTACAGCTACGTCCGTGCCGACCAACCCGACTCGGCATTCAAAGTTCTCATTCCACGCGAGCGGGGACACGAGTACTACGCCAGCCATTTCGGCGACTATTTCTATCTGCTGTCCAACGACAACGCCAAGAATTTCCGTCTCATGCGGACGCCCGTGTCGCGGCCTGGGCGCGCCACCTGGCAGGAGGTCATTCCGCATAGGGCGGACGTGTTGCTCGAGGACTTCGAGTTCTTCAAGGATTACCTGGTGGTCAGTGAGCGCAAGGACGGTTTGATGCAACTGCGCGTGCGTCCCTGGAGCGGCGGGAAAGAGTACTATCTCGACTTTGGCGAGCCAGCATACCTCGCGTATGTCAGCACCAATCGCGAGTTCGATACACCGCTCTTGCGGTACGTCTACACGTCGCTCACGACGCCGTCATCGACGTACGACTTCGATATGCGAACCCGTCAAAAGACGCTGCTCAAACGCGATTCGATCCTCGGGAGCTTCGATCCTGCCAACTATGTGACCGAGCGTCTGTATACCACCGCCCGCGACGGAGCCCGCGTGCCGGTCTCGGTCGTGTATCGCAAGGGCGTGACTCGTCCCGCCCCGCTGCTCCTGACAGGCTACGGGTCGTACGGCTCGAGCTCGGATCCCACGTTCTCGTCGGACCGGCTGTCGCTGCTCGATCGCGGCTTTGTGTTCGCCATCGCGCACATTCGGGGCGGCTCGGAGATGGGACGGGCCTGGTATGAGAATGGCCGCCAGCTCCAGAAGAAAAACACGTTCAACGACTTCATCGACGTTGCGGACGATCTGATTCGACGGGGCTACACAAAGTCGGACCGGCTGTTCGCGCGCGGCGCCAGCGCCGGCGGGCTGCTCATGGGCGCCGTCGTCAACGCGCGTCCGGAGCTGTGGCGAGGCGTGATTGCGGGAGTGCCGTATGTCGATGTCATCACCACGATGAGCGACTCGACGATTCCACTCACGACGGGGGAATACGACGAGTGGGGCAATCCTCATGACCCGACGTTTTATCGGTACATGCTCTCGTACTCACCGTACGACAACGTCGAGCGCAAGGGCTATCCGAATCTGCTGATCACCGCAGGCCTGTACGACACGCAGGTGCTGTACGTCGAGCCCGCGAAGTGGACGGCCAAGCTGCGCGCCATGAAGACCGACACCAACCGCCTCATTCTAAAGACCAACATGGAGGCGGGACACGCCGGTGCGTCCGGGCGCTACAAGCGCTGGCGCGATGTCGCGTTCGAGTATGCGTTTTTGCTGGACTTGGCAGGGGTGAAGGAGCCGGTGACGCCCTAGTTCCTCACTGCCCGCGGCGATTGGGCGTAGGGGAGCGCTTGGGGTGCCTCGGAGGCTGCGGTGGGGCCGGGAAACGTGCAACGGGAAACGGGGCACCTTTCGCATTCTGGCCCTTCCGTTTCCCGCGCTTCATAACACCCGGTCTACCAGCGCGCCGAGAAAGATGACGATGCTGACGATGCCGTTCGCCGTGAAAAACGCAGCGTTCAACTTCGACAAATCCTTCGGCTTCACCAAACGATGCTCCCAACTGATCACCGCGATCGCCACAGCCACACCCACGAAGTACGGCAGCCCCAGCCCCGCGCCCTTGCCAAAGATGATAAGCGCGCCGATGGCCACTCCGTGCAGCAGCTTTGCGAGGATGATCGCCCAATCCTTGCCGAGTCGCACGACGAGCGAGTGCAGACCCTCGGCACGATCGAATGTCTCGTCTTGCAGCGCGTAGAAGACGTCGAAGCCTGCCACCCAGCACATCACTGCGAGCGCAATGACGAGGAGCAACCATGGTGGATCGCTCCACGCGCCCGTCACCGCGACGTACCCGCCCACCGGCGCAATCGCCAGCGCGGCACCGAGCCAGAGATGCGACCAAGCGGTGAATCGTTTCGTGTAGCTGTAGGTGGCGACCCAGATCAGTGCGACGGGGCCGAGCGCTGCACACAGCGGATTCAGCGCCCACGCCGAGTAGAGGAACACCACCATCGCGAAGAGGACGGCCCCCCACGCCTGGCTCACGGTCAGACGGCCCGTTGGCAGCTCACGCGCTCGCGTGCGCGGGTTACGCGCGTCGAGTCGCCGGTCGACAATACGATTGAACCCCATCGCGACGAATCGCGCAGCCGTGAACGCCACGACCACGAGGAACACGACGCGCCACGTGACGGGCGTTTGGTACGACGCGACGACCATCCCGATCAGCGCGAAGGGAAGTGCAAAAACTGTGTGCGGGAGCTTCACGAAGTTTGCATACCGCACGAGCAAGGACTCGCCCGCGAATGTCTGGCCCTCGCGCCCCCCCCCTCCCCCTCCGCGATCGGAGCTCACGTCTCAGCTCAGCGTCAGCGTCGCCACAAACGTTGGAGGCTTGCGCGCCTTGGTCGCTTGCTCGAAGCCGTAGGCCAGCCGGATCAGCGTCGGCTCGCTCCACGCGCGGCCGAAGAATGAGACCCCAAGTGGCAGTCCAAAGTGAAATCCAGCCGGCACGGTGATGTGCGGATAGCCCGACACCGCCGGGAATTGTGAGCTGCCGGGCCCGCCTCCGCCTCCACCCCCGCCCGCCAAGTCCACGAGCGACGCGATGCCGCCCGACGGCCCCAGAATCGCATCCAGCTTGTACTTCTCCATTGTCGCGTCGATGCCTTTGGCGCGCGTCAGGTCGACGCACTTCGCCCGCGCATCGATATACGCCTGCTCCGTGAGCGGCCCGCGCGCCTGCGAGGCGATGAACAGCTCCTGCCCAAAGTACGGCATCTCACTGTCCTTGTTCGCATCGTTGAAGCCGATGACGTCTGCGAGTGTGCGGTACTTCATGTTGGGCGGCATGGTGGCGAGGTAGGCGTTGAGATCGGCCTTGAACTCGTACTGCAGCACATCTCGCTCGGCCGTCCCGAGCTGCCCCGCGGTCTCGATCGCCGCCGGGTCCACAACCTCGGCGCCCTGCGCCTTGAGTACGGCAATCGCCTGCTCCACCACATTGTCCACGATTGGGTTATTCCCGGTCCGCGCCTGCACACCGATCCGCGCGCCCTTGAGGCCCGCCGGATCGAGAAAGGCGGTGTAATCCTTCGCGATGTGAGTCTCCGCGTCCCGCGTGGCAGGATCGCGTGGATCGACGCCCGCAAGAACGGTAAGCAGCGCCGCGGCGTCAGCCACGCTGCGGCACATCGGCCCAGCGGTGTCCTGGCTGTGCGCGATCGGGATGATGCCTGCGCGACTCACCAGACCCACCGTCGGCTTGAAGCCCACGATCCCACACGCGTTCGCCGGGCTGATGATCGAGCCGTCGGTCTCGGTGCCCACGGCGACCGCGCAGAGATTGGCGCTCGTGGCCACCGCCGACCCCGAGCTCGAGCCCGACGGCGTGCGATCCAGGACGTAAGGGTTTCGGCACTGCCGGCCGCGTCCGCTCCACCCGCTCGAGGAGCGGTTCGATCGAAAGTTGGCCCATTCGGAGAGGTTTGCCTTCGCAAGAATAACAGCGCCCGCGGCGCGTAGCCGCTCGACGATGAACGCATCACGGAGAGCAATATTGCCCTCGAGCGCGAGCGAGCCGGCGGTCGTCTGCATCCGGTCGTGCGTGTCGATGTTGTCCTTGATGATGACGGGGATCCCGTGCAGCGGCCCACGCACCTTCCCGCGTTTGCGCTCCGCATCCATCGCGTCCGCGATTGTCAACGCGTCGGGATTGATCTCGAGAATTGCCCGCAGCGTTGGTCCCTGGCGGTCGAGGGTCGCGATGCGATCGAGGTACGCCTGTGCGATGCCGCGCGTCGACAGTCGGCCCGCCTTCATGCCTTCCTGAAGTTGTGCGACGGTCGTCTCTTCGAGCGCGAAGGCAGCCTGCTGCGGCGCTCCCCTTGCCGGAAACAGTGCGCTTACCGCTGCGAGCGACGTTAGCTGTGCGAATTCGCGGCGCGATAAAGGACTCATTTGATGCCCAGATTCTTCCACATCTCATCCACCCTCCGTTTCGTCTCCGGATCCATCTCAATTCGCTTCGGCCACTCTCGCGTAAACCCTTCCTCTTTCCATTTGCGCGTCGCATCGATGCCCATCTTTGACCCGTACGTAAAGCCGCGGCTCGAGTGGTCGAGCACGTCGATCGGCCCCATGGTAAAACGCACGTCCCGCTCGGGATCGATGTGATTCAACGCTACCCACCACGCCTCCTTCGGATCGCGCACATTGACGTCCTTATCCACTACCACGATCACCTTCGCGAGCGACATCAACCCCTGCCCCCACAACCCATTCATCACCTTGTAAGCCTGCCCGGGATACTGCTTGTCGATACTCACGAACACGAGATTGTGAAAAATCCCTTCCGCCGGCATGTGCAAATCGACGATCTCGGGGATCGTGAGCCGCAAGAGCGGCAAGAAGATTCGCTCGGTCGCGTGACCGAGATAGTAATCCTCCATGGGCGGGCGGCCGACGATCGTGTGAGGCCAGATCGGTTTGTCGCGGTACGTCACTGCCGTGACGTGCACCTTCGGATAGTAGTCGGCGAGCGAGTAGAAGCCGGTGTGATCGCCGAACGGACCCTCGAGCACGAGCTCTTCCCGTGGATCGATGTGCCCTTCGATGACGATCTCCGCTTCGGCCGGTACTTCCAGGTCCGACGTGGCCGCCTTGGCGAGCCGCACGGGTTCGCCCCGCAGGAAACCGGCGAACAGAAACTCGTCAATCGTCGGCGGCAGCGGCGCCGACGCGGCATAGATGCTCGCGGGGTCACCTCCGAGCGCGATCGCGACCGGCATCGTCTCGCCGCGCTGCGCCATCGCGCGCCAGTGCGCCGCGCCGACCTTGTGCCGCTGCCAGTGCATCGCGAGCGTGTTCTTGCTCAGCATCTGCACCCGATACATCCCCACGTTCCTGACTCCTGACTCCCGATCCTTCGTAATGACACCGCCGAGGGTGATGTACGGCCCGCCGTCCTCGGGCCAGCAGATCGGCACCGGAAACTGCGTGAGGTCGACGTCGGCACCTTTGACCACCGTATCCTGGCAGGCCGCCCGGCCCACCGTTTTGGGCGGGAACTTCGCAACCTCGGCGAGCCGCGGCAGCATCGCCAGCTTGCCGAGCAAGCCTTCCGGCACCTTCATCGCCAGCAGTTCCGCGATGCGGGCGCCCACCTCGTCGAGGCACTCCACGCCCAGCGCGAGCGACATGCGGCGCTCAGAGCCGAACAGATTCACCGCGACCGGATATCGCGACCGGGGACCGCCGCCACTGCGCAGCGTGGGCTGCGTGAACAGCAGCGCCGGACCGCCGCCGGGGGACTTCATGCAGCGGTCGGCGATTTCGGTGATTTCCCTGTCCACGGAGACGGGCCGCTCGATGCGTACGAGATCGCCCGCCTTGTCGATCGCGTCGACGAACTGCCGCAGGTTATCGAGTGCCATGGTGGACGGCGCAGATCCCGCCGGTCAGCCGCTCGAATCCCACGCGCGAGAATCCGGCCGCCACGAGTCTCTGCGAGAGTGCCTCCGGTTCAGGGAATCCCAGCACCGACTCTGGCAGGTAGGTATAGGCATCTCTATGTTTCGACACCAGCCGGCCGATGGCCGGCAGAATGCGGCGGAAGTAAAAGAGATACACGGCCCGCAGCGGCGCAAAGCGGGGCGTGGCGAACTCGAGAATCACCAAGCGCGCGCCCGGCTTCAGGACGCGCGCTGCTTCATGCAGACCGGCGTCGAGATCGGCGAGATTACGGACGCCGAATCCGACGAGCACTCCGTCGAAGCGGGCCGTGGGAAACGGCAGCTCGAGCGCATCGGCGGCAACGGGTGACGTGCGGGCCGCTTTGTGACGGCCGCGCTTGAGCATCGGCACCACGAAGTCGGCGCCGACGACGCGGCCACGAAACCCGTCGCGACGAGCGAGCTCGGCCGCAAGGTCGAGGGTGCCGGCGCAGAGATCCAGATAGGTGCCGTCCGGTTTCGCCTCCCAGCCGAGCCTGGCGACGGCGGTGCGGCGCCAGGATCGATCCACATTGAGGCTCAGGAGATGATTGAGGAAATCGTAGCGCGGCGCGATTGCAGTGAACATGCCACGCACGTAGGCTGAGGAACGAGCCATAGGCGCCAAAGATAGACCGGACCACCTGAGCGACGCCAGCGATCAGCAGGTTGTCGCATGGGCCAACCAAGGACACGACGCCGCGTTTCGCGAGCTGGTGCGCCGTTACGAGCGCCCGGTGTTCTCGCTGCTGTTCCGGATGGTGCGCGATCGCGCGCTCGCCGAAGACCTCGCGCAGGAAACGTTCATCAAGGTCCTGAACGGCATCAAGTCGTATCGCCCCGAATTCAAATTTTCATCGTGGATTTTCAAGATCGCGAACAACGCGGCCATCGATCACCTGCGCCGCAAGAGTATCGATACCCTGTCGCTCGACGGCGCGCCGAGCGCCGAGACGCCCGAGCAGATGCGCGCGACCTCGCTGCAGCTGGGTGATCGGGCCGAGAGCCCGCTCGACGAGGTCGAGAATCGAGAACTGGGCACCGCGATCGAGCGGGCCATTGGCATGCTTCGCCCCGAGTACCGGTCATGCATTTTGCTACGGCATGTGGAAGGCTATTCGTATGAGGAGATTGCGGACACGCTGGAGCTGCCCCTTGGGACGGTCAAAACTTATATCCACCGGGCCCGTAATGAATTACGGGTGTACCTGGAAGATCGCCGGGACTGAAACCAAGCCTTTTACCAGACCGTAGGACAGCCAATGACTGACACTACCATGCATCTCACTACCGACGAAATCGAGCTCTGGGCACAGGGGCTGCTCCCCGCCGCCCGGGCTCTTCACCTTTCCGATTGCTCGCTCTGCCGCGTCGAAGCGGACCGCGAACGCAAGGTCATTCTCGAGCTGGTTCAACTCGCCAAGTTTGCGCCGCAGCCCGGATTTGCCGATCGGGTGATGGCAAAGGTGAAGGTGCCGACGCCAGTGAAGGATTGGACGGGCTAGATAGGGCTACACTCTCGCAAGAAAGTCGTAGCAGAATCAACGTAGGGGCGCAGCATGCTGCGCCCCTACAATTACTTCGTTGCCCGACGCCTCATGCCTTCACCTCCGTCCCGACCCCGACACCCAGCATCCGCGCCGCACTGCCGTCCCGCACCGCAATCTCCACCGTGCCGCCCGATCCGGTGAACGCGACGAGTGCCCCACGCGCCGCGTCGGCGAACGTGCGCTGCAGCGGGCCGACGTCGACGTCACCGAGGCGAATCCGAACACCGGGCTCTACAGTTTCTGGCTCGATGTTGGAGATCAACGTCCCGAAGCGGTCCACGTAGATCACTTCGCCAATAACGGCCGTGCCATCATGGTGGGCGACCGGCAGGGGCGCGCGAACAGGCTTCGTGACACGCGTCCCTAACGCATCCAGTGGATCACCGGCGGCAAGCGTTGCCGCAGCAGGCGCAAACACGTCGCGACCGTGAAACGTCGGCGACGCTCCCGCGGGGATGAGGATCGCCACGAAGCGGCTCTCGATTGGTAAGAACGACAAGAGACCGTTGTCCGGTGCGAGGAAGCGATGGCCCTCGCTCTCGGCTGCAATCGCCCGCCGTTCCGTACCGACTCCCGGATCGATGACCGCGATGTGAATCGTGCTTTTCGGAAAATGACGCCAGGCGCGGCTCAGCAAGTATTGCGCGGCGCGCACGTCGCCGGGCGCCACTTCATGCGCGATGTCGACGATAGTGAGATCCGCATTGCGCGACAGCAGCACCGCCTTCATCTCGGCGACGTAACTGTCCGCCGTGCCGAAATCGGTCAGCAGCGTGACGATCATACTTTCACCGCCCGCCAGCGTCCGCCTTTCCAGAACAGGATCATCGCGATCCCCCGCGAGATCGCGGTCACACTCAGCGCGAGCCAGATCCCAAGCAGCCCGAAGGCGCTCGACCACCATGCCGCGAGCGGGATGCGCATCGCGGTGAGGCTCGTGCTGACAATCTGCGGCCAGAATGTGTAACCCGCGCCCGCAAGCGCGCCCTCGAGAATCAACTCGAAACTCTGTCCGATCTGCGCGAACGCAATCACCCGCAAGTACAACACGCCGTCGACGATGACGTCCGGATCACGCGTGAACAACGCGACCAATCGCTCGGGAATGAGGAGAAACGCGAGAGCCGTCGTAACCGTTACAACGAGGCAATAGCTCACCGTAAGCCGGACCGCCGCTCGTGCACGCGCCTCCTGCCCCGCGCCAAGGTTCTGCCCGACGAGCGCGCTGGCCGCGAGAGAGAAGCCGCTGATCGCGATGAAGCCGAGTCCTTCCATCTTGTGGCCCACGCCGAGCGCCGCGAGCGCCGCCGTGCCAAACCGCGATGTAAAGCGGGTGAGCCACATATAGATCGCCGAAAGCAGCACACCCGCCAGCGAGAGCGGCATGCCGATCCGCACAATGGTCGGCAACGCGCGCCAGTCCGGCGTGCTCACGCGGATCAACCCGCGCCGCAGTGCGATAAAGCAGCCGATCAGAAACCCGCCGCAACGCACCATTACCGAAGCCAGCGCTGCTCCCTCGACGCCGAGCTGCGGGAACGGTCCCACGCCCACGATGAGCAGTGGATCGAGCACAATCGACACCGCGACCGAAGCCGCAAGCATTCTGAAAGGCGTCCGCGTGTCGCCGGCTGCGCGGAACACTGCTTCGATCGCGAAGAACCCGAATACCAACGGCGCGCCCAGCACCCACGTCGAGAGATAGTCGCGTCCCAGAGACGCCACGTCCGGCGGAACCTTCATCACCTGAAACAGTGCGCGGCCAAGCAGCAATCCCACGACGCTCACGGCGAGCCCGGCGATGAGCGCATACGCCACCGCAGCCGCGGCGGCCCGCGCGGCGCGTTCGGGATCGCCTTCGCCATGACGTCGCGCGGCCACCGCGATGAGGCCGATCTCCACCATCTCTCCCAAACTGAGAGCGACCCAGACGAAAAAGCCCGCGGTGGATACCGCCGCCAGCGCAGCCGGCCCGATCAACCGGCCGACCCAGATACTGTCGATGAGATTGAAGGAATAGTGGCACGCCATCATCGCGACTGCGGGCGCCGCGAGTCGGAGCACGATGGGCCGCAGCGGCCCGACGGTCAGCGCGCCGCTAGGCGCCGTAGCGTGCTACCAGCGCGAGCGCGTCGTCGTTGCCCTTCGTGTGGCGGGCGATGATGAAATCGGCGATCTCTTGCGGCGAGTTTGCGAGCACGAGCGACTCGGCGAAACCGTCTTTGATACCGTCCGAGTACAGGATCACGGTGTCGCGTACGCTCAGCGGGACAACCCGCACGGTGGTGTTGGGCAGCTCGCCGCCGATGAACCCCGCGCTCGGTACCAGCGTAATGCGCGGTGGCCTTGCCTTGGCATCGGCGCGCATCAAGACACCGCCGATGTTGCCAACGCCCAGCCACGTCATCGATTCTGCCTGCGGATCGAGATACGCGAGCCCCAGCACGACACCGCGCAGCCCCACCAGCGCCTGGTTGCTCCGCTTCACGAGATCGGGGAGCGGCTCACGAGAGTAGCGGTCAATGGCGCCGACGGCGGCATGCGCGGCGGACGCGGCTTCCTGACCGTGGCCGAGTCCGTCGACCACGGCGAGCAGCGTCCCTTTTCCGACCCGCTTGATGAAGCAGAGATCGCCCGACTCGCTCTGGCCCGGCAGCGGCAGCTCGGCAAACGCCGTTTCGATTCTTAGATCGCGCGGCGCCATTTTTTCATCGTGACGGTGGTGCCTTGCCCAACGACCGACTTCAGATCGAATTCGTCCATGAGCCGCTTGGCGCCGGGCAGTCCCGCGCCCACGCCATGCGACGTCGAATAGCCGTACTGCATCGCGCGTTCGAGGTCGGGAATGCCGGGTCCCTGATCGCTGGCCACGATCGACACGCCCTGGCGGTCCCCGTTCTGCACGAGCGCGAGGGTGATCTCGCCCTTCTTGGCGTACATCAGGATGTTGCGGGCGATTTCGGAGATTGCGGCGGCAATGACCGTCTGCTCGCCGCTGGAGAACCCGGCGACTGCCGCTAGTGCCCGTCCCTGCTGTCGTGCTTCAACGACGTCGACGTCGGCGGCAATCGTAAGGCGCAGCTCCTCACCCACGGCCGCTCGGTCGCTTGGGCTTGATTTCGAGCGTCCGCTCCTTGGTGCGGCCGTCGAGGAAGGCGAGTCCCTCCTCGAGGTCCAGGACGGTCGCCACGCCCTTGAGCGTGAGGCCGAGCTGTACCATCGCGAACGCGACGTCCGGCTGGATACCGACGATCACCGTCTCCGCGCCGCGGAGGCGCGCCATGTGCGCAATGTCGCGCAGCGTGCGGACCGCGAACGAGTCCATGACGTCGAGCGCGGTGACGTCGACGATCACGCCGCGGCACCGCGACCGTCCGACCTGGGCGATCAGCGCTTCGCGAAGATGGGAAAGGTCGGCGTCGGTAAGGGCTGACTGAATCGACGCAATGAGATATTGCCCCTGCCGCAGAATAGGTACTTCCACAGCGTCCTCCGGAGGGGAGTGTTACCGGTTGGTTTCGGGAGGGAGCTCGCCGCGAATCGGTGGCGTCGGCCCGCGATCCGCCAATAACCGCTCGGCCTCTTCGATGCCTCCCTGCAGGTCGCCGACGGTGGCCATTTCGCTGAGATCGACCCCGATCGTGACGAGGGTCTGCGCGATTTCGGGCGACAGGCCCGTCACGATGACGGTCGCGCCCAGGAGACGGGAGGCTTCGACGGTCTGCACGAGGTGGTTCGCAACGCCAGAGTCCATGGCTGCCACACCGGTTACGTCGATCACCACGACCTTGGCGCGGTTGGCGCGAATCGCGCGCAGCAGCTGTTCGGTGAGCTGCCGGGCGCGCTGCGGATCAATGACGCCGATGATCGGCAGAATGAGGAGCCGTTCGCGGACCTGCAACACCGGCGTCGACAGCTCCCGGATCGCTTCCTGTTGCTGCCGGATAATGCGCTCGCGCTCTTCCACGAATCCGACGGCCACTGTGTTCGCGATGCGGTTCGCCGCGGGCTCGTAGGAGTCGAGAATCCGGTTCAGCTTTTCGACGTTGTCCTGGTATTTGTTGAAGAGCGAGCGGGCGAGTACGTCACGCAGTAACAGCACGATACCGACGACTTCATCCGTTTCGACGCCTCGGGGAATGATTCGCTCCGACAGTCGCCGAGAGTAGGCCTGCAGCGCTTCGAAGGTTCCGGTCTCGAGGGCTTCCACGTAGTTGTCGTACACGGCCGTCGCTTCAGCGAAAATCTCCTCTTCCGTCATCGCCGTCAGCAGCTCGGCGCGCGTGATGCGGCGGGCCCATTCCTCGCGCAGCTGCGTGCGGTTTTGCCGCAGGTGCGCGACCAGCTCGCGCAGCAAGCCGGCGGACGATTCGGACAGTGTGCTAGACTCGGGAGCGCGCGTTGAGACGCTCATATTGCTTCGCTTGGTGTCGGCCATGTTCCAAACCTAGTGTGGGGAGTTTAGGGAGCAAGACCTGCGGATCCCGTCTTGCGGCGCTCCTTGGTCTCGTAGAGCGCAACATCGGCTGCGTTCAGCAAGGCCTCGACAGTCTCTCCATGACCGGGGTACACCGCTACCCCAACACTGATCGACAAGTTCGGCTTCTCGGCGTCGGTGGCCAGCCGGTCCACTACGCCGCGCGCCACATGCCAGGCAGCGGCCTCGCCGGTCTCGGGCAGCACGAGGGCAAATTCATCGCCTCCAAAGCGCGCCGCCGTATCCGTTGCGCGGCAGGAGCCCATCAACGCCTCGGCGACCCGGCGGATCGCGAGGCTGCCCGAAAGATGCCCGTGCCGGTCGTTGATCTGCTTCAGACCGTCGAGATCCAGCAGCACTACCGCCAGCGGCTGCGCCGTCCGGCGCGAGCGCTTGATCTCAGCCTCGAGGGCGTTCACGAGTTGCCGATGATTCGCGAGTCCCGTCAACGGATCCGTGACCGCCAACTCGCGCCAGGTGCCCTCGACGTCGCGCTGCGCCGCGACCACCGCCGCGACCACGAGGCTCGTCACCGCCGTGACACCGGTCCAGACTTGCAGCAATGTCAGCGACTCGCTCACCGTGTATTGGCCGAACGGACCGTAGCCATGGACCGTGCGAAAGATCGCGATGAGCGAAATGACGAGGATCGAGGTCGCCGCCTCGCGCGGCCCGAAACGGAATGCGACCCAGATCAGTACAGGCCAGAGCAACACCGTCAGGGAGTAATTGCGTGACGGGTACAACCCGCCGAAGATCGCGAACGTCACCGCCGCAACGATGAGCGCGGCGGCGATCGCCTCGATCACTTGACCGCGACTCAGACGGACCGTCGGCTTGACGCCGATCCACAGGATCAACGCGGGGGCAATGACGATGTCCCCGACCGCGTCACCCAGCCACCAGATGAGCCACACGCGCGCGGCATCCGACCACGGCAGGAGGCCGCCCGTCACGAGTGACACTACGCCGATCGTCGCGCTGACCGTGGTACTCAGCAGTGCCGCGAGAGCCGCGAACCGGAAGATGTCGCGCACCCGGTCGAACACGCGGCCGCCGCGCGCGAATCGATTGATGAGGTAGGCGCCGAGCAACCCTTCGAGCGTATTTCCGACACCGATGGCAATCGATGGCAGGATCGCGCCGGTCGTGGTGACGTTCGCGAGCAGAGCAGCGCCGAAAATCGCCGGCCACACGCGGTAGCCGAACAGGACGAAGGCCGCGAGCGCGATGCCGGTGGGCGGCCAGACGGTTGTGACCGAACTGTTGATGAATGCGAATCGGAGACCGAGTTTGGCGGCGACGTAATAGACGCCCCCGAGCCCCACCAGCAGAGCCAGCCGGCGTAGCGATTGGCTCATCTGGCCTAGGCTAAAGGAGCTATTCATCACGGCTCAACTCCACCTCAGGATTACTGCCGTGGTCTCTCGGCGTTGAATACCTTGCGGCCAAAGAGGGGGTGGGCTGTGCCTTCGACCATTCGCCGCGTCGAGCGTCGGGTTTCTCCGCCACGCAGGCGCGGAGTCGATAATCTGATGATGGAACGCGACGGCGTGAACCGCCGTCGCGGAGAACGTCGCGTGGGATCCACGCCCGCGCCCGTTGCTCGAATACGCGTGCTCGTCGTGGAGGACAATCGGCTGATGCGTGACGGGCTCGCGCAGTTGTTGGCTGCGTTTCCCGATGTTGAAATCGTCGCCAGCGCCGAGAACGCTGCGTCCGCCAATGCGGCGTTGCGCAATGCGCGGCCACAGGTCGTGCTGCTCGACGCGGCCCTCGCCAATGGCGAAAGCCAAACATTCCTGAGCAACCTCAAATCGACCTCGCCCGACGCGAAAGCGCTCGTCATCGATTTCGTGCCGGCGCAGCAAGACGTCCAGCAGTTCATCGAACGCGGCGCCAATGGGTTCATCATGAAGGACGCGACCGCGGATGACATCGCCAAGGCCATCCGTTCGGTGGCGAGTGGCACCGATCTGCCACCGCCGCTCACCCCACCGCGCGTGGCCGATGGTGGAAGCCGCTCCGGCCCGACCGTATCCGGTGCGCCCGGCGTCGCGATCGTGCGACTCACCAAGCGTGAGCAGGAGATTCGGGAGTTGATCGCGGCGGGGCTCGGCAACAAGGAGATCGCGCAGCAGCTCAACATCGCGACCAATACCGTGAAGAGCCACGTGCACAACATGCTCGGTAAGCTCACGGCGTGGACGCCCCCCGATCGGCGCCAGGGTAAGCGCAGCCGATGGGGCTCGAGTCGTAGGTCGTATAGCTTCTCCCGCTGACGGCGCGGCGGTCTCCTTCAGGAATCGCTGAAAAACGGGATTCTGCGGATAGCGCGCGGCGAGCGTTTCGACGTAGCCGCGCGCTTCGCGTTCCAGGACCGCACGGCCCGCCTGGTCGCGCGCGCCCTCGCGCATCAGCGCGGCGGCGAGGACCCAGGTACTCTCGACACGCGCCAGATCGCCGTCGTGCGCGGCGCGGCGCATGTAGCGAATGCCTCGCTCCGCGTTCCCGCTGCCCAGTCCAATGAGCTTCGCAAAGAAGCGCGCCACCGCGCTGGCGCGGGCCAGGCCGTAGTCATACACGCCCAGCCCCAGATAGCAGTCGAAGCAGCTGGAGTCCACGGCGAGGAGTCGGCCGTAGATGTCGCGCATTGCCTTCGCATCTTTGGCCGCGCTGAACCCGTGCCCGTTTTCCTCGCGTTGCCGCGCGCGATAGCCCAGCGCGGTGGCGAGCCAGAAGTCGCCCGTGCCCGCTCTGTTGCGCGCGCGGGTCATGGCAAGCTCGAGGAGTGAGTCGATGCGCGCCATCTCGTATGCGGCCGAGTCGCGCGCAGAGCCCCACCAGATGTACGCGGCAGCCTGAAAAACGAGTGGCGCCGGGTCGGTTGTGTCGCGCTGTCCCAGCGCCTCGAAGTACGCCGCCCCACGCGCGAAATCGCCGCTATACAGCGTGTCCAGACCGCGGCGGAGCGTTTCACGGGTCTCGTCAGCCGGAGGAGCGCCCTGAATTGCAAGCGCAATGACGGCGACGATTCCGATGCTTCCCATCCCCAACCTCCCGGCTCAGCGCGGAGCGGTAAGGGGAAGCGCGGGCGCGAGACCCGCCACGCGCTCGGTCACCGTGCGGGCGAGCGTGCGTAACGCGACGCCTGCCGGAGACTCGGGCTCGCTCACCACGATCGGCCTGCCACGATCCGCGAGCTCGGCCATGCCGGCCTGCAATGGCACTTGACCGAGCAGCGGCACGCGGAGCTCCGCCGCGAGCCGCGTCCCACCGCCCGCGAGAAAAACCTCTGAGCGCGTGTTGCAGTGCGGGCAGACGAAGTAGCTCATGTTCTCGACGACGCCGATGACCTTCACGCCCACGCGCTCGAACATCTTGGCGCCGCGCAGCGAATCGCCGACGGCCATTTCCTGCGGAGTCGTTACGATGATCGCACCGTGGAGCCGCACGATCTGCGTGAGTGACAGTTGCGCATCGCCCGTGCCCGGCGGCAGGTCGACAAGGAAGTAATCCAGCTCGCCCCACGCGACGTCGCGCAAAAACTGACCGATGATCTTCATAATGATCGGCCCGCGCCAGATCGCCGGCGCGTCGCGCTCCACGATGAACCCGAGCGACATCAGCTTCACTCCGTGGGCCTCGAGCGCCTGGATCTTCCCGCCCTGGACTTCGGGTTTTGTGTCCACGCCGAACATTCTGGGAATGTTGGGCCCGTAGATATCGGCATCCATCAGCCCGACGCGATGTCCCTCGAGCGCCAGCGCCGCCGCGAGATTCGCGGATACCGTCGACTTGCCAACGCCCCCTTTGCCGCTCGAGATAGCGAGGACTTTGCCGAGATTCGGCAGCTCGTCCGGGGTTGGCGGTGCGGGAGGACTGGGCTGTCGGGCGGTCGGGGGGGGGCGCGGGGGGCGGCCAGACGGTCCCTCTCCGCCCATCGCCGCTGCATCGACCACGCTCATCTTGACGCCGGTGACACCCGACACGCCCTCAACCGCTTTGCGCGCCTGGCGCGCCAGAGAGCCGGGATCTTCGCGCGTGAGGACGAATGTGAAGCTCACGACGCCCTGTTCGTCGACCGCCAGATCGTGGACCATCGCGGCGGCGATGATGCTCTTTCCTTGGCGGGGATTGATGATCGCGCCGAGCGCTTGCTCGACGTGCGACTGGAGACCGGCGGAGCTCACGTCGATGCGCCGTTGCGCAGGAAGCGCCTGGCGGCCGTCAGCACCTGCTCTTCGACAGCCGCCATCGAGCCGTCGAGTGACGCGCCGGCAGCACGATGATGGCCCCCACCCCCGAACTGGTGCGCGAGTGCGGCGACATCGACTTCGCCCATTGAACGGAATGAGACTTTGATGCGCCCATTGCCGATGTGCCGGAACAAGAGCGCGAGCCGCACACCGGCGATTGATCGTGGGAACTCGACGATGCCGTCGAGGTCGTCCGGCGTCACATCATGGCGGCGCAACGCGTCGGCCGGCACGCTGACCCAGGCCAAACCGACGTCCGGCTCGACGACCAGCGTCTGCAGGACTTCCGCCAGCAAGCGCACGCGGCCTTCCGGCGCGCTGGCGTAGACCGACGCATAGACCTCTTCGGGATCGACGCCCTTTTCGAGCAGCGCCGCAGCGACACGGAGCGCGCGCGCCGTGGTATTCGAAAAGCGAAATCCACCGGTGTCGGTGAGCAGTCCAACGTACAGCGCTCGCGCCACCTCGGGCGTCAACGTCCATCCCGCGACGCTCGCAAGATCGAAGATCAGCTCGGCGGTCGCGGTCGCCTCCGGCGCGATCAGACAGGGACCTGCCGGCAGTTTGGGAGAGCCCACGTGGTGATCGATACAGACGAACCCCGGGTCGTGCTTGCGGATCACCGACGCGAGCTCACCAAGCCGCGTGATGTCGCCGATGTCGAGGGAGGCAACGATGTCGGCACGCTCGATCTCGCGCACCGCCTGCCGGCTCGCGTCTGCTCCTTCAGGGACAAGGAAGTGGAATCGATCGGGGATGCGCGTGGGATTGGCGATTTTTGCCGAGATGCCCTGGCCACTGAGCATGTGCCACAGCCCGATTTCGCTGCCGATACCGTCGCCATCGGCATTCACGTGCGTGGTGAGCACGACGTGGCGCGCGCGTGTGAGGGCCGCGACCACCTCGCGCGCAGCCTTGGCTCGCTCGGGCGGAATGGGGACGCCGTTCGAAGTCATCTAGCGGAAGATAATCGGCGTTATGGGCGTCGCTATTCGCAACCAAGCTAAGGAGCTAGCTCTTTAGATGGTGCTCGGCATTACCCCCTCGGACCGCCCAGCTCCTGCTGCAGCCGACTGTGGTGCCGGCTGTATCCGAAGTAGATCACGAAGCCAATCGCCAGCCAAATGACCAGACGGAGCCACGTATCGACCGGGAGTGTCGCCATGAGACCGAGGCAGCAGAAGACACCAGCGATGGGGACGACCGGCACCCACGGCGTCCGGAACGGCCGTTCGAGCTCAGGGCGCTTCTTCCGCAGCACCAACACGCCCGCGCACACGAGGACGAATGCGAGCAGCGTCCCGATGTTGACCAGCTGACCGAGCAATTGGAGCGGGAGCAAGCCGGTCGCGAATGACACAGCCACACCCGTGAATATCGTCGATAGATACGGCGTGCGATAACGTGGATGGACCGCGCTCGCCCACTTACCGAGCAGCCCATCACGCGACATCGAGTAGAAAACGCGCGACTGGCCGAGCAACATCACCAGGATCACCGAGCCCAGCCCCAGCACAGCGCCGATGTCGATCAGAATGCGCACCCAGTGCGGCGCGCCGATTTTCTCCATGGCGTAGGCCACTGGAGCGGGCAGGTTGAGCTCCGTGTAGGGCACCATACCCACCAACACCGCGGAGACGATCACGTAGAGCAGCGTACAAATGAAGAGCGAACCCAGGATGCCGATCGGCATGTCCTTCTGTGGATTCCGCGACTCCTGCGCAGCGGTGGAAACGGCGTCAAATCCGATGTACGCAAAGAAGACCAGCCCCGCCCCGCGGAGCACGCCGGAGATACCGTACGTGCCCCACTCGCCCGTGTTCGGTGGAACGAACGGCTTGTAGTTCTCGGGGTGGATGTTTCCCAACCCTACTGCGACGATCAACAAAATGATGAGGACTTTGAGGATGACGATGAAGTTATTGACGGTCGCCGATTCCTTGATGCCAATCACGAGCACGGTGGACATCAGGATGACGATGAAGACGGCCGGGAGATTGAGCCATGCGCCCGTAAAGTTCAGGCCCGCATGGGCACATCCCATTGCTCCGGCCGCGACCTGGCCGTCTGTACACCATTGTGTCGGTGAAGCGGCCAGATGCGGGGGTACGGTGATGCCGAATAGGCCCATGAGCGAGACGAAGTGCCCGGACCAGCCGACTCCCACCGTCGCCGCGCCCGCGGCGTACTCGAGGACCAGATCCCAGCCGATGATCCATGCGATCAGCTCGCCCATCGTGGCGTAGGAGTAGGTATAGGCACTACCGGCGACGGGGACCGCCGCGGCCATCTCCGCGTAACAGAGTCCCGCGAAAGCACAGGCAACGCCCACCAGCGCCATCGAGATCGGCACCGCCGGTCCCGCGTGCAGCGCCGCCGCCTGGCCTGTGAGCACGAAGATGCCGGCACCGATGATCGCGCCGATGCCCAGAGTGATCAGGTTGAGCGGTCCGAGCGCGCGCTTGAGCTGATGCTCGCCGGCGCCCTCAGCTTCGGCGCGGAGGGTCGCGATGGGTTTCGTCGCCCACAAATTCATGCGGGACTCCGATCAGGTTGGTGACGAATCGACGGCGCAGACGGCCCCAAGGTTCGCCGGGGGCGGCGATCTGTCAATAGAGGGGACGTGGTTCGGCGTGTTAGAGACTGTAGTTCGGCGCTTCTCGCGTAATGACAACGTCATGGGGATGCGATTCCCGCAGGCCGGCTGCGGTGATGCGGATGAATTCGGTCTCCGTCCGCAGTCCCGCGATGTCGCAAACCCCGCAGTACCCCATTCCGCTCCGCAGCCCGCCAACCATCTGGAAAACCACGTCGGCAACGGGCCCCCGGTACGGCACGCGCCCTTCGATACCCTCGGGCACGAGCTTTTGCAGCGAGACTTCACCCTCCTGGAAATACCGGTCGGCGGAGCCTTCCTCCATAGCCGACAGGCTGCCCATGCCGCGGATCACTTTGAACCGGCGTCCCTCGAGCAGGAACGACTCCCCGGGGCTTTCCTCGGTGCCGGCGAGCATCGAGCCCATCATCACACTTTCGGCCCCGGCCGCCAGCGCCTTCACGGCATCGCCCGAGTATTTGATGCCGCCGTCCGCGATGACCGGGATGTCGCCGGCGCCGCGCACTGCCTCGACGATGGCGGTGATCTGCGGAACCCCGATACCGGTGACGACGCGCGTGGTACAAATCGATCCCGGTCCCACGCCGACTTTCACCGCATCGACACCCCGCTCGACCAGCGCGCGCGCGCCTCCCTCGGTCGCGACATTCCCCGCGATGATCTGTGCGTCGGGAAACGCTTCCCGCAGGCACGCGACGGTGTCGAGTACACCCTGGCTGTGCCCGTGCGCCGAGTCGACGACCACGACATCGCAGCCGGCATCGAGCAGCGCCTGGGCGCGCGCCCGCGCGTCGGGGGTCCCACCCACCGCCGCCGCGACGCGCAGCCGGCCGTGCTGATCCTTGTTGGCATCGGGAAACTGGCGGCGCTTGAAGATGTCCTTGATGGTAATGAGACCCTTGAGCAGTCCCTGCTTGTCGACGACGGGCAATTTCTCGATGCGGTGCTTTGCGAGGAGGCGCTCGGCTTCGTCGAGCGTCGTGCCGACGGGGGCGGTGACCAGCCGCTCTTTGGTCATCACATCGCGGATCGGCCGCTCCAGCTCCCGCTCGAACTGCAGATCGCGGTTGGTGATGATACCCACCAGCTTGCCAGCTCCGTCGACGATCGGGACGCCGGAGATCTTGAAGCGCACCATGAGCAGGTGCGCTTCGCGCAACGGGCGGTCGGGACCAAGCGTGATCGGATTCATGATCATGCCGGACTCGCTGCGTTTCACCCGATCCACTTCGGCCGCCTGGCGATCGATCGACATGTTCTTGTGGATCACGCCGATCCCGCCCTGACGCGCCATGGCAACGGCCATTTCCGCTTCCGTCACGGTATCCATGGCGGCGGAGACGACCGGAATGTTGAGCGGAATTCCCCGCGTAAAGCGACTGGCGACCGAAACGTTGCGAGGATGGACCGTCGAGTGACGCGGCACGAGGAGGACGTCGTCGAACGTGAGGGCGACGTCGGGCCTAAAGGTTCCCATCTCGAAAGTTATTCGGCGGGCTTGGTTTCCTCAACCGGCTTTGCCTCAGCCGGCTTCGTCTCATTGGAGACCGGCTTCTTCTTCGCCTCCTCGACCGCCGCCCTTCCTGCCGCCGCCAACCCGCCGAGGAACCGCCCCGCTTTGCCGACAGCGTCCATCGTCCCCCGAATGATGTTCACCGGCACGCGACCGGCACGCATCGTGTCCTCGAGGGTTTCGGCGACTTTCTGGAACGCGGGGGCGCCGGCGGCGCGCTGCGAGTACTTCGACTCGAGGAACTCGATGTAATCGAGCACCTGGTAGGCCTGCTCGTCCGGCATCACCTCGAGCTTGCGCCGGATGCGCTCGGCCAGCACGTCGTTCACGGGGTCGGTCCTCCCTCCAGCGATATCAGATCCACCACAGGATTGCCCAGATAGCGGCTGCGTCCGTTGCGCACGCGCGCGGTGATGTGCAGCTCGGCGAGCGGCGGCAGCGCGCGAAAGGCCGCCAGCCTGGTCTCCGGCACAACGACGTACACAAAGCCGCGCTCGGGGAGTGGCCCACGCGCGAGCACGTAGCTCGCGCCATTCGGAATGTCGGGACGCAGCTCGTCGGCTTTTTGGATCGCGATGAACTCGAGGCGCCAGCGCAGTACCTGCCCCACGTAGCGTTGCGGCTCGGCGCGCAACTCCGCGGCGGTGACGCCCAACATGACACCTGCCGGCGCCACCTGGAGATCACCGCCCTTGACCCATCCCTCGTACTGCACGCGCGTCCATTCGCCGTTGCGGCTCAACACGCGCACCGGCGTATCGGTGGAAATCGTGCCGGCCTCGGGACCGTCGGGCGCCCGGTACAACGTCGTCATGCGCATGGGCTGGGCGCGACTGCTGTCGACTGGCGTGTCCGCGCCGGGGCGTGGCCCCGGCGTGGGCACGCCCTGGACGCTGTCAGTGCGCTGGCCGGTGTCCGCCGTGCGCGTTGCGACGACGTCGGGAATGGGCACCAGCGCGCTGCGTTGTACCCAGCCGTCGCGGGTGACGTGGATCCAACGACTGCTACTCCCCGCGGTATCCGTCCCAACCCGCTTCAAGCCAAACCCCTGCGCCAGCTCGGCAACGAGCGGACCGGCGGGCGCGGCACGCAGGTTTTCGTTGGGCGCCTGTGTCACGAGCAGGTCGAAGTCGGGACGGTCGCTGGGACCGACGGACGTCGCGAAGATCCAGCCGTCCAGGATGATCTGCATCCAGTCGTTGCGCGTCGCCAGGGCGGTGACCACCGAGCCGGCCGCCAGGCGCGCGATCCGGCGCCCGGCGACCTCCTGGTAGAACCAGGCGTTATCGGCGTTGACACGATATCGCATGGCTCCCTGTGCGGGCGCCGTGTGTGGTGTCGCGAGGCTCAGCGCCGCTAGAAGCGCAGGAATGAACCGGCTAACTTGCATCCCCTTCAATATGACAATGAGCGGCAGCGGGCGCACCCCAGTGGTCCTGATCGTGCTCGACGGCTGGGGCTTCCGCCCTGGGCGCGAGGGCAACGCGATCGAGCTCGGCAATACGCCGACGTGGCACCGGTTGTGGGAGCGCGCGCCGCGCACCCTGCTCGAAGCATCGGGACTCGCCGTTGGACTCCCCGAAGGCCAAATCGGCAACAGCGAAGTTGGCCACCTGAACCTCGGGGCCGGTCGCGTCGTGCCGCAGGACCTCGTTCGGATCTCACAGTCCATCGAGGCCGGCGAGTTTTTTCGGATTCCTGCTCTGCGACAACTGATCGACGATACACGCCGGCACCATGGCACGCTCCACATCATCGGATTGATCGGCACTGGTGGGGTGCACGCGCTCGACAAGCATCTACTCGCCGCCGTTGAGCTCGGTCGTCGCGGTGAGGTCCCCGTCGCGATTCACGGTTGGCTCGATGGACGAGACACGCCGCCGCAGTCCGGGCTGGGGTTCATGGAGACGGTGCTTGAGGAGATCGGGTCTGGCCCCGTCGTCTCCACGGTCACCGGCCGCTACTACGCCATGGACCGCGACAAGCGGTGGGATCGCACCAAGCTCGCATACGACGCGATGGTGAAGGGCATCGGCCAACTGGCGCCTGACCCGATCACTGCGATCAAGCAAGCCTATGCGTCGGGTGTGACTGATGAGTTCGTCAAGCCGTTCGTGATCGAAGGTGCACCGCTCATCAAGGACGGAGACGGCGTCTTCTGTTTCAATTATCGCGCTGATCGCATGCGGCAAATCGTCCGCGCTCTCGCCGATCCAGGTTTCGACGCCTTCGATGTGCGCGGCCGACCAGCCGTCAAACTCGTCACGATGACGCGCTACGACGAGACACTGCCCTTCCCCGCCGCGTTCGAGCCGATGGCGTTGTCGCGCATCGTCGCGGAGGTCCTCGCGGAGCGTGGCAAGACGATGTTTCGAACCGCCGAGACCGAGAAATACGCGCACGTCACGTACTTCTTTAATGGAGGGTATGAGCCGCCGTATAAGGGTGAGGAGCGGTTGCTCGTGCCGTCGCAGAAGGTCGCCACCTACGATCTCATGCCGGAGATGAGCGCCCCCGGCGTCACCGACGTCCTCTGCCGCGCCATTGCCGCCAGAGAACACGATTTCATTCTCTGTAACTACGCGAATGGGGACATGGTGGGGCACTCCGGGGTATTGGCAGCGGCGGTCAAAGCCGTCGAAACCGTCGATCAGTGCTTGGTGCGGGTGCTGAAGACGGCAGAAGACGCCCGCGCCAGGCTTCTGATCACGGCCGATCACGGCAACTGTGAGGTGATGATCGATCCGGCGACAGGTGGTCCCCATACCGCCCACACGACGAACCCCGTGCCGCTGGTCATCGTGGGTGACGGAGCGAGCCCCCGCCACCTGCGGCACGGCGGCTCGCTTCGTGACGTCGGACCGACGATTTTGAATCTCTTAGGCGTCGACGTGCCACGCGAAATGACGGGACGAGATCTGAGGGAGACTGACTGATGATGAGACGGTTGGAAGGTTGGACAGTTGGACTGTGTTTCGGCATCGGAGTGTTTCTTTCCAACATTCCAACCGTCCACCTGTCCGCCCAAGTCGGCCATGACCCCGCGAGTTCTCCCTACCGCGACGTCCGGCTGCGCGCCGGTCCGTCCTTCTTTGTGGGCGAGTTCAACGGCAGTCGAGGCGCTGCGGACGCCGCATTCAGTAACGCCCGCACCGCTTCGGTGCGCTACGAGATTCCGACGGGGAAAACGCTGCTGCTTCAGTTCAATGGGGCCTATCTCCAGGGGGACCGCTTCATTATTGACCCGGGAGCCGACTCGTCGTCGCCCAATCGCAAGACGGGCCCCTATCCGGCGGCGGTCGTCCTCACCGATCTGATGTTGCACCTGCGGCTCACAGGTCCGAAATCTTGGCGCGGGTTCGCCCCGTACGCCGGCGCCGGGATCGGGCTCGGGTTCGAGTCGGAGTCACCGCCTGACACTACCAACAGCGGCTACCAATTCGGCACCAAGTTTACCGTGACCACAGCTGCCGGCATGCGCTGGCATCTGTTCCGTCACCTGTGGTTCAATGGCGACGCGCGTTTCGTCTTCTGGAAGGAGGGGTATCCGCAGTCGTTCCAGTCGACTGCCCCCGATGGTTCCCGCGTGCTGAACCTCCTTCATGATCGCACCGAGTGGATCATTCATCCCTGGTTCAGCGTCGGTGCGGGATGGAGTTTTTAGCCGAAGGGTTTCGGCGGGCCTGGGATCTGCTCGCCGGCGGTGACGCCGAAGTCTACGGAATCACGCTTCTCACGCTGAAGGTTGCAGTCGTCGCCACCGTCATTTCCTGCGCTCTGGGTCTCCCGCTCGGATATTTTCTCGCGACACGCCGCTTCTGGGGACGGCGCGCCGCGCTCACCGTCGTCAATACCGCGCTGGCCTTTCCCACGGTCGTGGTCGGCCTCCTGCTCTATGGCATGCTCTCGCGCCGCGGCCCGCTCGGCGACATCGGTTGGCTATACACGTGGCAGGCGATTGTCGTCGGCGACGTGGTGCTGGCGTTACCCATCGCCGCAGCGCTGTCGGCGGCTGCAATCCAGGGAGTCGATCCGCGCATTCGCCGCACTGCGGAAACGCTGGGTGCGGGACCGTGGCGGACCGCGTGGACGGTGACGCGCGAGGCGCGCTTCGCGCTGGCCGCCGTGATCACAGCAGCGTTCGGTCAAGTGGTCGCGGAGATCGGCACCGCAATGATCGTTGGGGGCAACATCCGCGGCTCGACGCGCACCCTGACTACCGCGGTCGCTCTGTACACATCACAGGGCGATTTCGGCATGGCGCTCGCGTTGGGTCTCATACTTCTGGCGCTCGCGCTGCTCGTGAACATCGCGCTGCAAGTGCTGCAGGGCCGGGGGGGAGAGCAGTGATTGAGCTGCGGTACGTGCGGCACCGCTATGACGGACGCGTGGTGCTCGATTTCGAACAGTTCGCGCTCTCCAAGACCGGTGTCGTGGGTCTGGTCGGCCACAACGGCGCCGGCAAGAGCACGCTGCTCCGGTTGCTGGCCCTGCTCGAGGCGCCGACGGAGGGCTATGTCCTCTGGGAAGGCAACGCCGTAACAGGGCGCCAGCGTCCCGCCCTGCGCCGCCGGGTCACCCTGGTTGAGCAGCGCCCCGTGCTGTTTCGCGGCACGGTGCGAGAAAACCTCGAATATGGATTGCGCGTGCGAGATATCCGGCACGCGGCGGCGAGCGGCATGATCGGCGATGTCGTCGAGCGGCTGGGACTCTCGGCGCTTATGAATCGCCGTCGCCACGAGCTGTCCGACGGTGAGGTACAACGCGTCGCCGTCGCTCGCGCGCTGGTGCTGCGAACCGACGTGCTGCTGTTGGACGAGCCCGCAAGCTCCGCTGACCGCGCCGCGGCCGGCGCCCTGTATCGAGCGCTCGCCGCCGAGCGAGCCGAACGTCCGTTCGCGGCCTGTGTCGCGTCCCATCAGCTAGAGGACGCCTATCGCTGGGCCAATGACATTCGCGTGCTCGCGGAAGGGCGGCTGTCCTCCGTCTCGCCTGAGAACTTGTTTCGCGTCGAATTGCCGGCTGGTGAAGGGGTGAAACAGGTACGCGTCGGCAATGTCGACTTTGCAGTCATGACGGATCGAAGCGGTCCAGTCGTGCTCGCGATTCCTCCCACCGACATCTTCGTCAGCCGTGAGCCGCTCGCGTCATCGGCGCGCAACGTTCTCCGGGGACGTGTCGTTGGCATGTCGATAGAGCTTCGGGGAGCCGGCGTACAGGTACGGGCAGATGTCGGAGGCGTCGAGCTCATCGCGACGATCACCGCTGAGGCGGCGCGCGATCTCGCACTCGGTCCCAGCAGCCCAGTGGTCTTCTCTTTCAAGGCTACCGCGGTCCGCGTATTCTAGAGGATGCCGATCGCCTATCTCACGAGGGTCGTGGAGTTTACGGCGACACACCGCTTCCCCGACCTGCCCGACTTTGCCGGCGCGACTCGTGACCACAGTCATCTTTATAGGTGTGAGGTCACGGTAAAGGGCCGCTTCGACCCGACGCGCAGCGGAGTGATGGGCCTCAAAGCGCTCGACGCGTTGCTTAAGCGCGAAGTGGTCGCTCGATTTGACGGCCGGCATATCAACGACGACATCGCCACGTTTGGCGCGGGCGCGTGGCTCGCGACCGGCGAAGGACTCGCGGTGTGCGTGTGGGAACGGCTCGTCGAGGCAGGTTTGCCGACCGGCGTGGCGCTTCATCGTGTGCGCGTGCAGGAGGGAGCGAACCTCTATTCCGAATACTACGGCGAACCGTAGGGGTCGCATGCAGGCCGACTCGGCCGTGGTGGAAGAATGGCCGGTCTGGCTCGAGGTCAATGGCGAACCAGCGGTGACGTGGATGTGTACGCCCGACCAGCTGGAGGAGCTCGCCGTCGGCTGGCTCCACGGCGAAGGATACATCGCGTCGCTCGACGATCTCGTGCAGCTACGGCCGTGCGCGCCGGACCTCGGCTTCTGGGCCGACGTGAAGCCCGAGCGAGTCGCGCAGATAAAAGGTGAGAACCGCACGCGTGTGCTCGCATCGGGCTGCGGCGCCGTTGCGACCATGCTGGCGGACCCCAACGCGATGGCCCACACTCCTCCTCCAGCACGCGGGGACGCCCCCCAGCCCGAAACGCTTCGCACCCTGTTCAAGCAGCTATTCGCGAGCGGGGTGCGTTACAACGAGACCGGCGGCATTCATGCCGCTGCCCTCACGGACGGGACGGCGCTGCTGTTCCACGCCGAGGACATTGGGCGTCACAATGCGGTCGACAAGGTGATCGGTGCCGCGGTGCTTGCGCGCAGCTCGATCACCGGACGTGGCTTGCTGGTGACCGGTCGTATTTCAGCCGAGCTGGCGTTCAAGGCGGCTCGTGCGGGCCTCGCTTGGGTCGCCACGCCCAGCGTCCCGTCGACGTTGGCGGTCACGATCGCGCGCCGTTCGGGCATGCTCCTCGTGGGGCGCGCCGTCAGCGGCACGCCTCACGTCCACCGGCCCGATGGCTGATGGTGTCCGAAGACGAGCTGCGCGCGCTGCTGCAGCAGGCGCGCACGATCGCGGTCGTGGGGTTGTCCCCAAACCCGAGCCGACCGAGTCACTCCGTCGCCCGCTATCTCCAGCGGGCCGGGTACAGGATCGTACCGATCAATCCGGGACACGACACTGTCCTTGACGAAAAGAGCTATCCCAACCTGGCTGCGGCGGCGCGCGATCACACGATCGATATCGTCGATGTTTTTCGGCGCAGCGAGCATGCGGGCGGCGTGGTGGATGACGCAATCGCGATCCGCCCGCAATTGATCTGGCTGCAGCAAGGTGTGGTGGACGCCGCGGCAGCGGCACGCGCCGCGGCTGCAGGAATTCCGTTCGTCATGGATCAGTGCCTGGCCGTCGAACACAGTCACCTCGAGGCTCGATGAAATCTGCCGCGTGCGTGTCGTTCCTAGTGCTCTGGGTTTCCGGCGTCAGCGCGCAAACGCCCTCTCGTGCGCAGCTGGTGTTGACGATTCTGGGTGGAGGGATATCTGGACACTCGCTGTGGGAGGTCAGGAATCAACCCGTTACCGCCGGCGCCGAATTCGACACGCTGCACCTGAGACGGGACGTGTCGTCGAGCGTCGTTCTGGGCGCGTCGGCCACCTACTTCTTTTCGTCGCACTTTGGCATGCACGCGGAGATTTCGTACATGGGGCTGCCAATGGACGATGGCTGCACCGCGGTCCACATCGCTCCTGGGGACACGGCCCGGATTCAGGCAGCCTGCGATGATATCGCATCGCGAGCCGGCTCCGGTGGGGCGATCAGTCTCTTCCTGGGTGCGACGCTCCGGGCCTCAGCCGCGAAGTCGCTCAGTCCGTACATCCGCGGCAATATCGGTATCGTCAGCATGCCGCATAGCTACGTGGAGGTGTCCGGGAACTACTTTCTCACCGGGGTCGGCCCGCAGGAGCTGCCGGTCATCAAGGATCTTTCCCCCCGGAGCGGAGCGCCCTATTTCGGGCTCGCGGGGGGGCTCACCCAACCGCTCTCGAAGAGCGGGGGATATCAGATCCGTCTCGAGCTGCGCGACGCCATCACCTCGTTCGAGCAGGTCGCCGGGCCCGCGGATCCTGCCACGCAAGTCGCCCCGACCGAGATCAAGACCTACCACCACCTCTCGCTCACGCTGGGACTCGACATCGTGCTCGAGAAGGCACGCGGCAGGCGCTACTAGTTGCGCGGAGCGGTGCTGGCCGGCGGGGCGGCGAGCCGGTACGGCGGGATTCCCAAGGGTCTGCTCGAAGTCCGTGGGGAGCGCATTCTCGATCGCGTCGTCGACACGATGACGGGGGTGCTCAACGAGCGGCCGCTCCTCATCGCCAATGCACCCGATGCCGCGACCTGGCGACCCGACCTCAACACGCTGGCCGACGTGCGACCCGGCTTTGGTTCACTCGGGGGCATCTACACCGCGGTGACGGCCGGTGAAGGACCCGTGCTCTGCGCGGCATGGGACATGCCCTTTCTCAGCGGCCCGCTGCTCAGCTCACTCGTGGACTGGTTCGCGAACGGTGACTACGATGCCGTCCTACCGGAGAGCTCCGGTCGGCGTGGCCTCGAGCCGCTCTGCGCGGTCTATGGCCCGGCGTGCGGCCCTGCCATCGAGAAACGCCTCACGGCGGGCGATCTGCGGGCCATCTCCTTCCACCCCGACGTGCGCGTCGGTATCCTCTCCCTCGCTCGAGTCAGGGAGCTCGGCGACCCTGCGCAGCTGTTCTTCAACGTGAACGCCCCGGCAGACCTGGAGCGGGCGGAGGCGATGTGGCAGCAACGCGCATAATCTCGATCATTGGACTCAAGAACGCGGGCAAGACGACGTTTCTCGTGGCGCTCGCGGCGGAGCTCGTGCGTCGCAAGTTCCGAGTGATGACGATCAAGCACGGCTCGCACCCCGCCGATATGGATCAGAAAGGCAAAGACACCTGGCGGCATTGGCACGAAGGGAAGGCGGAGCGCGTGCTGATGGAAGCGCCGGGCGAGCGCATCCTCTTCGAGCGCACGCCGGCTGAATCCGATCCTATCACCCTGGCGCGGCGCTATCTCGGAGGTGCCGATATCGTGGTCGTGGAAGGGTTCAAGCGGGCTCCGCTTCCCAAAATCGAAGTATATCGCACCGTTGCCGGACCCAAACCGATCTTCGATCCGGCTGTTCACGATCCCGGCGATTGGATCGCGATGGTGACGGACGACGCTGGGTTTCGCGCGCCGTTTCCGGTGTTTCGCTTCAGCGACACGTCGTGGCTGGTGACGCTGGCCAACCTCGCGTGGGACCGTGCCAAGATCCTGCCGCCATGACCCCCGCTGAAGCGGCGCGCCTCATCATCAGCAATTTCCAGCCGCTCGGGCCGGAGCGTCGATCCCTCCGCGCCGCACTCGACGCAGTACTGGCCGAAGACATCACCAGCCCCATCGATTTGCCACCCTGGGACAACTCGGCGATGGATGGCTACGCGGTCCGTAGCGGGGACCTAACCGACGGCGGCGCCGATCTCGATGTCATCGAAACCGTCGCCGCCGGCCAATTTCCAAGCAAGACGATCGGACCCCGGCAGGCGACCCGGATCTTTACAGGCGCACCCCTGCCCCAGGGCGCGGATACGGTGATTCGACAGGAAGACACGCAGCCCCGGACCGGCGCAGTGACGATCAAGAACGCCCGCGATGCCGGGAAGAACATTCGTCGCCGGGGCGAGGACATCAGGAAAGGCAGCGTCGTGTTGGAGTCGGGCACGGCACTGGGACCGGCTCAGCTCGGCGTACTTGCATCGATCGCGCACAGCAGCGTGCGCGTTCATCGCGCGCCGCGCGTCGCCTATCTGGGATCGGGCGATGAGATCGTGGACCTGGACCGCAGCGAGGAAATCCTGGCGGGCAGGAAGATCGCGAGCTCCAACTCCTACACGCTCGACGCCCTGATTCGCCGCGCCGGCGCCGAGCCTCTCAATTTGGGGATTGCGCGAGATACTAAGGAAAGTCTCCGCGAACACCTTGCAGGGGCAACGCGCGCAGACCTCATCGTGACGACGGCCGGCGTGAGTGTGGGCGAGCACGACTTCGTGCGCGATGTGCTTCAGGAGATGGGCGGTGAACTCAAGTTCTGGCGCATTGCGATGCGTCCAGGTGCACCGGTGGGATTCGGCACGATCGGCGGCATCCCCTGGCTCGGCCTGCCGGGCAATCCCGTGAGTACGATGGTCACGTTCGAGCTGTTTGTGCGCCCCACAATCCGGCGGATGCAGGGCCATCGCCTGCCGTTTCGTCGGACGGTGCCAGTCGTGGTGCGCGAGCCGGTGACGCTGGGTCCCAAGCTGCGTCACTTCCTCCGCGTTATAGTAGAGGATGGAGAAGCACGTTTGACAGGACCGCAGGGGTCTGGCATTCTCACCAGCATGGTACGTGCGAACGCGCTGCTCATCGTCCCCGCGGAAATGCAGGCGGTACCAGCCGGCACAGCGCTGGAGGCCCTGGTTCTGGACGATCCCCAGCACGTTGCCGACGCCCCCTATTGATGGCGGAGTCTAGGTCCGTCGGGCGCGTGCTCCGCCTCGTGGGCTATGTCCTGCTCACGATGCTGGTCTACTGGGCGAACAGCGCCACCCCTCCGACAGCCCGTCTCGGCATCCTCTACGTCATCCCGGTCCTGCTGGTGACCTGGACCGACGGCCTCATTTGGGGCGTTGTGTTCGGCGTCGCGTCGGTGGCGCTGCGCGAAACTGTGGCGATCGACCAGATGCCCGGAGACACGTCGCTGGCGTGGCGCATGGGCAACGCTGCCGCCTACGTCGCAGTCCTTGTCGTGGCCATGGCGGGTCTGCGGAATTTGCGGCGCAGCCAGGCCCAGCTCGCCCAGCTCGTGATCCAGGATCCCTTGACCAACGTGCTGAACGCGCGGGCCTTTGCCGACCGGCTCGGTGAGGAGTTGGACCGCAACCGGCGCTATCCGCGTCCGCTGGCGCTGCTGTACATGGATCTCGACAACTTCAAGATCATTAACGACACGCACGGACATCAAACGGGGGACGCAGTGCTGCGGCTGGTCGCCGACGCGACGCGGTCGTCTGTCCGGCACTCAGATATCGTCGGCCGACTCGGCGGCGACGAGTTTGCGGTGCTGATGCCGGAGACCGACGCACACCTTGCGGATGCCGCCGCCAAACGGCTCGTCGCTGGACTCCGCAATGTCTTCAAGGGAACACCGAACGTGACGGCGAGTATCGGCGTTGTGTCGTGTGCGGCGACCGATGCCAGCACCGACGACCTGCTGCGACGGGCCGATCAGGCGATGTATGACGCCAAGAAGATGGGGAAGGATCGCGTCGTTCAGGTAGCGATCTGACGGATCGCACATCATGAGCGGCCGCGTGATGGACCTGCTCCTGATTTTCACGTCGGTTTTCTTCATCGTCGACCCGTTCGCAGTCATCCCCACCTTCCTTGCGATGACGGCACGCGACTCGCCGCAGCAGCGCCGCGTGCTCGCGCGGGGGGGCGCGTGGACCTGCGCCATTACGCTCACGGCGTTCGCCTTGGGCGGCAGCATAATCTTCAGGATCTTCGGGATCACCATCGGGGCATTCAAGGTCGCTGGCGGCGTGCTCATGGGCTTGAATGCGCTCGACATGGTGCAGGCGCGCCGCAGCCAGCAGCGCGAGACCCCAATCGAGACCGCTGAAGGCATTCAGAAAGACGACATCGGCGTTATGCCCCTCGGCGTACCGATGCTCGCGGGGCCCGGAGCGATCTCCACCGTGATGGTGCTCGCGCTCGGCGCGAAATCGACGGCCGCGACCGCGGCGGTTTACATCTCGATCTTTCTCACCGCGCTGCTCAGCTATTTCGTATTGTCGGCGGCGTCGCTCGTCGAGCGGCGGCTCGGCCAGACCGGAATGCGCATCCTGACCCGACTGATGGGTCTCGTGTTGTCGGCCATCGCTGTGCAATTCATTCTGGACGGTATCAAGCTCAGTTTTGCGGATTTCCACCCAAGGAACTAGTCCATCGGAAGGAGGACATCCGCCGTGAGTTTCCCCCGTTTGACTGATTGTTGCTCGAATTGTCATCTCCTACTCTTCGGTTCCAATGACTAATTCGCTCGTCCATCCGCTGCTGATCGAAGCTCCCGTCAACCGGCACTTCGCTCAGCTGCACCGCGACCCGCAGGCCCTCACGGAAGCCGTCACGCTGTACTTGGAGACGGGCCTGCGGCGCGGCAATGGGGTCGTCGTGATCGCGACGCCGGCGCACATCGAGCTGTTCCTGGAGCGCCTGCGCGAGCAGGATCTCGACCCTGGTCGCTTTCTGAAGAGCGGCCAGCTCGAGCTGCACGATGCCGAGCTGACGCTGCGGAAGTTCATGTGCAATGACATACCGCTCTGGGAAGATTTCCGGCGCGCCCTGGGCGCCGTTTTCCAGCGGATACAGGCGTTCGGGCGCGGTACTACCCGGGCGTATGGCGAGATGGTGAATGTGTTGTGGCAGGAAGGAAAGCAGGGAGCCGCCATCGCGCTCGAGCAGTACTGGAACGAGCTCGCATGCCTGTATCCGTTCGCGATGTTCTGCAGTTACATGCTCGACGTGCATCACGACCATGCCTACAACGGGCCGCTCGAGGAGATCGGGCGGACGCACTCGGACATCATCGGCACACCGGACGACGAGCGCTTCCGCGTAGCACTCGACGCCGCCAGCCGCGACGTGTTCGGCGTGCCGCTGTCCGACATGGTCGGTTTATCAAACCACAACAACGGCGAGCGCCGTTTTCCGAGCGGCCAACGCACGATGCTGTGGGTGAAGCGCAACCTGCCTTCCGCCTCGGTCGCCCTGCTGCAGCGGGCGCGCCGTTACTACCACGACTCAATCGAATAGGCTCGTGGCCCTTCTGGCCGAAGCGCCCGCGGGCCGGCATTTCGCGCAGTTTCATCGTACCAGCGATTCGCTGACTGAATCGATCTACGCGTTTCTCGAGGGCGGGATCCGCCGCAGTAATAGCGTCATCGTGATCGGCACTCCCGAGCTCAGGGACCGGCTCACGACGCGTCTCGCCGAGGAGAAGTTCCATCCCCAAACGCTCGTGTATTCGGGTCGGCTCGACCTGATCGACGCCGCCGAGCTTATGGCGGCATTCCTGCCCGATGGCGTTCCCGAATGGCCGCGCTTCCGCAGCGTCATGGTGCCCATATTGTCGCGCATCCAGGGGTTCGGCCGCAGGACTCGAGTCTTCGTCGAGATGGGCAGTATCCTGTGGCGAGAGGGCAATACGGCGGGAGCCGTTCAACTCGAGAACTTGTGGAACACGCTCGCGGGCTTGCACACCTTCGCGTTGTATTGCGGCTACACGCTGGACACCCAGCGCGAGGAATCATACACGGGACCCCTCGAGGAAGTCGGCCACGCCCACACCGACATCCTGGGTGCCGACGACGATGAGCAGTTCGGTGTGGCGCTCGACCGCGCGAGCAAGGAGATCTTTGGAATCACACTGTCGCAGATGGCGGGGATGACGAATCATGACGGTGCGCGACGCTTCCCGAGCGGGCAGCGCACGATGTTGTGGGTCAAGCGGAATCTGCCACTCTCCACCGCGCTGCTAGCGGAGCGGGCGCGCCGCTACTTTCAAGAGTTGCGCACGTAGCTCACCGTCCTACATGCGTTTGTACTTCGGGCCGCTGCCCCCCTCGCGCGGCGTCCAGCGGGGACCGAGCACGTCCGTCGCTTTACAATCCACGCAGTTGGGCGCGTTGATCCGCAGGCCGTCATCCGTAACCTCGTAGACTCCGGCCGGACACATATGCGCATAGAACCGCGCGACTTCGGGCGGCACGTCGGTCTTCGCGATCAGGTGACTGGGAATCGTATCGCGTGTCGAGTTACCAGACTTGAAAACGGCGTCGACCTTACTGACGCCCACCGGATGTTCGAACCCCGGACGCACGTCCGGGGTGCCCGGGGTCTTGGCCACTTCGGCGTCGGCATGCATCAGATACCGGCCACCCGGAAACCGGCCTCCCGTCAATGTCATAAGCGCGGCCTGGAAGCCCCCCAGATAGAATCCGTCACGGAACGCAAGGCGCATGTTGCGAGTGCGATGGAGGTCGTCGGCGACATAGGAGCGAGCAATCAGCCGGTCGTACTCAGCCAGCGAGGCGCCGGTCTTGAGACTTTGGAAGATCGCCCGTGCCGCGTAGATGCCGGATTGCATCGCGTAATGAATGCCCTTGAGAGAGGGGACATCCACGAACCCTGCGGCGTCGCCCAGCAACACGACGCCATCCCCCGCCCGGCGTTCCGCCAGCGAGAAGTACCCGCCTTCCGGAATGGTCTTGGCACCCCACTCCACCATTTCGCCGCCCGCGAGCAACGACCGCAGCAACGGATGCTGCTTGAAGCGCTGCAGCAGTACGTGCACATCGAGACTGGCGTCCCGATAATCGAGGCCGACTACGAGTCCGAGCGCGACAAGATTCGGCTCGAGCGGATAGATGAAGCTGCCGCCGAACGCATCGGTCGGCAGCGGCCACCCTAAGGTGTGAATCACGCGGTCGAGCGGCTGCTTTGTTTCCCACAGCTCCTTGACCCCGAGCGCAAAGATCTGTGGGTTCTGCGACCCTACGTGCTGCCATTCGCACCACGCCTGCGCCAGGAGCCCGCGCGTGCCGCCGGCGAGGGCCGTGACCTTCGCCGTCAGATCGTTCGGCGCCGAGCTGCCGGCCGTTGGCGTACCGTCGCGACTGAGGCCCGCGGGCGCGGTCCGCACTCCGGCGACAGCCTGTCCCCGTACCAGGAGCTGCGCCGCCGGAAAGCCGGTGAAAAGATTCACGCCGAGCGCTTCCGCCTTGGCGCCCAGCCACCGGACGATCTCGCAGATCGAGCCCACATAGTTCCCGTGATTGCGCATCGACGGTGGCGTTGGGAGTCGAATCTTGGAGCCGGCGGTCAGGAGATAGACGGATTCCTTTGACACCTGAGCCCGGAATGGGAAGTCCGAGTCTTTCAGATCGGGAAACAGTTCACGGAACGCTCGCGGGTTGATGACGGCGCCAGAGAGCGAATGCTCGCCCAGCGCGTCCGCCTTCTCCAGCACGCCAACGTTCAGCTCGGAGCCGTCGGCCTTCGCCAGCTTGGCGAGCTCGATCGCGCAGGACAGCCCCGCTGGTCCCGCACCGACGATGACCACGTCCAGCTCCATCTTGTCGCCCGCGCCGTCGGATCCTTCCTCAATGACGAGCTTGTCGAGCGGCAGCGCCGGCTGGTATCGCGCGGGAACGAACCCCTCCCCCGTCCCCCCTCCCTTATCCATGCAGTTTCCGGATCTCGTCAGCGAGCTTGGGTACGATCTCGAACAGATCGCCGACCACGCCGTAGTCCGCCACTTTGAAGATGGGAGCGTCCTTATCCTTGTTGATCGCGACGATGATTTTGGACGTGCGCATCCCGGCTAGATGCTGGATGGCGCCGGAGATCCCTACCGCGATGTAGAGCGACGGACTGACCGTCTTGCCCGTTTGTCCGACTTGATCGGCGTGGGCACGCCAGCCGGCATCCACTACCGCGCGGGACGCACCGACGGCTGCGCGACCCCCAAACGCGCGCGCCAGGTCCTCGAGGACCTTGAAATTCGCGGGCTCCTTCAGCCCCCGGCCACCGGAGATGATCACCTGCGCTTCCGCAACGTCGAGAGTTCCCTCGGGCGCCGCCTTCACTTCCCGCACGACGACCCGGCTCGGTGAGATAGCGACGGCAATAGTTTCCGCGGCACCTGCTTTGGGACGCTCGACGGGTGTGAAGACATTCGGCCGCACTGAGAGGACCGCCGGTTGCGCGCGGACCTTCAGTTTCTGGAGAGCCTTTCCGGCGTACACCGGGCGAGTCGCGACAATCGCGCCACCTTCGGCGGAAAGCTCCGTGATGTCCGCGACGACCGCGACGCCAAGTTTGGCGGCGACGCGGGGCGCGAGGTCCTTGCCCGTGGCGCTCGCCGCAAACACCAGCGCCTGATATCCCCCTTGCCGGGCTCGGTCGGCCAGCGCCTGAGCAGAGCCTTCGGGATCGTACTTTGCGAACGACGGATTGGTCAGCGTCACGACCTTATCGGCGCCGAACTTGCCGAGCTGTTCGGCTCCCTGCACGGCCCCTCCGGTCGTCGCGCACACGACGGCTTCGATCGTTCCGCCCAGGCGGTGTGCAGCAGTCACGACCTCATACGACACTTTGCGCAGGGCGTTGCCGCGTTGCTCCAGCACCGCGAGGACTGCGCTCATAGAACCTTCGCTTCCTCGCGCAGCAATCGGACCAGCTCGCCGACAGCGCCCACGCCTTCGCCCACGATCTTCCCTTCCTTCCGGTCCGGGGGCGGTGTGAGCGCAGCGACGTCGATGCCACCCGGTCCGGGTTGTACCGGCTTCACTGCGAGAGGCTTTTTTTTGGCGGCCATGATGCCCTTGAGGGCGGGATAGCGCGGCTCGTTCAGGCCCTTGTCGATGGTGAGGACGGCGGGGAGGGGGAACTCGACGACCTCGATGCCGCCCTCGATCTCGCGCTCCGCCACTCCCTTTGCGCCTTCGAGATCGAGATGGGATATCGCCGTCACGCACGGGAGACCGAGCAGCTCCGCGACGAGCATACCGACCTGATGGTTGTAGTCGTCGATGGCCATGCGGCCGAAGAGGATCAGCTCCCAGCTATCAGCCTTCAACTCT